>NZ_JBNXUM010000019.1:0-143452 GCF_050563545.1 Falsiroseomonas sp. HW251
CGTCGTCTGCCACGCCTTGAAACTCGTTCGGCCACAGGAAGCTGCGGATGCGTCGTACGGCCACCCGACTCCGTTCCGCCCAAGAAAAAAGCAGTATCCCGCCAGCATGCAAGGAGAGGCACGACGCTTGCGGCCAAGCCGCGGCCTGGAGGCGGCAAACGTACTCTTGGCGGGGCAACGGGAGCTTTGCGGTGCGATCCCGCTCGCGTCTGCTCGCACAGTCTGGCATCCGGGTGGAGTGGCCCCCCAAGAGGCCGAGGACGGCTCCGACGCTCGCGCCTTGGCGGCCGATGCGCTGACCACAGCACGGGCAACGCAGGTTCAGGGCTCAGAAGAGCTCGAAGTATTCGCGGTGTTCCCACTCCGAGACCTCGGCCTCGAAGCGGGCGATCTCGGCGCGCTTTAAGCGAAGATAGTAGGCGACGAACGGTCCGCCGAAGGCCTCGCGCGCGACGGCGCTGTGCTCCAGCGCATCCAGCGCCTCCGCCAAGCTGCGCGGCAGGGCAGGGGCCCTGGTCTCGTAAGGCGTGTCGGCCGGCGGCCCGGGATCGAGCCGCTTCGCCATGCCATCCAGGCCGAAGGCCAGCTGGGACGCCATGTAGAGATAGGGATTGGCCGCGGGCTCGCCGACGCGGTTCTCGAGCCTGGCGGCGGGATCGCCCGGCGCGCCGAGCGCACGCACCATCACGCCGCGGTTGTCCACGCCCCAGATCGCGCGATCGGGTGCGAGGCTGTTCGGCCGGTAGCGGCGATAGCCGTTCAGCGTCGGCGTGGAGAAGGCCGCCGCCGCGCGCGCTTCCGCCAGCAGCCCGCCGAGGAAGTGCCTCGCGTTGGGCGATAGCAACTCGCCTTCGCCCATGAAGGCGTTACGGCCCGTCGTGCGGTCGCGAAGCGACTGGTGCAAGTGCCAGCCGCTCGACATCACGTTCGGCATGCGCGGGCGGCACATGAAGGTCGCGTGGAAGCCGTGCCGGCGCGCGACCTGTTTCACGGCGGAGCGGAACAGCACCATTGCATCCGCGCTCGCCAGCGCGTCCTGTGCGGCGAAGGTGAACTCCACCTGGCTTGGGCCGAACTCGACCTCCATGCTCCGCAGCGGCAGGCCGAGCGCCTGGATGTCCTTCCGAAGGACTTCCAGCACGGGATCGAGCAGGTCGTAGCGAAGCTCCGTCAGGTAGTTGTAGCCGAGCGTCAGCAGGGAGACGTCCGGCGGCGTGCCGGGCTGACCGGAATCCTCTGGCGCAAGGCGCGGATCGGTGACGCGGAAGAGATGGAACTCGACCTCGAGGCCGGTGACGTAGTCGAAGCCGAGATCCGCAGCGCGCGCGACCTGCTTCTGCAGGAGATGCCGCGTGGAGAAGGGCACGACGCGGCCGTCGGGGTAGTAGGCGTCGCACAGCATCCAGCCGGAATGCGGCGCCCAGGGCAGGCGCTTGTAGCTCGCGGGATCGGGCATCAGCAGCGCATCCGCCGCCCCCTCCAGCGCGCGTTCGCCGAGGCCCCCGCCCGCGGTCCAGACCGGGAATACGGTCCGGTGCGACGTGTCCTTCAGCAGCAGCGTGGTCGTCATCGTCACGCCCTCGTTCAGCGCGCGCGCGACTTCCGACGCAACGATCGTCTTGCCCCGCAGGATGCCGTGCTGGTCGGGCCAGGCCAGGCGCACCACGCCGACATCGTCCTCCGCGATGCGGTCCAGGACCTCGTCGCGGACCTGACGGGAATGCAGGCTGTGTCGCTCGGCGAAGCTCATTCGGCGGCGAGCGCCGGCGGTGACCAAGGCGCCGCGCCGCGACGGCGTTCAACGGCCTGGCGCCAATGCGCTTCCCAGGACGCGGCCGGAGCCATGGTGTCGATGGTGGACGGCCCGGTCAGCGCCGCGGCCGCGTCGTCCTGCAGCAGGGCAGGGCGATTGCCTTCCTCGACCGCCGCCATGGCGCGCAGCAGCAGGCGGCGATTGGCGGCGATCGCCTTGTCGCTGCTCGCGAGGTTCTCCCGCGTGCGGTCCTGTATCGCGCCCTGCGATTCCACCGCCCATTGGTCGTGGACGTTGATGTCCTCGCCCATGCCCGTATAGGTGCGGCTTGCCTGCTCCTCCGGGTCGAAGCCGTACTCGTTCTGGCGGCCGCGCTTCGGTAGGTAGTCCGGCAGCGAATAGCTCTCCAGCCGCTGCGCGCGCATGCGCTCACGGTCCACCGGGCCGGCGAAGCTGGTGAAGATCGCGACCCAGTAGGTCCTGACGTCGTCAACCGGCATGTGCCACTGCGTGATCGTCATCTCCGCGCTCATCGGGATGACGAAGGCCTGGGGGAAGAACAGGTTGGTGACGCGCACATGCGTCGTGGCGTCGTTGATGGACCGCAGCGCCGTCAGCCGCAGGCCATAGGGCGTGCTGTCCACCTCAATCCGCGGGCGGGAGAATTCCCGCAGCACATAGGTCATCGGCAGGTCCGACCCGTCGCTGGTCGCGCGGAACTGCCTGCCATAGGCCTCGGCCTGGTCGCCGTCGTCGAAGAAGCGATGCAGGAAGGACGCGTGCGCGGGATCTATCCCGACCTCCAGCGCCTGCAGCCAGTTGCACTCGATCAGGCCCTTGAAGGCGAAGGTGTGGGTGTCAGGGGCGACGAAGCAGTCGAAGGCAGGGAAGGGCGGCGCCTCGCCCTCTCCGAGATAGGCGAAGACGATGCCGCTGCGTTCCTGCACGGGATAGCTGCGCTGGCGGATCTTCGTGCAGAGCGTGCTGCCGTCGGGCTCGGCCGGCGTCTCGAGGCACTTGCCGTTCACGTCGAAGAGCCAGCCGTGGAAGGCGCAGCGCAGCCCGCCGTCTTCCAGCCTTCCATACGCCAGGTCCGCGTTGCGATGCGGGCAGTCGCGGTCGAGCAGGCCGAGCCGCCCGGCCTCGTCGCGGAACAGCACGAGATCCTGGCCGAGCGCGCGCACCGGCCGCACGGGCCGCCTGCCTTGCAGCTCGTCGGCCAGGGCGATGGGCTGCCAGTAGTGGCGCAGCACCTTGCCGCCCGGCGTTCCCGGGCCAACGCGGGTCAGGCGTTCGTTCTGTTCGGCTGATATCACGGATGAACCTCCGGCACGGGGTGTCCGACGGCGCGTTGCCTGTATGATGAAAATAGGGCCGGGGCGGAACCGCCGGCAAGGCGGCGGAGGGTTGATGCGCATCGCGGTGATCGGCAACGGGATCGTCGGCACCTGCTGCGCGGCCTGGCTGCAGCGCGATGGGCACCACGTGACCTTCGTCGATCCGCTTGGCCCGGCCGAGGCGACGTCCTTCGGCAATGCGGGCTCGCTCTCGCCCTCGGCCTGCCTGCCGGTCGGCATGCCGGGGATGTGGAGGAAGGTGCCGCGCTGGCTGCTGGATCCGCTGGGCCCGCTGACCGTGCGCTGGTGGTACGCGCCGGTCGCGGCGCCGTGGCTGATGCGGTTCCTGCGCGCGTGCTCGGCTGACGAAGTGACGCGCATCGCGGCCGTCATGCGCGGCCTGCTCGCCCCGATCTTCGACTGCTACGAGCCGCTGCTGCAGCGCGCCGGCGCGATGGGGCTGATGCGGCGGACGGGCTGCCTCTATGTCTATTCCGGGCCGGAGGCGGCGCGGCAATGGGCCTGGGGGATGAACCTCCGCCGCAGCCTCGGAGTCGAGATGCGCGACGTGGATGAGGAGGAGCTTGTCGCGCTGGAGCCCGACCTGAAAGGCCGCTTCCGCTTCGGCATCCTGGCGCCGGAGAACGGCTCGACGCCCGATCCCGCCGCGTTGACGCGCGCGATCTTCGACCGGTGCGTGGCCGACGGTGCCGAGGTCGTGCGGGCGCGTGCGACAGGCTTCCGGCTGCGCGCCGGCTCCGTCACCGGCGTCGAGCTCGAGGGCTTGGAGACGCTGGACTGCGAAGGCGCGGTGCTGGCCGGCGGCGCCTGGTCGGCGAGGCTGGCGAAGCAACTCGGCCCGGCCATCCCGCTCGAGACGCAGCGCGGCTATCACGTGACGGTCGAGAGCAGCAACCTGGCGCTGCGCCATACCGTGATGGCGGTCGAGCACAACCTGATGGTCAATCCGATGCGCATGGGGCTGCGGCTCGCGGGATCGGTGGAGTTCGCGGGGCTGACCGCGCCGCCCGACATGCGCCGCGCCGACGCGCTGCTGGCCCGCGGGCAGGAGATGTTCCCGCACCTCGACACCTCGCGCGTCACGCGCTGGATGGGGCACCGCCCCTGCCTGCCGGACTCCATGCCGGTCATCGGCCGCGCGCCGCGCGTGGACAATGCCTGGTTCGCCTTCGGCCATGGCCATGTCGGCATGTGCAGCGCCGCGACGACCGGGCGGGAGGTCGCGCATCTCGTCGCAGGCCGCGAGCCCGAGGTGGACCTCGGCCCGTTCGCGCCCACGCGCTTCGTCCGCGCGGCATGACGCGGCGCTTCGAGGTCGCGCTGGACCAGGGCGGCAGCCATCTCGACGTCATCGCTGCGCCGCTGCATGACCCGGCGGAACCCGCCCGCATCGCGAAGTTTCCCCGTGCCCGGAGCCAGGACATCGCCGCGACGCTGCTCGGCTTCATGGCGGCTGAAGGCATCGCGGCGCACGAGGTCGCCAGCATCCGGATCGCGACGACGCTGGCGGCCAATGCGCTGCTGACCGGCGCGGCTTCGCCGGTCGCGCTGGTCACGACGCGCGGCTTCGCGGACCTGCCCGATCTCGGCCGCCAATCGCGACGCGATCCCGACGCGCCGGACCCGCCGGCCCCCACGCCGCCCTGGCTCTCGCCGCCAGCCTTCCGATTCAACGTCGCCGGCCGGCTCGCGGCCGACGGCACCGAGCAGGTGGCACTGGACATCGGCGGCCTGCCCTCCTCGCTGCCCGACCTTCCGATCGCGATCTGCCTGTTGCACGCACATCGCAACCCCGCGCATGAGCTGCGCGTGACGGAGGCGATCCGTGCCGCGCGGCCGGACGCCGTGATCTCGCTGTCTCATCGCGTGGATCCGCAGCCCCGAGAATTCGAGCGGATGCTGGCGACGCTGGCGGACGCGTCGCTGAAGCCGCTGCTGGCGAAGACGCTCGGCGCGGTCGCACGGAGGCTGGGCGCGGCCGGATTGCCGGCGCCGTCCTTCGCCCTGGCCGACGGCACGCTGGCGGCGACGGAAGCGGCGCTCGACGCGCCGCTGTCGCTCGCCTTCTCGGGCCCGGCGGCCGGCGCGATCGCGGTGTCGCGCATGGTGCCGCGCGGCGAGGTGATCGGGCTCGATGTCGGCGGCACGACGGCGGAGGTCAGCCTGGTCCGCGACGGCGTTCCGCTGCGGACCGCGCAGGTGCAGCTCGGCGACATGACGCTGCGCTGCCCCGCGCTGGATGTCGAAAGCGTCGGGATTGGCGGCGATCGGCCCACGGCACGGGGCGGCCCGATCCTGTCGGAAACGCCGGCGGAGGTCCTGGCCGTCGCCGCGGTGCAACTTGCAGAGGCCGTGCGCCGCATCGCGCTGCGCAGGAACATCCATCCCGATGTCGCGACTCTGGTCGTCGGTGGCGGCTTCGGGCCGCGCCTTGCCGCGGCGGTGGCGAACCACATGGGCTGCCCGCGCGTCGTGATCCCGCCGGCGCCGGGCTTGCTCTCGGCGAGCGGGCTGCTCGATGCCGCGCCGGTCCTGCCCGCCGCCGACCCGCCGCCGCCGCTGGCGTCGGACACCACCGAGGCCGCGCAGCGCGCGATCCTGCGCCTCGCGCTCGAGGGCTTGGCCGACCGCATGCAGGACAGCCTGCTCGCTGCCGCGAAGTCTCCCGTTGCGCGCGACGGGATGGATTGCGCCGCGGCGCTTTTCCTGCCCGACGGCCGGGTGCTGGCGCAGGCGCGGTCGCTGCCGCTGCTGCTCGGCGGGATGATCCCCGCCGTCGCGGGCATCCTGCGCGCCTTTCCCGCGGCAACCATGGGGAAAGGCGACGGCTTCCTCACCAACGATCCCTGGTCGGGCGGCACGCATCTGCCTGACCTGATCCTGGCAAGGCCCGTCCTTGTGGAACGACGCGTCGTCGCGCTGGCCGCCACCATCCTGCACCACCAGGATGTCGGCGGCCTGGCGCCGGGCTCCATTCCGCCGGATGCGCGCGACATCTTCCAGGAAGGGCTGCGCCTGCCGCCGGTGCGGTGGCGCCAGGCCGGCGCAGAGGATGCCGGCATCGCGGCGATCCTTGCCGCCAACACGCGCACCCCGGACATGCTGCGCGCCGACCTTGATGCGCAATGGCAGTCGGTGTCGCAGGCGGAAGCGGAAGTCTCCACGCTCGCCAGGCGCATCGGCGCGGAAGCCTTCGCGCGGCGCGGCGAGGCGCTGCTGCGGGAAGCCCGCGACGCGCTCGCCGCCGTGCTGGACGGCCTGCCCGAAGCCGACGCGGCCGCCGAGGAAGCGCTGGAAGGCGACGGCATCACGCCCGATCCCGTCGCTATCCGCGCCACCTTGCGCCGCGTCGGCGGCCCGCGCCTCATCGTGGATTTCGCGGGCTCCTCGCCGCAGACCGCTGGGCCCGTCAACGCGGCGCCCTCTGGCCTCGTCGCGGCCTGCTTCGCGCTGCTGCGCCGCATGGCGCCGGACGCCGCGGCCAATCACGGCCTGCTCGATCTGCTGGACATCCGCCTGCCCGAGGGCAGTGTCGTCAACCCGCACTTCCCCGCGCCGGTGAATGCGCGCACCGCGACGGTGAAGCTCGCGACCAACGCGCTCTTCGCAGCCTATGCGCTCCTGTCGCCGGGGCCCGCGCGCGCGCCGAATGCCGGCGTTGCGGTCGTGATGTCGGTTGCCGGCACGGATGATTCGGGCAGGCCCTGGATGTTCACGGAGATCATGGCCGGCGGCGAGGGCGGCGGCCCCGATCGCCCCGGCCTGCACGCGCTCTCCGCCGACGTCTCCAACGCGCGCAATCTGCCGGCCGAGATCCTGGAAGACATCGCGCCAATCCGCGTCGAGGCCGTCGAGCGCCACCGCGGCTCCGGCGGTGCCGGCCTGCATTCCGGCGGCGACGGCGTGCGTCGGGCCTACCGCCTGCTCTCGGGCCGGGCGGAGGTCTCCTATCGCGGCGAGCGGCACCTGTCGGGCGCGCCCGGCGCGCAAGGCGGCGGGCCCGGCGGCCTTGCGCGTTGCCGCCTCCTCGGCGCCGACGGCGCGATGCGGGACTTCCCTTCCAAGGCTCGCTTCGCTTGGATCGCCGGCGAGACGCTCGTCATCGAGACCGCCGGCGGCGGCGGCTGGGGCGCGCAGGAGACGACAGCATGACGAAGATCACCCGCCGTGCCCTCGCCGCCGCGCTGGCGCTGCCGGCCATCCCGGCCCTCGCGCAGACCCGCCCGATCCGGATTGTCGTGCCTTTCCCGCCAGGCGGCAGCACCGACCTGCTGGCGCGCCGCATCGCGGAGAAGATGACGATCAGCATGAGCCAGACCGTGCTGGTGGAGAACCGGCCCGGCGCCGGTGGCACGACGGGCGCCGACCTCGTCGCGAAGTCGCCGCCGGACGGCACCACGCTACTGGCGGGCGTCACCGGCAGCAACGCCATCGCGGCGAGCCTCTTCCCCAATCTGCCCTATGATCCCGTGCGCGATTTCGTGCCGGTGACGCAGCTTGTCGCGGCGCCGCTGATCCTGGTCGTCGCGCCGCGCTTTCCCGCGCGCGACGTCGGCGGCTTCATCGCCGCGGCGCGCGCCGCGGCCGGCAGCCCTGTGACCTACTCCACGCCGGGCAACGGCACCTCCATGCACCTGACCGGCGAGATGTTCGCGCAGCGCGCCGGCCTGACGCTGCAGCACGTGCCTTACCGAGGCTCGGCCCAGGCGATGACGGACCTGATCGGCGGCCAGGTGCAGTCGGCCTTCGCGGACTTCCTGGTCTCGCTGCCGCATGTCCAGTCCGGCGCGCTGGTGCCGATCGCCGTCACTTCGCGCGGGCGGGCGCCGCTGCTTCCGAACGTGCCGACCATCGCGGAATCCGGCCTGCCCGGCTTTGAGGCGACGTCCTGGCAGGGCATCTTCGCTCCTGCCGGCACGCCCGCGCCTGTCGTCGCCCGGCTGAACGCGGAGATCGCCGCGGCGCTGGCCGACCCCGCCATCCGCGATCCCTTCGCACAGCAGGGCTTCGTGGTCGCGCCCAGCACGCCGGAGGCCTTCGCGGCCCTGGTGCGCGAGGAGGTCGCGAAATGGCGGGACGTCGTGCGCGCCGGCAACATCCGCCCGGATTGATACGGCCAGGTCCGGCGTGCTGTCCGCGCTTCCGTCGACGGCGCCCCGGTGCGCGGGCGCGTCCTGCGGGAAGCCCGCGAGAAGCGGCTGAGCCCCGGCCGGCGCGTCGCAGATCACCTGGCAGTCCTTCGGAGGCATCGGCTACCAGATGAGCTGGGGCGGCGTGCGGGTCGGCTACCGCACCCTCACGCTGGATCAGGGCGACACCGCCTTCGTGCAGAAGATGCCGCTGAGCGGCGCCTACCTGGCGTTGAACTTTAGCTTCTGACGCGCCCCGCCGACCGGACCTCAGGGCTCCGGCGGCGGCTCCCCGAAACAGGCTTAGCGATCAGGGCGGCGTGGCGGATGAGGGGGTGCGTCACCGCCGATCCGACCGGCTCATCCAGCGCCGGGCGCTGGCATGCCTGTGCTCCTGTCCATCCCGCCGGGAAGTGTAACATCGCCACCCCGGGCCGCGTCGGCGTTCCGCTATCCCGAATCCGCACCTCGCTTGCGCGGGGTGGCCGGGGGCATGGATAGTCCCGCCCGGATGGCGCGCGCGACGTAACTGGCCTAGGACCGGCGCGCAGGCCGCAGAGGGAGTTCCCGGGGCGTGTCCCCCAGAGATCGCATGCGTGACCCCAGCCGGCCGGGCCGGCTACGATGAGCGCCTCCGCCGCCCTCGGCCGCGCGGAAGACGCCGTGTCCTGGCGCACGCCCGCGCGGCTCTGCGAATGCGGCAGCTGCGGGCGCTTCCAGGTCATCCCCGCCCTGGAGGCGGGCGATTCCGCGGTCTGCTCGCGCTGCGGCTCGGTGCTCCGTAAGGCGATGCGTGATCCGCTGGGCCGCGCGCTGGCGCTGAACCTGGCTGCGCTCTCCATTCTCGGCGTTGCCTGCCTGATGTCGCTGATGACGGTCTCGACGGCCGGGATGACGCGCCAGGCCAGCCTGTTCACGGGCCCTGTAGACATGGGCCGCAGCGGGCTGTGGGAACTGACCGTCATCGTGCTCTTCACGACCGTGGTCGCGCCGACGCTGAAGCTGGCGGCCAATTGCTACGTGCTGATCGGGCTGCGCCTGGCCCGCCCGCCGCGGCATATCCGCCGCGTCTACGCCTTCGTCGAGCATCTGCGGCCCTGGTCCATGGTTGAGGTCTTCCTGCTCGGCGTCGCGGTCGCGTACACGAAGCTGGTGGATCTCGTTCACATCGAGCTCGGCATGGCGCTGTATGCGCTGGCGCTGCTGATGCTGACCATGATCGCCGCGGAGGCCGTGCTGGACCGCCAGGCCGTGTGGGACGAGATGGAGCGCCGCGGCGTCCCGCGCCAGCCCATCGACCACGCCGCGACAGCGCTCGCCCGGCGCGAGGACGGCGCCGCGTCCTGCCATACCTGCGGCCTGGTCAGCCTGCCGCACCACCATGACGACCATTGCCCGCGCTGCGGCAGTACGCTGCATGCGCGCAAGCCCAGTGCCGTGCCGCGGGCCTGGGCGCTGCTGGTCGCGGCCGCGATCCTCTATATCCCCGCCAACTACTTCCCCGTCCTCGCCTTCTACCAGCTCGGATCCGGCCAGCCGAGCACCATCCTGGGCGGCGTGGTGGAGCTGATGGAAGCCGAGCTCTATCCGCTGGCCGCGCTGGTCTTCCTCGCCTCCGTCGCGGTGCCGCTGATGAAGGTGGTCGGCATGGCGGTGCTGCTGCTGTCCACGCAATTCGGCTGGCGCGGCAGGTTGCGCGACCGGACGCGGCTCTATTTCGCGATCAACGCGATCGGGCGCTGGTCCATGATCGACATCTTCATGGTGACCATCCTGGTGGCCCTGGTGCGCTTCGGCGCGATCGTCAGCATCGAGCCCGGCTATGGCGGGATCGCCTTCTGTGCCGTCGTGATCCTGACCATGCTGGCGGCCGAGGGCTTCGACCCCCGCCTGATGTGGGACGCCGCCGGCGCCAACCCGGCCGATCCCGCCCAGGGGCGCCCTTGATGGACACGCCGCACCCCGAGGCGACGGTCCGCGCGAAGGTCGGGCGCAGCCGCTGGTTCTCGCCGATCTGGGCGATCCCGATCGTCACCGCGCTGATCGCGGGCTACCTAGTCTGGCACGAATTCTCCCAGCGCGGCCCGACCATCGTCATCACCTTCCGCAGCGCGGAGGGTCTGACCGCCGGCCAGTCGCAGGTCCGGCTACGCGAAGTGACCGTCGGCACGGTCGAGACCATCGCCCTGTCGCCCGACCGCCAGCATGTCGATCTGACAGTGCGTATGAACCGCGAGGCCGAGCCGCTGCTGACCGGCACGACGCGCTTCTGGGTGGTGAAGCCCAGGCTCTTCGCCGGCAACATCTCCGGCCTCAACACGCTGCTCTCGGGGTCATACATCCAGCTCTCGCCCGGACCTGGCGACGGCCAGCCGCAGCGGCGCTTCACCGGGCTCGAGGACCCTCCGATCGTCGCGAGCACGGAGCCCGGCCGCACCGTGCGGCTGCGCGCCGACCGCATCGGCTCCATCAGCCTCGGCTCGCCCGTCTTCTTCCGCGACATCGAAGTCGGCCAGGTCATGGGCTGGGACGTCGCCGACATGGCGGAGTTCGTCACCATCCAGGCCTTCATCCGCGCCCCGTACGACAGCTACCTCAGGGAAGGCACGCGGTTCTGGAACGCGTCGGGCGTCGCCGTGAAGATCGGGGCGGAGGGGGTGCAGCTGCAGTTCGAATCGCTGCGCGCCCTGATCCTCGGCGGCATCGCTTTCGAGACGCCGGACGCTGCCCTGCGCGGCCCCGTGCCGCCGACCGACGAGACCTTCCGCCTGTATGCCTCGCGCGAGACAGCGGATTCCGCCGCGGTGCGCCGGCGCATCCCCGTGGTCTCCTACTTCACGGATTCCGTCAGCGGCCTCGCGCCCGGTGCGCCGGTGAGCTTCCAGGGGGTGCGCATCGGCGAGGTCCTCGGCTTCGACCTGGTCTACGACATGGCGACGAACAGCCTGCGCGTTCCCGTGCGCTACGAGATCGAACCCGAGCGCATCGCGGGTTCGATCAACGCCGAAGCCCGCGGTCCGCTCGAGAACGCCCGGCTGCTGGTGCGCCAGGGCATGCGCGCGCGGCTGGCCAGCGCCAACCTGATCACCGGCCAGCAGCAGATCTCGCTGGAGATCGTCGCCAACGCCGAGCCCGCCGAGATAGAGGTGGTGGACAACGTCATCGTCTTCCCCACCGCGCCCGGCCAGTTCTCCTCCATCCTGGAGGGGGTGAACCGCGTGCTGTCGCGCATCGACGCGATCCCGCTGCAGCAGATCGGCGAGAACCTCAACAGCACCATCGCCGGCGTGAACACCCTGGTCGCGGGGCCGGAGCTGCGTCAGGCGATCGCGGCGCTCAACCAGACGCTGCAGGCCGCGGAGGAGACGGTGCGCCGCATCGACGCGGCCGCCGCCCCGACATTGCGAACCCTGCCGCAGCTCGTCGCCAACCTGAACGCGGCGGTGCAGTCGGCCAACCGGCTGGTGCAATCGGCCAACCGCGGCTACGGCGACGAATCCCAGTTCCGCCGAGACCTCGACCGCATGATGGAACAGATCACCGTCGCCTCCCGGTCGCTGCGCAGTCTTGCCGACCAGCTCAACCGCAACCCCGAGGCGCTGATCCGGGGCCGGTCCACCCAGGCACCCTGACCATGCTCCGACGCCGCGCCGTCCTTGCCGCCCTGCTGCCAGTCGCCGCCTGCCGATCGCCCGAGCCGACGCTCTACACGCTTCTGCCGGTGCAGGGCCCGACCCGGCGCGGTGGCCCGCGCACCATCACGGTACGGGAGGTCTCGCTTGCCCGCTACCTGGACCGCGTGCAGATCGTGCGCAGCGCCGCGGAATACCGGGTGGAGGTGGCGGGCAATGAGTGGTGGGCGGAAAGCCTGGACGCCATGATGACGCGGCTGCTGGTGGAGAACCTGGCGCAGCGCCTGCCCGGGACCAACGTGATCGCCAGCGGCGGCGCCATCACCACCGTCGTCCCGGACGTGGTGGTGGAGGTCAACCTACAGCGGCTCGGGCTGACCGCGCCGCAGACCCTCACGCTGACGGCCCAGGTATCGGTGAGCTGGCGCGACTCGCGCCGTACGCCGGTCTCCCGCACGGCGAGCGCGACGGCGCCGGTGCAGGGGGGCGCGACCTCGGACTTCGTGGCCGCCGCCAGCACGGCGGCGGGGGAGCTTGCCGACCAGGTCGCGGCGGCCGTGACGAGATGAGCGCCGCGGGAACCTGCGCCGCGAAGACCGCCTGACGGTGGCCGGCTTCGCTGTCATGCTGCGGGCATGAGCGTCGCGATCCACATCCTGCTGCAGGCCGCGCTGATCCTGCGCGTGCTGCTCCGCCCGTACCGCGACCCCGCCTCGCGCATCGCCTGGATCGTCGTCATACTCGGCCTGCCGATCCTCGGCATTGTCGGCTACATCCTGCTGGGCGAGACGAATATCGGCCGCCGCCGCATCGCGCGCCTGCACGGGGTGCTGGCCGCGCTGCCCGATCCCGCGCGCCCGCCCGGCGCCACGGAACCGGCCGAAGGGGCGCTCCCGCCGCGCCTGCTGCCGCTGTTCCGCGTCGCCACCTCGATCAGCGGCTACGCGCCGCTGGGCGGCAACGCGGCGGCGCTGATGGCGGACTCCGACGCAGCGGTGGACGCGCTGGTCGCCGATATCGCGCACGCCGAGCGCCACGTTCATGTTCTCTTTTACATCTGGCTGCCCGACCGCAACGGCGCCCGCGTCGCGGCGGCATTGTGCGAGGCCGCCGCGCGCGGCATCGCCTGCCGCGCCATGGTGGACGACGTGGGATCGCGCCGCCTGGTGCGCAGCCAGCACTGGGCGGCGATGGAGAAGGCAGGCGTGCGACTGGCGCGCGCCTTGCCCGTCGGCAATCCCTTCCTGCGCGCGCTGATCGGGCGCGTGGACCTGCGCAACCACCGCAAGGTCGCGGTGGTGGACGGGCGCATCGCCTATTGCGGCAGCCAGAACTGCGCCGACCCCGAGTTCCTGATCAAGGCGAGATACGCGCCCTGGGTGGACATCATGCTGCGCGTCGAGGGGCCGGTGGCCTGGCAGTGCCAGCACCTCTTTGCCAGCGACTGGATGACCTATGGCGGCGACGACATCGCGTCGCTGCTGCGCGAGAAGCTGCCACCGTCGGCCGGCACCATCCCCGCGGTCGTCGTCGCCAGCGGCCCGACGGTGCGCCATTCCGCCATGCCCGAGATGTTCCAGAGCCTGATGTATGGCGCGCGGCGCGAACTGGTGGTCACCACGCCCTACTACGTGCCCGACGATTCCATGCAGGCCGCGCTCTGCGCCGCGGCGTATCGCGGGGTCGCGACGACCGTCGTTTTCCCCGCCCGCAACGACAACCCGGCCGTCGCGGCCGCCAGCCGCAGCTACTACGCCGAACTGCTGGACGCGGGCGTGCGCATCTTCGAGTTCCGCCCGGGCCTGCTGCACGCCAAGACTGTCTGTGTGGACGGCGAGGCCGCGCTGATCGGCTCCGCCAACATGGACCGTCGCAGCTTCGACCTGAACTACGAGAACAACCTGCTCCTGGCCGATGCCACGACGACCCGCGCGATCCGCCACCGGCAGGATGCCTGGATCGCGCAATCGCGCGAGGTGCTGCGCGAGGAGGTCGCGGCCTGGCCCTGGCCGCGGCGGCTCTGGAACAACGCGGCCGCGGTGCTCGGGCCGGTGCTGTAGTCAGCCGAAGGCCGTTTCCAGCCTTTCCAGCATCCGCCTCTCGCTGTCCGAGACGCGGTTGCCGAAGCCGAGGAAGCCGCCCGCCGTTTCGGCCACGCGCCGCGCGCGGCCGATGGTCTCACGGTGCAGCGCCTCGCGCGCTTCCGCGGACATCGTGGGCGCCAGCGCGCGGACATAGTCCTGCCAGGCCTTCTCCATCTCCGGCCCCGGCGGGCGCGCGAGCCAGGCATCGAGCAGCGCCGCGGCCTCCGGGCTGTCGCGCAGCCCGCCGGCCTGCGCGGCCTCCTTCACCGCCTCGGCCTCCCTCGGGTCAAGGCTGCCATCGGCCCAGGCCACCATCAACAGCGGCAGGAGCGACAGCGCGGCCAGGCTGTGCGCGGTCAGGCCGAGATCGACCCAGTGCTGCAGCACTGCCTGATCGGTGATGCCCGAGGCAGCGGCGAGAAGCTGGCGGCGTTCCATGTCGCGCGCCTCAGCGCGCAGTCGTTCCAGCAGCACCTCGTCCTGGTGTGCGAAGAAGGCGTTCTCCAGCACGTGACCGCATTGCTCGACGACATTGTGGGGCATGGCGCGACCTCCTGCGGGGGAGGTTAGCCAAGGCGGCACCCTTCGATCCAGGGACTGGCCGCGCGGCGATATCAGTCGGGCACGAGCACGCCGAGCAGCGGCCCGTATTGCTGCGAGCCGAAGATGTCGCCGTCGCCGGCGCTGCCGCTCGGCTCCGTCCGGTAGATCGTGAACTTGATCGCGAAGGCCGGGTTGAATTCGACGTGATCGCTGATCCGGCTGTCGGGGATGCCGTAAAGCCTGCAGACCGCCGCGCGCGACAGCACGCCGGAGCGTCGCACGCGGTCGTAGGTCTCGCGGTCGCGGAAGATCACGTCGAAGGTGATGCGGTCCGGGCCGGCGTTCTTGCTTCGGATGGTCTTGGCGAGGTCGGAGAGGGGCACGGCGGCCATGGCTCAGACCCCGGCCTCGGTGATGAAAGTGGGAAACAGCTCCAGCGGATCGTTCACCTGCATGGTGTGGTTCAGCGTCCAGCGATGCGCGGGGCTTGCGCGCATCACCTCGTCCAGCGCGAAGGCCACGCCGCCGGCGGTGCCCTTCACGTCAGGGAGCCGCGCGTAGAACATCTGGCGCGAACCGGTCAGGCAGACCTCCTCCGCCACCTCCCGCGTGGGTGCCACGCCCTGCACGACGATGCAGAGCTCATGGCCGGGCCGGTCGCGCAGGGGCTCCAGCGCGCCCATCACGCCGTCGCGGCCATAGACGTTGTAGGTCAGGGTGTAGCCGGTCTCGCCGAAGCGGTCCTTCACGCGGTCGCGCGCCCACGCGATCACCTCGTCGATGCGGGAGATGGTGTAGGGGTCGCGCACGCCGACCACGCCGACATAGCGCTCGCCGACCTTCCCCGCGCCTTCCAGCTTCACGCGGAGCTCCTCGGCGGGGTGGAAGACGGCGCCGGTGACGCGGGTGGTGCGGTCGTCGAACTGCTCGTAGACGCACTGCCCCATGTCGATGTGGCCGCCGAGGAAGTATTCGAAGAACGGGTTGGAGCGTTCGTACATCGCGTGTCCCGCGACGGAGGCGACGGTGCAGCGCTGTTCCGGCAGCATGGCCGTGACCTTGATGTCGGTCTCCGTGATCTCGCCCATCACGGATTCCTTGCCGGCGTAGGGCTCCGCGCAGAAGGACGCGCATTCCAGGATCTTGCCGTAGTGATAGGCGAGCGCCGGCGGGTAGCCCCGCCGCAGCGCGGGGGCGGCGAAGATCGCGCAGTCGCTGCTGCGGCCACCGATGATGACGTCCGCGCCCTCATCCATCAGCTTGATGTAGGGATGCACGCCGGCCACCGCGACGATCCGGTCGGTGGCGTCGAGATCGGCCTGCGTCGCGTCCGCGCGGCCGTCTAGGCCCCTGATCGCCTCGCCGGCCGCAAGTTTCGCCACCACGCGTTCCTTCGGAAGCTCGGAGTGGAAGTAGCCCAGCCTGAACTTCGGCAGCCCGTGCTTCTTCGCGAGGTGCTGGATGATCTCCACGAACATCGCAACGCGGCTGTCCGTGCCGGTGTCGCCCGCGGATCCCACGATCATCGGCACGCCGAGCCGCCTGGCGCCGAGCAGCATGGCTTCCAGGTCGTGCTCCTGCCAGGCACGCGGGCTGGCGCAGGTGTCGGAGCCGAGAGGGCCCGGCCCGCAATCCCCGCTGCCGGAATCGCAGGCTACGATGTCGGGCTCGGCGGCGAGGCCGAGCTTGAAGCTGCCCGTGCGCGTCGGCGCGAAGCCGAGATGCCCGTTGGGACAGAGGATGCGAAGGCCGCGGTTCGTTCGGGTGCTGGACATGGCGGGCAGCTTTTCCCTGGCGCGCCGGCCAGTCAATCACGCCAGGTGGCAGGCCACCAGCACGCCGTCGCCGCCGGCGCGCAGCAGCGGCGCCTCCTCCGCGCAGCGCGCCACCGCCTGCGGGCAGCGGTCGCGGAAGCGGCAGCCCGAGGGCGGCGTGCGCGCATCCCCGACATTGCCCTTGATCGGCAGCGCGTCGCGCGGCTGGTCGACCCGCGGCAGCGGCACGGCGGCGACGAGCGCACGGGTATAGGGGTGGCGGGGCTTGCGCACGATCTCCTCGGTCGGGCCTTCCTCCACCACCGTGCCGAGATACATCACCAGCGTGCGGTCGCAGACATAGCGCACCAGCGCGAGGTCGTGGCTGATGTAGAGCGCGGCGATGTTCAGCGTCTCCCGCGCCTCGCGCATCAGGTTCAGGATGCCCGCGCGCACCGAGACGTCGAGCATCGAGACCGGCTCGTCCGCCACCAGGAAGCCCGGCTCCAGGATGAGCGCACGCGCCAGCACGACGCGCTGCAACTGCCCGCCGGAGAGCTCATGCGGGAAGCGCAGGAGATAGCGCTCGGCATCGGCCAGCCGCACGCGGCGCATCGCGAGCATCACGCGCGCGTCCCACTCGGCGCGCGGGATGCGCATGTTGCGCAGCGGCTCGACCAGGCTGTCGCGGATGGTCAGGCGCGAGTTCAGCGCGTCGAAGGGATTCTGGAAGACCAGCTGCGCCTGGCGCCGGAAGCCGCGCATGCCGTCCTTGTCGAGCGCTGCGATGTCCTTGCCGCGGAAGGTGATCGTCCCCGCGCTGGGTTCCAGCAGGCGCAGCAGCAGCCGCGCGGTGGTGGTCTTGCCGCAGCCGGATTCGCCGACGATGGCTGCCGTCTCACCTGCCGCGAGGCGCAGCGACACGCCGTCCACCGCGCGCACCACCGGGCGCTTGCCCGCCAGCGCCTCCCCCAGCGTGCGCGGTGCTGCGAAGTGCTTCGTGAGGTCCGTCGCCTCGATCAGCGCCTCCACGTCGCGGCCTCCGCGGCGAGGGGACGCAGCGCCGGGGCCTCGTCCGACCGCCAGCAGGCGCTGGCATGGCCGGCGGCGTCGGTGGCCAGCGGCGGTTCCGCTTGCTCGCAGCGCGGCTGCGCGAAGGGGCAGCGCTCGGCGAAGCGGCAGCCCTTGGGCGGGTGCAGCAGGTTGGGCGGGTTGCCTTCGATGGGCACGAGCTCGCCCCCGGCGCGTTCCAGGTCCGGGAAGGCATTGGTCAGGCCCATGGTGTAGGGATGGCGCGGACGTTCCAGCACCTCCGCGACCTCGCCGGATTCCACGACCCGGCCGGCATACATCACGACGACCCGGTCGCAGGCATAGGCGACGACGGAGATGTCGTGCGTGACCAGCACGACCGACAGATTCAGCCGCGCCTGCAGCGCCTTCAGCAGATCCAGCACCTGGCGCTGTACGATGACGTCGAGCGCGGTGACGGGCTCATCCGCCAGCACCAGCTTCGGATCGAGTGCCAGTGCGATGGCGATGGACGCGCGCTGCTTCATGCCGCCGGAGAACTGATGGGGATAGTCGTCCAGCCGCCGCGCATCGATGCCGACCAGGCCGAACAGCTCTTCCGCCCGCGCGCGGGCCTGGGCGCGGCTGCGGCCGCCGCGCTCGACCAGCACCTCCTCGATCTGGCGGCCGACGCGCTGGACGGGATCCAGCGCGCTCATCGCGGTCTGCGGGATGAAGGCGATCTCCTTCCAGCGCAGGGCGCGCCGCTCGCGCTCCGCCAGGCGGATCAGGTCGCGGCCCTCGAACAGGACGGGCCCGCCGCCGACCTCGGCGGCGTTCGGCATGACGCCCATCACCGCGCGCGCGACGGTGGTCTTGCCGCAGCCGGATTCGCCGACCAGGCCCACGACCTGCCCGCGCGGCACCGCGAAGGACGCGCCATCCACCGCGCGGACCGGCCCCTGCTTCGTGTGGTAGGTGACGGTCAGCCCGTCCAGGACCAGCAGGTCGTCGGTCACGAACGCAGCCGGGGAAACAGGATCTCCTCATAGCCGCGGCTGATGAAAAAGCCGGCGAGGACGACGAGCACAATGCAGATCCCGGGCGGCACGAACCAGTAGTAGGCCTCTCGCCCCAGCGCCTGGTTGGCATAGGCGTCCTGCAGCATCCCGCCCCAGGAGATCACGGAGGGGTCGCCGAAGCCCAGGAAGGACGCCGAGGCCTCCGTCAGGATCGCCCAGCCCACGGCGATGGAGCCGTACAGGAAGGACAGCGGCAGGATGGATGGCGCGATGTGGACAAAGAGGATGCGCCAGGTCGAGCATCCCGTGACGCGCGCGGCCTCCACGAAGGAACGCTCCCGCACAGTCAGCACCTGGCTGCGGATCACGCGCGCCGTGTTGGGCCAGAGCAGCACCGCGACCGAGAAGACGATGACGACGGTGCCGGGCTTCGTCAGCGCCGCCAGCACGATGACGAAAGGCAGGAAGGGCAGTCCGAGGACGATGTCCGCCAGCCGCATGACGACGCTGTCCACCCAGCCCCCGAAATAGCCGGAGACCAAGCCGAGCAGCGTGCCGATCGCGACGACGAAGAAGGCCGCGGTCAGCCCGACCGTTACCGCGCTGCGCGAGCCGTAGACGAGCTGCGAGAAGATGTCCCGCGCGCCATGTGTGGTGCCGAGCAGGTGCTCCGCCCCCGGCGGCAGGTTCCGCGCGAGCCGGCTGCCGGCGTAGAGGATCTCGCGCGGGTTGTGCGTCGCGATCTGGTCGGCGAAGACGGCGGTCAGGATCAGGACGAGGTAGATCAGCGTGCCCGCCAGCGCGAAGGGATCGCGCGCGGCAATCGCGGCCGCGCGCGCGACAGGGCGCAGCGCGATCTGCCAGGCTGGCGCGGCCTCAGCCCTTGCGGCCATGCGACACCCTCGGATCCAGCCAGCCATAGAGGAGATCGGCGACGAGGTTCATCACCACCAGCACCGCGGCGATGATCAGGAAGGCCCCCTGTGCCAGCGGATAGTCGCTGCCCTGCACGGCGGTGACCAGCATCCGCCCGAGCCCCGGCCAGGAGAAGACCGTCTCGATCACCACGTTGCCGCCCACCGAGCCGCCGACACCCAATGCGAAAGCGGTCGCGACCGGCAGCAGCGCATTGCGTGCGGCGTGGCGGATCACGATGGACCATTCCGACAGGCCCTTCATGCGCGCCATGGTGACGAATTCGTCCTGCATCACCTCCAGCATGGTGGACCGCATCAGCAGCAGCGGCAGCCCCTGCAGATAGACCGCGAGCGCGAGCGCCGGGAGGAACAGATGGTGCAGGAAATCCAGCGTCAAGAGGCGCTCATAGTCCCCGTATTCCGACCCCGCTTCCACCGCACCGCCCGAGGGGAACCAGCCGAAGCCGAAGGCGAAGATCGCGAGCAGGATCATGCCGAGCCAGAATTCCGGCGCCGCGCGCGTGGCCAGCACCAGCGGGATGGCAAAGCCCTCGATGACGGTGCCGCGGTTCCAGGCCAGGAAGGCGCCCGCGATGATGCCAAAGATATAGGCCACGACCAGCGCCGAAAGCGTCAGCACCAGCGTCATCGGCAGCGATTCCAGGATGAGCTGCAGCACCGGCCGCCCCTGCAGAAAACTCTCACCGAGCTCCCCGCGCAGCAGGTTCCGGAGGTAGATCAGGTACTGGACGTGCAGCGGCCGGTCGAGCCCGAAGGAGACGAGCATGGCCTGCCGCTGCTCTTCGTTCATCGAGGTGTCGATGTAGTTCAGCGTGGGGTCGCCCGGCATCAGCCGGAACATCAGGAAGCAAAGCGTCGCCACCGCCCACAGCACGAAGGCCGCGTGCAGCAATCGCTTGCCGAGATAGGGCACGCGGCCGCCTGGCTCAGAACGCCGACGTCTGTTCCCTGACGCCGGGCGGGTAGTGCAGCCGCCCATTCACCACGCGATACCCCGCCTCCTGCAGCAGGCGCCGCGCGGTCTCGATTCCGGATGGCAGGGACTCCACGATGCCCTGGCGGTACCAGAAGGGCAGGGCAGGGGAGACCACGCCGTTGGACGCTTGCGCGAAGCCGTTCCAGGCGGCGTTCGCGATCAGCTCCCGGTTCACCGCAGCGGACAGCGCGCGGCGGAAGGCGGGGTCGTTGAAGGGTGGACGGCGGATGTTCCAGCCGAGGAACTGGAAGCCGATGTCCACGGCTTCCGACATGACGATGTTCCGGTTGCGCTGCGTCAGCTGCTTCACCAGCTCCGGGTCGCCCGTGTAGTCCGCGAGGAAGTTGATCTCGCCGCGGTTCAGCATGCCGAGCGTCGCTTCGACGTTCTGCGAAATGCGCAGGATCCAGCGGTCGACCTTTGGCGCGGCCCAGTGGTCGGCGTTGCGCTCCAGCACGACTTCCTCGGACAGGCGCGCACGGGTGACCTTGAAGGGACCCGATCCGATCGGGCGGTCCACCACGAAGCGCTCGATGTTCTCGGGCCGGTTCAGGTAGTCGCGCATCACGGGGTCCCAGAAGGACTTCGGGATGATGTTGAGCTTCGCCAGGCAGGTCGTGAAGAAGGCCGCGTCGGGCTCCTTCAACGTGATGCGGATGGTGCGCTCGCCAGTCTTCTCGGCCTTGGCGATGTTCGCGACGAAGGGCTTGTACATCGGGGATTCGTTGCCGATGCCCGGCGCCTCGAGGCTGTAGAGCACGTCGTCCAGCGTCACCGGTGCGCCGTCGTGGAACTTCATCCCCGCGCGGATGGTCAGGTCAATGGTGGTGGGATCCACCTGCGTCACCGTCTCCGCCGCCCACGGCCTGGGCAGGCCGTCAGGCCCGATGCGCATCAGGCGGTCCCAAACGAGCTCCGTCACCCAGCTGTCCGTCGCGCCGGAGATCCAGAGCGGATGGATCGCCAGCATCGGCTCCGACGCGTTCAGCACCAGGTCCTTGCGGTTCCCGATGGGCTCGACGTTGAGGTAGGTCCAGATGTTCCTGAGCCCCAGCCCGGCCTGCGTGACGAAGCTGTTCTCCCTCAACTGCGCCTTGTTGAAGGCATGCACCTGGGTCGGGAAGACCAGGAAGAGATAGGGCTGGTTCTGGCTGGCAAGCTCCTGCGCCTGGCGCACCAGGGCCTGGCGCCGCTCCGGGTTGGTCTCGATGCGCTGCGCTTCGGCCAAGCGGTCATAGGCGGGATCGACCCAGCCCACGAAGTTGTAGCCCGTCGCCGCGGTAGAGGAGTGGAAGAGGTTGTAGACCAGTTCGTCGGGGTCGCCGCGCTCCGGCCGGCCGACCATCTGCCACATCGTCATGTCCCAGCGGTCGCGGTTGTTCCAGACGACCTCCGACTGTTGCTGCCGCGGCATGGCGCGAAGTTCGACGTCCAGGCCGAGCTTGCGCCATTCCTGGGCGATCATCTCGCTGGCCTGCCAGGCCTGCGGGTTGTTGGATTGCGGGCGGTTGATGATGACGAGCTTGCGGATCGGGTCGCCCGCCTGCTGCGCGAAGGCACCGGTCGGCGACAGGCCCGCGATCAGGGCCGCGGCGGCCGTGCCGGCCTTCAATAGGTCACGACGATGCATGGTACCGCTCCCGTTCGTCCCGAGGTGGTGGACCGTGCGACGCGCCGGTCGTTCCCCCCGGCTGATCTCCCTGCACCGATAGTTTGCCGCGCCCTCCGGCAATTGCAACCGGTTGTCCGGACGTTTTGCCCGTACCCCTTTCCGGGGCGCCCGACCGGTGACAGCGTAGGGCCGACCGCTGAAGGGATGTGCGATGATCACCGACGCTGAACGCCGCTTCCTGGACGCCGCGACGCTGGACGCGCCCTGGGAACTGGTCGAGCACTTCTCCCGCGTGCCGCGTTGGCGGCCGGAGGACGTGAACAAGGGTGCGGATGCGATCGCGGAGCGGCTGCAGCGCCTCGGCGTGCCGGTCACGGTGCACCAGCCCGAGATCTTCCTCTCCATCCCGCTTTCGGCCTCGGTCGAGGCGGGCGGACAGACGCATCGCGCCAAGCCGCCCTCCATGTCGGTGTCCGTGCCGAAGGGCATGACGGCGCCGCTGGTCTATGTGCCGGCGAATCTGAAGGCACTGCGGTCCTATTCCCGCGACGTGCAGGAGCTGTTCGGCGGCCGCATCAAGGACGAGGCCGAGGTGCGGACGCTGGTAAAGGGCAAGATCTTCATCACCGAGGGCTTCGGGAACCCTGCGCTGACCTCCCTGGTCGAGGAATGGGGCGCGGTCGGCCTGATCGCCTGCAATCCCGGCGTGGACATCCATTGGGGCACCTGCACCACGATCTGGGGGACGCCGGACCTCGACGACATCGGCCGCAAGCCGAACATCCCCGTCGTCGCCGTGAACAAGCAGACTGGCGAGGCGCTGATGGCGCTCGCCCAGCAGGGCGGGTCGGCCACCATCAAGACCGAAATGCTGGAGGGCTTCTTCCCCCAGAAGATCCCGGTCGTGGACATCCCGGGGGCTTCGAAGGATTTCGTCCTGCTGCACGGCCATTATGATTCCTGGGACGTCGGCGTCGGCGACAACGCCACGGGCGACGCGACGATGCTGGAGATCGCGCGCGTGCTCTGGGCGCAGCGGGCCAGCCTGAAGCGCGGCGTGCGCATCGCCTGGTGGCCGGGCCATTCCACCGGCCGCTATGCCGGCAGCACCTGGTTCGCCGATGCCTTCGCTCTCGACCTCGATGAGAACTGCGTGCTGTCCGTGAACTGCGACAGTCCGGGCTGCCGCTGGGCCAACAGCTTCCACGCCACCACGACGATGAGCGAAACGGCGAAGCTGGTGGAAGGCGCCATCAAGGACGTCGTGCCGGACGCCGTCTTCAAGACCAAGCGCCCCAATCAGGCCGGCGACTACAGCTTCAACAACATCGGCATCACGAGCTTCTACATGCTGAGCTCGACCATGGCCGACGACCTCCGGAAGGAGAAGAACTACTACGACGTGTCCGGCTGCGGCGGGAACATCGCCTGGCACACCGAGAACGACCAGCTGGAGATCGCGGACAAGGACAACCTGCTGCGCGACATCCGGATCTACATGCTGTCGGTGCTGCGGGTCGTGAATGCCGAGCGGTTGCCCTTCGATTGGGTTGCGACGGCGGAGGAGTTCTCCACGACGGTCGATCGCTATGCCGCTGCGGCAGGCGACCATGCCGACCTGACGCCGGCAAAGCATGCGACGGCGGCCTTCCGCGCGGCCATCGCGAAGCTCGACGGCATGCCACCGGCCCAGGCGAACGAGATCGCAAAGCGCCTGGCGCGCATCCTGATCCCCCTTAACTTCACCCGCACGCCCCGCTTCGCCCACGACCCCGCCTTCACCGCGCCCCCGCTGCCAGGCCTGGCGGTCGCGACGGAATTCCCGCGCTACAGCGGCCCGATGCTGGGCTTCGCGAAGACGCAGCTCATGCGCAGTCAAAACCGCTACGTCGCGGCCCTGCGCGAGGCGACGCGCCTGATCGGCTAGCGCCCCGCCTCACTCCCCGCTTCCTTTATTCCGCCTTCCCCGCCGTTGCGGGGGAGGGTTGGGGAGCGGGGGCACTCGGCGCGCCCTCCTACTCCAACGTCTCCATCAACCGCCGCAGCAACCGCGCCCTCGGCACCAGCGACTCCAAATAGAGCTGCTCGTAATTGGTGTGCCCGCCCTTCCCGTCCACGCCCAAACCATCCAGCGTCGGCGCGATATCCGCGGTGAAGTTCCCGTCGCTGCCGCCGCCGGTCTTCAGGTCCTGCAGGTCGAACCCGATCTCCGCCGCCAGCGCCCTCGTGTGGTCGAACAGCGCCGCAATGCCCGGCAGCTTCTCGTAGGGCGGCCGGTTCAGCCCGCCGGTCACCGTGATCGTCACATCCGGCCCGACCGGCGTCAGCCCCACCACCTTCGCTACCATCTCCTCCGCGATCGCGGGATTCGGCACGCGCATGTCCACCAGGGCATGCGCCTCCTCCGCCACCACATTGGCCCGCGTGCCGCCGGAGATCGTGCCGACATTCACCGTCACGCCGCGCGCATAATCCGTGAAGGCATGCAGCACCAGGATCTGCCGCGCGAGCTCCTCGATCGCGCTGCGCCCGTCCTGGTGCCTGGCGCCGGAATGCGCGGGCCTGCCCTTCACATGGATCTCGAATCGCGCCGCACCCTTGCGCGCGGTCACGATCTTCCCGCCCTCGCGCGCGGGCTCCGTCACCAGCACGTATTTCGCCTCCGCCGCCAACTGCCGGATCAACGCCACGCTGGTCGGGCTGCCCACCTCCTCGTCCGACGTGAAGAGATGCGTGATCGGCAGCGCGGTGTTGCGCCCTTCCCCCGCGATCTCGCGCAGCGCCGAGAAGGCGAGATAGGCGCCGCCCTTCATGTCGTAGATGCCCGGGCCATAGGCGATCCCGTCCTCCACCCGGAACGGCATCCGTTCCAGCGAGCCCACGGGATGCACGGTATCCAGATGCGACATCACCAGGATGCCCTTCTCGCCCTCCGCGCCCCAGGGGCTTCGCACGACCAGGTGGTCGCCGAAGCCGTCGCGGCCGGGGATGCGCTGGACACGCGCACCGAACGACGCAGCCTCCGTCGCGACCTTCGCCATCAGCCCCGACACCGCCTGGGGCGCATCGGTCGGCGTCTCGTGCTCGACCCAGTCGCGGATGCCGGCCAGCAGCTTTTCCGTCTCGAACCCGGCCATGATGTCCCCCTGCGTCGTGCTGCGTTACGCTCGATCTGAACAGGCGACGCGCGGCGCGGCAAGGAGGGCACATGCGGGCGATCCAGTGGCGGCGGAACGGACCAGCCCGCGACGTGCTCGAACTCGTGGCGCTGCCCGATCCCGTGCCGGCCGCCGGCGAGGTGCTGGTCCGTATCCATGCCTCCGGCGTCAACCCGCACGACACGAAGGGCCGCGCGGGCTGGCGCGGCGTCGTGCACCAGGGCCCGCCCGTCATCCCGCACAGCGACGGCGCCGGCGTGATCGTCGGCGTCGGCGCCGGTGTGCCGGCGTCGCGCATCGGCGAGCGCGTCTGGATCTTCGGCGGGCGCCACGGCGCCGGCACCTGCCGTGACCTCCTCGCGATCGACGCGGCGCATGCCGTGACGATGCCCGACGGCGTGACGATGGTGCAGGCCGCCTGCCTGGGCGTTCCCTGCCTCACCGCGCATCTCGCGCTGTTCTCGGACGGGCCGCTCGGCGGCAAGAGCGTGCTGGTCCAGGGCGCGGGCGCCGTTGGACTCGCAGCGGTTCTCTTCGCCTCCCGCGCCGGCGCGCGCGTCGTCGCGACCGCCAGCACGCCGGCCAAGCAGGCCATCGCGCGCGACGCCGGCGCGACCGACGTGCTGGACTACCGCGACCCCGATTGCGCTGCGCGCATCCTGGCACTCACCGGCGGCGTGGACCGCATCGTCGAGGTGGATTTCGGCGCCAACCAGGCGCTCGACGGCCAGGTGATCGCGCCGCATGGCGTCATCGCCGCCTATTCCTCGACGCGCGATCCGAAGCCCGTGCTGGACTACTACGTCTTCGCGAAGAAGGCCGTCACGCTGCGCTTCGTGCAGGCCATGCTGATCCACGGCCCGGCGCTGGAGAACGCGATCGCCGCCACAACCCGCGCCGTCACCGAGGGCTGGATGCGCCTGCCCGTCGCCGCGACCTTCCCGTTGGACCGCACGGCCGAGGCGCACGAAGCCCTCGAAGCCGGCGCCTCGGGCAAGGTGATCGTGGAGGTCGCGCCGGTTTGACGCTGCCGCCCCGCGTTCCTAGCATCCCGCCGACCGAAGGGGCGGGCATGGCGGATCAGGGCACTCTCACCGTCGCGGTGGATGCGGGCGGGACCTTCACCGATATCGTGCTGGTGGACCGCGCGAGCGGCCAGCGCTGGGAAGCCAAGGTCCCGACCACGCCTGCCGACCGATCCCAGGCCTTCGTGGACGGCGTCGCGCAGGTGCTGGAGATCGCGGGCCGCGCGCCGGCCGGCATCTCCCACGTCCTGCACGGCACGACCGTCGCGACCAACGCGATCCTGGAAGGCAAGGGCGCGCGCGCGGGACTGCTCACCACCGCCGGCCTGCGCCATGTGCTGGAGATCGGCCGACACGACATCCCCCGCCACGAGAACCTCTATTCCTGGGTCAAGCCGCGCCGCCCCATCCCGCCGGAACAGGTGATGGAGGCGAAGGAACGCCTGGCCGTGGACGGCAGCGTCGTCACGCCGCTGGACGAATCCGACATTCGCGCCGCGGCCGACGAATTTCGCCGCTTGGACGCCCAGGCCGTCGCCGTCTGCTTCCTGCACGCCTACGCCAACCCCACGCATGAACGCCGCGCCGGCGCGCTGCTGGCGGAGCTTCTGCCCGGCATCCCCATCACGCTGTCCAGCGAGGTCCTGCCGGTCTTCCGCGAATACGAACGCACCATGGCGACGGCGCTGAACGCCTATGTCATGCCCGCGATCTCGACCTATGTCCGCCGGATCGAGGACAGGCTGAAGGAATCCGGCGTCAGCGCGCCACTGCTGCTGATGAAATCCTCGGGCGGCGTGATCCGCGGCGCCGGCGCGGCGAAGCAGCCCGTGCAGACCGCGCTGTCCGGTCCCGCGGCCGGCGTCGTCGGCGCGCGCGCGCTCGGGCTCAGGGCGGGTTTCCCCCGGCTTATCACGCTCGATGTCGGCGGCACCTCGGCCGACATCAGCCTGATCGACGGCGAGCCCCGCCTGACCACCGAGGGCAAGGTCGGCGACTGGCCGCTGACCCTGCCAATGATTGACATCCACACCATCGGCGCCGGCGGCGGCTCGATCGCGCGCGTCTCGCCGGAGGGCGCGCTGGTCGTCGGCCCCGCCAGCGCCGGCGCCGATCCCGGTCCTGTCGCCTATCGCCGCGGCGGCGAGGAACCGACGCTCACCGACGCGAACCTGGTTCTCGGCCGCCTGCCGCCGTCGCTGCTCGACGGCAGGATCACGCTCGACGCTGACGCCTCGGCCCGCGCGATAGAGGCGAAGGTCGCGCGCCCGCTCGGCCTGACGCTGCACGACGCCGCGCGCGGTATCGTGGCCGTCGCCGACAACAACATGGCCGGCGCGATCCGCGTTGTCTCGGTGCAGCGCGGCTTCGACCCCGTGGATTTTGCGCTGGTGCCCTTCGGCGGCGCCGGCCCGCTGCAGGGCAGCGCCATCGCGCGGCTGCTGGGGATGAAGCGCATCCTGGTCCCCGCGCGCCCCGGCGTGCTGGCCGCCGAGGGGCTGTTGGCCGCGAAGCTCCGCAACGAGTTCACGCGCACGGTGATGCTGCGCGCCCCGATCGCCGATCCCGCGCCCTTGGCCGCGGCTTACGCCGCCCTGGACGCCGAGGCCGTCGCCTGGCTGGAAGCGGAATCCGTGCCCGCGGCCTCGCGCGAGGTGCGCTGGCGCGCCGGCATGCGCTACGTCAACCAGGGCTTCGAGTTGTTCGTGGACTGGCCCGCGCGCAGCGCCGATACCGCGACGCTCTCCGCCGCGATCGAGCGTTTCCACGACGAGCACGAGCGCCTCTACACCTTCGCGCAGCGCGACACCCAGGTGGAGATCGTGACGCTGGAGGTCACCGCGCTCGGCACCATGCCCGGCCCCGCGGACGAGGTCCTGCCCGCGCGCGATGCGCCCACGCCGATCGGCGAGCAACTCGTTGACCTGGAACGCGGCAGCTCCCGCGTCCCGGTCTGGCGCCGCGACCATCTCGGCGCCGGCGCGGTGGTGAAGGGGCCGGCGATCGTGGTGCAGATGGACGCCACGACTTGGCTCGCGCCCGGCGACGTCGCGACAATGGATCCCTTCGGGAACCTAGTGGTCGAAGTCAGCGACTGAAAACCCTCTCCCGCTTGCGGGGGAGGGTGCCGAGCGCAGCGAGGCGGGTGGGGGTTCGCGGGCGTTTGCCTAACTCGCCATCGCCTCCCACCACGCATCCGCGTCGCGATACGCCCCATGCCGATGGAACATCCCCTCCACCGGCGGCCGATCCGCCCGCAGCGCGGCGGTGGCTTGCTCGTCCACCTCGCGCTCCTTCCCGTCCTTCAGCACCACGCCGTAATCCGCGCGCGCCGCCTCCACCGACACGAAGCCACCCAGCACGTCCTGCCGCACGCGCCAGGCCTCGCGGTCATACGGATGCCCCCAGCCGCCGCCGCCCGTGCTTTCCAGTCGCACGACATCGCCCTTCTTCGTCGGAATCCCCTGCGCCAGCCTCGGCAATTCCCGCTCCTCCGGCGTGCCGGGGTTCATGACGAAGCGGCCGGGCCTTCCGCTCCGCCCACCCTTCACCCCCCAGGGCGGATTGGCGACGTTGTCCATACGGGTGTTGAGCGTGCAGCCATCCACCAGCACCTCCATCTCCCGCACCACGCCGCAGCCGCCGCGCCAGCGCCCCGGCCCGCCGGAGTCGCAGCGTATGGCATAAGTGCGGATACGCACCGGCATGTCCGACTCCAGGAACTCGATGGGGTAGTTCTGCTGCGCGACGTAGTAGATGACGTCGAGCCCGTCCGCGAAGGGCCGCGCCCCCTGGCCCGTGCCGTGGCCGCCCGACTTATAGAACAGGCTGCCGTCATGCGGCTGGCGGCCGGTCAGCGTGTAGATTGTGTAGATCGAGCTTGCCGCCGGGCTCTCTCCGCTCGTGGCCTGCGCGATCAGCCCGATGCCGGTCGAGATCACGCGCGCCAACGAATTGCTGCGTTGTCCAAGGGGCGCCGGCCAGGCCGGCTGGATGATGGTGCCTTCCTTCGTCCGCACGTCCTCGATCGCACGCAGCAGGCCCTCGTTCATCATGACGCTGTCGTCGTCCGCCAGCAGATAGAGCCCGAAGACCGTGTTCGGCACGGTCGGGTTCATGAGGAAGTTGATGGGACCCTTGGCCTGCGCGTCGGATTGCGTGGTGTCCAGCGTGAAGCCCTTGTCGTGCGACATCAGCTCCATCCGCACGGTGAAGGGCCCGTTGCCCTTGCCATCGGAATCCACGCGGTCGGCGAAGCGCCAGCGCCCGCCCGGCGGGAACAGCTCCTTCATCCGCCGCAGGAAGACGCGCTTCGTCTGGTCGATCATCGCCTCGACCGCGCCGAGCAGCGTCGTCGTGCCGAAGCGCGCGAACAGCTCCTGCAACCGCTTCTCGCCAAGCCGTACGGCGGCCGTCAGCGCGCGCGTGTCGCCGCGCGCATGCAGGGGGAAGCGCGAATTGCGGACGAAGGTCTCGAACAGGTCCTGGTTCAGCACGCCTTCCCGGTAGAGCCTCACCGGCGGCACGATGATGCCTTCCTGGAAGATGCTCTCCGTGCCCGGCGTGTTGGACCCCGGCCAGGCCCCGCCGATGTCCCGGAAATGCGCCCAGGACTGCGCGAAGGCGGCAAGCCGCCCGTCCACGAACACGGGCGTGGCGAAGACCTGGTCCGAGGTGTGCGACACGCCGCCGCGGGAGGCGTAGCAGTCGTTGTACCAGTAGATGTCGCCTGGCCTGATGTCCTCGGCCGGAAACCGGTCCAGGATCGGCCGCATCACGTCGCCGAAGAGAGGCAGCTTGGTGCCTGTCACCAGCCGCCCGCCGGCGTCGTAGAAGCCGATGAAGTAGTCCTGCTTCTCCCGGATCACCGGCGACATGGCGGTGCGTTCCAGCAGCGCTTCGCACTCCGCCTGGGCCGAGCGCAGCGCGCCCTTGATGATCTCGATCGTCACGGCGTCCACGCCGCGCGTCCGAACCTCGTCCATCGGCAACTCCGGCCTTGCGAGGAAACGCTAGCGGCGCGGCGGCTTGGCAGCAAGGCGCGCGCCCCGTAGCCTTCGGACCGTTCCCTCCCCCGGAGACCGCATGCCGCTCTGCGATCCCGTCGCCCTCGAGGTCATCCGTGGCGCCATCCGCGCCGCCCAGGCAGAGATGGAGGCGCTGATCGAGCGCACCGCCATGTCCGCCTTCATCCGCGAGAAGAAGGATTTCTACACCGCGCTCTTCGACGCCGACGGCGTGATGTGCGTGGGCTCAAACGTGCCGGTCTTCGGCGATGTCTGCGGCCCGGTCTTCGCCGATTTTCCGGCCGAGACCATGAAGCCCGGCGACATCTACTGGTACAACGACTGCTACGGGTCAAAGGGCGCGGTCTCCCATTCCAACGACCAGGTGCTGCTCGCGCCGGTCTTCCACGAAGGACGCCGCGTCGCGCTGGTAATGGGCTGGGCGCATTTCGCCGATATCGGCGGGCTGCGGCCGGGCTCGATCTCGCCGGACGCGACCGAGATCTTCCACGAAGGAATCATCGTCCCGCCAACCAGGATGGTCGACGAAGGCCGCACCAACGACGCGGCGCTGCGCATCTTCTTCCGCAACTCCCGTTGGCCGCTGGCCTGCCAGGCGGATCTCCGTGCGCTGATGGCCGCGGTGAACCTCGGCGCGGTGCGCATGCAGGAGATCGCGGCGCGGTTCGGTGCCGACGTCCTGGCCGACGCGCTGCACCAGCTGCTGGAAAGGACGGAGCGCACCATCCGCGACGGCCTGGCCGCGACCTTCCCCGTCGGCACGCACAGCTTCACCGACCGGATCGACGGCGACGGCAAGGGCAGCGGGTCGCTCGCGCTGCGCTTCTCGCTGACCCGCACGGCGAACAACCGCTTCGTCTTCGACGCGACGGGCACGGACGACCAGTCGCCCGGCCCGGTGAACTACATCATGAACAAGGACGTGCCGGGCATGGCGCTTGGCCTCTTCCTGCTCGGCGGCGATCCCCACCAGGTCACGAATGCCGGCGGCCCGCGCGCGATCGACGAGGTGAAGCTGCGCGAGGGCTCGCTGGTGCAGCCGCGCTGGCCCGCCGCACTCGGCATGCGCGGGCTGACGATGATGCGGATGCTGGCGACGCTGAACGGCATGGTGGCCGCGGCGGGCGGCGACGCGCCGGCCGCGCACGCCGCCTATGTCATCATGCTGCTGCGCGGCACCGCCGGTGGAAAGCCCTTCCTGATGAGCGACGGCATCGGCGTGGGCTATGGCGGGCGCCCCTTCGCCGACGGCACCGACGCCGTCTATTTCGTCGCGCAGGAGAACTACCCCGTCGAGTTCCTGGAATCCGAGTATCCCGCGCGCCTCGACCGCTACGGGATCCATCGCGACAGCGGTGGGCCGGGCCGGCATCGCGGGGGCTGCGGGATCGTACGGCAGTACGAGATCCTGGCCGAGGAGGCGATCCTGGCCGTCCGCATCGACGGCGTGGTCTGCCCGCCCTGGGGCGTCGCCGGCGGCCAGTCCGGCCGGCCCGGCCGCGTGGTGGTGAATCCCGGCATGCCCGGCGAACGCGTGCTGCCGCCGCTGTCCGACGGCAATCGCCTGGTTCGCGGCGACATCCTGGTCATCGAGACCGGCGGCGGCGGTGGCCACGGCCACCCCTACGACAGACGACCGGAGGAGGTGCTGGCAGACGTCGAGGGCGGCTTCGTCAGCGACGAAGCGGCCGCGCGCGACTACGGCGTGGTGATCCGCGACGGCGTGCTGGACATGCCCGCAACCGAGGCGCTTCGCCGCGACCGCCCCGAAGCCAAAGCCTTCCACCGGGGGGAGTATGTCGATGTCCTCGGCTGACCTTGCTCTTGCGGTCGCCATCGACATCGGCGGCACCTTCACCGATATCGCGCTGCAGGACCTCTCGACCGGCGAGTCCTGGACCGCCAAGACGCCCAGCACGCCGCGCGATCCGTCGGAGGCGTTCCTAACTGGCATCCGCCTGGTGCTGGAGACCGCAGGGCGCAAACCGCAGGAAGTCGGCCGTGTCCTGCACGGCACCACCGTCGCGACGAACCTCATCCTGGAAGGCAAGGCCGCGCCCTCGGCGCTGATCACGACCGAAGGCTTTCGGCACGTGCTCGAGATCGGCCGGCAGGACATCCCACGCGCCGCCAACCTCTTCGCCTGGGTCAAGCCGAAGCGCCCCGTGCCGCCCTCGCGCGTACTGGAGATCCCCGGCCGCATCGCCGCCGATGGCACGGAACTCCGCCCGCTCGACGAGGACGCAATTCGCCGCGCAGCCGCGCGGTGCCGGGCGCTCGGCGTCGCGTCCGTCGCGGTCTGCCTGCTGCACTCCTACGCCAACCCAACGCATGAACGCCGCGCCGCTGCCATCCTGCGGGAGGAACTGCCGGACATCGCGATCAGCGCCTCGACCGAGGTGCTGCCCGTCATCCGCGAATACGAACGCAGCCTGGCCGCGGTGCTGAACGCGCAGGTCATGCCCGCGGTCTCGACCTACGTCGAACGGATCGAGCGGCGCCTCGCCGCCGCCGGCATCGCCGCGCCGCTGCTGCTGATGCAGTCCAACGGCGGCGTCGCCGGTGCACAGGCCATCCGCCGCGCGCCGGCGACCACCGCGCTGTCGGGCCCCGCCGCCGGCGTGGTCGGCGCGCGCGCGGCGGCCGCCGCGGCCGGCATCGCCGACATCATCACGGTGGACATCGGCGGCACCTCGGCCGACATCTCGCTGATCAAAGGCGGGCGTATCGGGCTGACGCAGCATGGGTCCGTTGGCGGCTGGCCGCTGCCTTTGCCGATGCTCGACATGGTGACGATCGGCGCGGGCGGCGGGTCGCTCGCCAAGGTCTCTGCGTCGGGCACGCTCTCCGTCGGCCCGGAATCCGCCGGCGCCGATCCCGGCCCCGCCTGCTATGGCCGCGGCGGCGAACGACCGACGACGACCGACGCGCATGTCGTGCTCGGCCATCTCACGCCGAGCCTGCTCGGCGGGCGCATGACGCTCGACGTCGCGCGCGCCGAAGCAGCCGTCCGGAAGCATGTCGCTGAACCCCTCGGCATGGACCTGCACGATGCCGCACGTGGCATGCTGACGATCCTCGACAATGCAATGGTCGGCGCGATGCGCGTGGTCTCGGTGGAGCGCGGCCACGATCCCCGCGACTTCGTCCTCGTGCCGTTCGGCGGCGCCGGCCCGCTGCACGGCACCGCGTTGGCGGACCTGCTCGGCATCCGACGCGTATTGGTTCCGCGCCATCCCGGCGTGCTCTGCGCGCAGGGGCTGCTCGCCGCCGATCTCGGCGCGGAGTTCACGCGCAGCCTGCCGCGCGGGGGCGCCGCCTCCGACGGCTCCGTCGCAGCCGGCTTCGCGGAACTCGAAGAAGCGGCGACGCGCTGGTTGGCCGAGGAAGCGGTACCCGACGAGGCGCGCAGCCTGACGCCGCTTGTCCTCGCTCGCTATGCCGGCCAAGGCTCCGAACTCGCGGTGCCCTGGCACGGCAGCGTCGCTGCAGCGGAAGCCGACTTCGCCGCCGCGCACCGCACGCTCTACGGCTTCGACCTGCCAGAAGGCACGCCGGAGCTCGTCACCTTGCGCCTGGAAGCCCGTGGGCGCCTGCCCGCAGCCGCGCCGGTCACGCTGCCCGCGGGTAGCGGTGCGGCGCCGATCGGGCGCCAGCCCATGCACCTGAAGGACGGCACGCGCAGCGCCGCGCTGTACGATCGCCACGCGCTGGCCGCCGGCACGGTGCTGGACGGCCCGGCCATCCTGCTGCAGCTCGACGCGACGACGGTCCTGCCGCCGGGCTGGCAGGCGCGCGTGGACGCTTCCGGCGCGCTGCTCCTCACCAGGCTTGAATGAGGCTCAATGCGCGGGCTGCGCGTCCCGCGCCGCGTCGTCCATCAGCGCCGCGGCATGGTCCGCCAGCTCCGCACCCGAGATCGGCTTGCGCAGCAGCATGAAGCGCCCGCCAAGCGCGCCCGACACGGCCAGGGTCGCCGCATCGCCGGCATAGCCCGTCAGGAGGATCGCGGGTAGGCAGGGATGCCGCCGCTGCGCCTCCCTGATCACGCTCACGCCGTCCATGCCGGGCATGGCGAGGTCGCTGACCAGCAGGTCGAAGCAGCGCTCCCCATCCAGCAGTGCGAGCGCCGCGACGCCGTCAGCGGCCTGCGCGACCTCGTAGCCCGCATCCTGCAGCTCGGCGGCGAGCACCTCGCGCACCATCGGCTCGTCATCCACCAGCAGCAGCCGCGGCGTGCGGTCGTCGCTGCCGCGCCGCAGCGCGCGATGCGCGAGGCTGTCGGTCTGCGGGCGCGGCGCCTCCACGACGATCGGCAGCCATATCGTCACCGTGGTCCCGCGCCCCGGCGTGCTGGCGACATCGAGCCGCCCGCCCGAGGCCTGAGCGAAGCTGCGCGCCATTGCCAGGCCGAGTCCCGTGCCCTGGCCAAGCGGCTTGGTCGTGAAGAAGGGTTCCGCCGCGCGGCGCAGCGTCGCCTCGTCCATGCCCTCGCCGGTATCGGCCGCCGCCAGGCGGACATAGCGCCCCGGCGCCAGCGCATTGCCGGCGTGCTCGGCGATCTCCTCGACCACCACCGACAGGCGCAGCGTGCCGCCCTTCGGCATGGCGTCCCGCGCATTCGTCGCGAGGTTGACCAGCACGGTCTCCAGCTGCCCGCGATCCACCAGGATCGTCGGCAGGCCGCTCGGCGCGTCCACCTGCACGCGGATGCGCGCGCCGAGGGTCGCCGACAGCACCTCGCGCAGCCCCTCCAACATCTCGTTAAGGTCAAGCGGCCCGGCGCGCAGCTGTTCCTGCCGCGAGAAGGCGAGCAGCCGCCGCGTGATGGACTGCCCCCGCCGCGCGCTCTCGTCGATCATGCCGGCCAACCGCTGGACTGACGAGGTGTCCGCGGCACGCTTGCGGATCAGCGCGACGCCGCCGATGACGGCCTGCAGGACGTTGTTGAAGTCATGCGCGATCCCGCCGGCGAGCTGCCCGACCGCCTGCACCTTCTGCGCCTGCACCAGCGCCGCTTCGGCCTGGCGCCGTTCGTCGATCTCCGCCTGCAGACGCTCGTTCGCCGCGGTCAGCGCGCGGGTGCGCTCCTCGACCGCCGCGTGCAGCCCGGCTTCGCGGCGTTCCAGCGACGCCGCCATCTCGTTGTAGGCCGTGGCGAGCTGGGCGAATTCCGACCCTCGCCCGCAGGCCGGCGCGCGCGCGGACAGGTCGCCGTCCTGCCAGCGTCGCGCGACGTCCAGCAGCGCCGCGGTCGGTCCCGTGATGAAGCGCCGCGCCATGGCCAGCGTCAGCGCCACGGCCAGCAGCGTGACGGCCAGCAGAAGCAGCGCGCCGCGCCGCAGCGCGGCCTCGATATCCGTCATCAGGTCGGGCTCGTGCACGCCGACGACCGCGGCCAGGCCGTGGCTCGCCTCGGTGGGTGGGGAGAAGCCGACCAGGCGATCGGTGCCGTCCATGCTGCGCAATCGCAGCGTACCCGGCGCCGTCGCCTGCAGCAGCGACAGGGCGGCCTGCGGGAAGCGCTGGCCGACGAAGTCCGCGTGCTTGACGTCGCGGCCGAGCACCACGCCATCCGCATCCGCCACCGTCAGCACACCGCTTGCGAGGAAAGGCAGGCCGGTACGCTTCAGCCCCTGCAGGTGCAACTCCAGCCAGTGCAGGTCGAGCCCCGCCACCAGCAGCCCCGGTCTGGTCTGGTCGGCCTCGGTGATCGGCATGGTGAAGGGCAGGAAGCCCGTCGGCAGCAGTCGCGATCGCGTGAACCGCCCTGCCGCGAAGCCGGTCGTGCCGGAGGCGGCGCGCTGCCACGTCGAGCTTTCCGACGGCAATGCGACATCGGGCTGCGATGCGCAGCGGATCGCGCCGTCGGGTTCGATCACCGCGATGAAAGCGAAGCCGGGCGCGTGATGCAGCAGCCGGGCCAGCCGGTCGCCGCAGGAGACGTCGCGTTCGCGCACCTGGCGGAATTCCGCCGCCGCCCCGAGGAGGATGCGCGCCCCTTCCGCGATGCTGTCCACGTTGCCTGCCAGCAGCTGCGCCTGCTGCGTCACGATCGCGCCGAGCTGCGCCTTGCGGTCGGTCCATTGCTGCCAAGCGACGACGACCTGCAACAGCAGCGTCGGCAGCAGACAGGTCGCGACGATCAGGATCAGCCGGGTGGAGAGGCGCATGCCATGCAGGGCCCGCCGCCAGCGGGCGGGCAGGTTCCAGGGCCGCATCGAAGGCGCATGCAGGCTGGGCGCGTTGCTGGCCAATTCTTCCTCTCGTTCGGACCGCCACGGTTCCGTGGTGCCGCCCCCTCACGGCAACGGGAGTATCGAAGCGAACCCACGCTGTCATCCCAACCGTCTACACGTATTTGTGAGGAACAACTTAGCGAAACGATCCAGCGGATGACAGGTCCGGCGCGAGCCTAAGCAGTTCAATGGCATGCGCCGTCACGTCGTGGCAGCGTTGCCGGGACACGAGAGGAGGACGGCATGGCACTGAAGGACATCCTTGTCCTGATCGAGGACAACGACCGCAGCGCGACGCGGCTCGCCCTGGCCTGTGCGCTGGCACGCCGGCATGCCGCGCATCTCACCGGGCTCTTTGTCGTGGATGTCACGGTGTCGGCGATCGCCGGCGCCGACGGAGGCGGCGCAGCGCTGGCCCAGCTTGTCGAGACGATGCGCGACGACGCGCTGTCGGCCGGTGCCCGCGCCGAGGTCTCATTCAACGAGATGCTGCGGCGCGAGGGCGTGGTCGGCGAGTGGCGCCTGGTGGAAGGCCTGGCGCCGCAGCAGGCCGCGCTGCATGGCCGCTATGCCGACCTCGTCGTGCTGGGGCAGCAGGCGCCGGACGACGGCGGGTCCGACGCGACGCTGGAAGCCGTACTCTTCACCTCCGGCCGGCCGGTGCTCGTGGTGCCCTATGCCGGCAGCTTCGCGACGGTCGGTGACCGCGCGCTGATCGGCTGGAACGCGAAGCGGGAAGCCGCCCGCGCGGTCGGTGACGCGTTGCCGCTGCTCTCGGGCGCCGCGACGGTGCTGATCGTCAATCCGCTGCCCGGCAGCGACCTGGATGGCGACGCGCCGGGCGCCGACATCGCGCGCCACCTGGCGCGCCACGGCGTGAACGTCACGGTCGAGCGGATCGTCGCGCCGGAGATCGGCGCCGACGACGCGCTGCTGAACCGCGCGGCGGAGACGGGCGCCGACCTCATCGTCATCGGCGCCTACGGCCATTCGAGGCTGCGGGAGTTCGTGCTGGGCGGCGTGACGCGCGGCCTGCTGCGCCACATGACCGTGCCGGTGCTGATGTCGCACTGACCTGTGGTCATGTGCCGCACTGACCTGTGGTCATGTGCCGCACTGACCTATGGTCATGTGCCGAACTGACCCCCCTGGTCACGCAACGGTCAGCGATGCCATGCTGACCGCCTGGAGGCCGGGAAACCCGGCCCGAGGGAGGGAAAGACCATGTCCAAGCAGACGGGCCTGCGCCGCCGCGCCCTGATTCTTTCCGGCGCGGTGGCGCTGCCGATGATCGGCAACGCCCGGGCTCAGGCCGGCCGCGCGCTGCGCTTCGGCCATGTCCAGCCGCCCGACGGCGAGGTCAACCGCGGCATTCTGCGCGCCGCGGAGTGGCTCCGCGAACGCTCCGGCGGGCGGCTGCGGATCGACAACTTCCCGGCCAGCCAGCTCGGCGGCGAGCGCGAGATGCTGACCCAGGTCGGCAGCGGGACGCTGGATTTCTGCATCACAGGCCCGGGCGTGCTCGGCGGCTGGGTTCGGTCCATCTCCATCCTGGAGGCGCCTTTCCTCGCGCGCGATTTCCCGCATGTGCTGCGGATGTTTGCGCATCCATCGATCCAGGGAAGCTTCCGTCAGCTGGCGGATAGCCGCGGCATCCGCGGGCTCGAACCCTGGTATTACGGCACACGGCACATGACGACGCGCGATCGCCCGTTGCGCGAGCCCGGCGACCTGCGCGGCCTGAAGATGCGCGTCCCCGAGGCGCCACTCTACGTCGACATGATGCGCACCCTCGGCGCCGCGCCGACGCCGATGTCGCTTGGCGAGGTCTATCTGTCGCTGCAGACCGGCGTGATCGACGGGCAGGAGAACCCGCTGCCCACGATCAACGCGAACAAGTTCATGGAGGTGCAGCGCTACATCAACCTCACCGGCCATGTCCTGGTGCCGCTGGTGCCGGTGATGTCTCAGCAGAGCTGGACGTCGCTGCCAGAGGCGGACCGCGAGCTCGTGCGGCTTTCGCTTCGCGACGGCGCGGCCGTATCGGACCGCCTGGTCGCGGAATCGGAGGACCGGCTGCGCGGGGAGTTCACCCAGCGCGGCGTGACCTTCATCGAGAGCAACCGCCCGGCCTTCCAGGCCGCGCTGGCGCCGATGTACCAGCGCTTCGAGGAGGTCTGGGGTCGCGGCGTCTTCGCGCAGTTGCAGGCGCTCTGACCGGATGCGTCTCGTCCTGCGCCATGCCGAGGAGGCGCTCTCGATCCTCTTCGGCGTGGTGCTGTTCGGCGTGCTGATCTGGCAGGTCGTCACCCGCTACGTGCTGGGTGACCCCAGCATCTGGACCGAGGAATGCGCGCGCTACCTCTATGTCGGCGTCGTGTTCTTCGGCGCCTCGGCGGCGGTCAGCGACCGCAGCCACATCGGCATGCCCTTCATCGTGGAGCGCCTGCCGACCGGCGCGCGGCTCGTCACGGGCCTCGTCACGCAGGCGCTCTCCGTCATGTTCTGCGTCGCCATCGTCATCTGGGGCACGCGAGCCGCGATCCGGGAGATGGACCTGCCGTCCGTCGCGATGGAGTTTCCGATGGGTCTGGTGCTGGCCATCGTGCCCATCGCGATGGCCTGCACAGCGCTGCGGATCCTGCTCAACATGGCGGAAGACGTCCGCGACGCCCGCACTGGCGGGCTGCGCGCGGCCACTGCCGCTTCGGACTTCTGAACGCATGCTCGGTTTCTTCGGCGCCTGGCTGATCCTGGTGCTGGCGGGCACGCCGGTCGCCTTCGCGCTCGGCATCGTCTCCGTGGGGTGGCTGCTCTGGGAAGGCGCGCCGATGATCACGGCGGCGCAGCGGCTGATGGCGGGTGCCGACAACTTCGCGCTGCTGGCCGTGCCCTTCTTCATCCTGGCGGGCAACCTGATGAACTCCGGCGGGATCACCGACCGGATCTACGGCTTCTGCAACGCGCTGGTGGGCCATCTCCGCGGCGGGCTCGGGCATGTCAACGTCGTGGGCTCGATCGTCTTCTCCGGCATGTCGGGATCGGCGGTGGCGGATGCCGGCGGGCTCGGCGCGCTCGAGATCCGTGCGATGGTGAAGGAGGGCTACCGGCCGGAATTCGCGGGCGCGCTGACCTGCGCGTCCTGCGTGCTCGGCCCGATCATCCCGCCTTCCATCCCGCTGGTGCTCTATGCCGTGATCTCCAATACCTCGATCGGTCGGCTGTTCCTCGGCGGCATCCTGCCGGGCCTGGTCATCGGCGCGCTGCTGATGGCCTATGTCTGGTACGTCGCGGGGAAGGAGGGCTATCCGCGCGGGCCGCGGCTGACCTGGGGCGAGCGCGGCCAGGCCCTTGCGCGAGCGATCCTTCCGCTCATGACGCCGGTCATCATCATGGGCGGCATGTTCGGCGGCATCTTCACCGCAACCGAGGCCGCGTCCGTCGCCGCGCTCTATGCGCTGGTCCTCGGCACCGTGGTGTACCGCGAGATCGGCTGGCAAGACCTGGTGGGCGTGCTGCGCCAGTCCTTCCAGCAGACCGCGACGGTCGCGTTCATCGTCTGCGCGGCGGTGCTGTTCAACTGGGTGCTGGCGCGCGAACGCGTGCCGCAGCAGGTGGCGGAACTACTGCTCGGCGTCAGCACCGATCCCTTGGTGATGCTGATCCTGATCAACCTGCTGCTCTTCTTCCTGGGCATGTTCATGGAGGCGCTGGCGATCATGGTGCTGACCGTGCCGGTGCTGATGCCGGTGGTGCAGCTCGTCGGCATCGACCCCGTACATTTCGGCCTGGTGACTACGCTCAACCTGATGCTGGGCCTGCTGCACCCGCCCATGGGCATCGGGCTCTTCGTGGTCAGCAAGGTCGGCAACATCCCCTACGAGAAGCTGGCGATCGCGACCCTGCCATTCTTCATCCCGCTGATCGGCGCGCTGATCCTGATCACGGTCTTCCCGCAGATCACGCTGTTTCTGCCCAACTTGGTCTACGGCGCTCGATAGGACGCCGGCGCGCCTCAGCCCGCCGAGGCGGCGACGGGCCGGGTCCGCTTCTCCTGCGCGTGGCGCAGCAGCGCCAGGCCCCGGTACACGCCATGCACCATCTTGGAGTAGGGCAGGGCTACGAAGAAGGACAGCACCAGGCCGAGATGCAGCGCGAGCATGAGGCCCATTGCACCGGTGTGACGGACCGCCAGCAGCAGCAGCCCCGTCGCCGCGATCGCGAAAAGCAGCCCAAGGACAGCGTACTCGCCGCCCAGCAGGTTGCGCGCGACGGGCACGGGATCGGTCACGATCTTCAGCCGGATCAGCCCTGCCGCGCTAAGGCACATCAGCACGCCGCCCCAGGTGCCGAGCTGCACGGGCAGGCTGAGGAAGGCATGCGGCGAGCGCCAGCCCAGGACGTGATGGTAGATCGCGCCCGTCGTCGTGGCCGCGAAGCACAGCAGGAAACCGTACATCAGCGCCTGGTGCATCCAGCGCTTCTTCTGCGAGAAGCTCTCGTCGATGTCGTTGCAGCCATGGCCGCCGCCGCCGAAGTTGCGCAGCGTCAGCACGTCGATCACGGCGTCCGTGCGCGCTTGCATGGACACCGTCCCGCCGCCGGCGGTGCCGTGCCAGTAGCGGCGCGCCCCCATCGCCATCGCGACCAGCGCGAAGCCGAAGCTCGAGCCCGCCAGCAGGTTGATCAGCCAGAGCGGGACGATGCGGAAGAAGGCGCCTTCGCCGCGCTGCGGGCCGTAGAGCACCGCGGGATCCTGCAACGCGACCGCCAGCAGCAGCACGGCGACGACGACCAAGGTGGTCAGCGCGACAACGATGGTCCCGTTGCGCTCGAACAGCCGGCCCATGGCCGGCGGCCAGGCGTGCTCGGCATAGCTCTGCTGGCGGATCTCCGCGAAGGTCTTCGGGATGTTGATGCCGAAGGCGTGGGGCGGCGCGTACTGGCAGGCGTGGTAGCAGCCCTTGCAGCCGTGGCAGAGGTTGGCGAGGTGGACCAGGTCGCCCGACGAGAAGTCGCGGCGCATCGCCATCGCGGGGAAGACCGCGCAATAGCTCTCGCAGTATCGGCAGGCATTGCAGACGGCCATTTCGCGGCGCGCTTCCTGCAGCGCGTCCGCGCGGCGCGCTTCCTGAAGCGCGTCCGTCTCGCCCTTCGCGTGGTGGATCAGCGCGTCAATTCCTTGCATGGCGCGCGGCCTCCTCACCCGCGATGCGTCCGAACACGGTGCCGATCGTCATGCCGAACCCCGCAAGGTAGCCTTGGCCCAGGATGTTCCCGGCCATCACCTCGCCCGACGCGAAGATGTTCCCCGACGGCTTGCCATCCGCCATCTGCACCCGCGCTCGGTCGTTCACCTTGAGGCCGAGGAAGGTGAAGGTGATGCCGGTCCGGAGGGGGTGGCAGATGAAGGGCGGCTTCTCGATCCGCCGGGCCCAGTGGCTCTTCGGCGGCGTCAGCCCTTCCGTGCGGCAGTCGTCGGGGACCATCGGCCTGAAGGTGCCGGGGCGGACGGCAGCGTTGTACTCAGCGACCACGCGCTCGAGCTTCGCCGGATCGAGCCCCGCCAGCATCGCGAGTTCCGCAACCGTATCGGCCTTGTAGGGCGGGAAGACGCTCGGCAGGTAGTCGAACTCTGCTTGGCTGTCGGTGATGGCCCAGGCGCATTGGCCGGGCTGCTGCGCGATCAGCCTTCCCCAGATGGCGTAGCGCTTCGGCCAGACATCCTCGCCCTCGTCGTAGAAGCGCTCGACATCGCGGTTGACCGCGATGGCGAAGGGCACGCAGTCGAGCCGCATGGCCAGGCCGCCATCCTCCATCGGCGACCGCGCGTCGTTGGCCACCGCGTGGAACTGCGTGGGGTCGCCGACCTCCCCGCAGCCCTGGTCCAGCAGATCGCGCAACACGCGCCCCTGGGCGTATGTCGTGCCGCGGATCTGGAAGTTGTCGGCCGCGTCGCCCCAATACTGCCGCAGCCATTCGCGGTTGGCCTGGAACCCGCCAGAGGCCGCGACGAAAGCCTTGAAGCGGATGCGCTCGGGGAAGCCCTTGTGGCTCACGATCGCCTCGGTCGCATAGCCCTCGCGCAGCTCGACATGCTGCACTTCCGTGTCGAACAGCACGACGACGCCGAGCCGTTCGGCCGTGAGGTACAGCGCGTTCAAGAGCGCCTTCCCGCCACCGAGAAAGAAGGCGTTCGTCCGCGACAGCGAAAGCGTGCCCGACAGCGAGGGCTGGAACGTCACCCCGCAGGAGGCCAGGTAGCCCGGCGCGTACTGCGACGCCCGGATACACATCCGCGCGAGATGCTCGTCGGTCTTGCCGCCGGTCACGCGCAACAGATCGTCCCAGTATTCGTCTTCGAGATACGACTCGTTCTGCACGTCGGTCGGATTGGCATGCAGCGCCCGCAGGTTCCGCGTGTGACGAGAGTTTCCGCCGCGCATGCTGCGCGGCGCGTGCTCCGCCAGGATGACTGACGCGCCGGCGCGCCGCGCCTCGATCGCGGCGCAGAGCGCGGCATTGCCGCCGCCGGCAACCAGCACGTCGTAGGTGCGGGAGAAGTCGGGCATGGCGCCCCGGTGGTCCCCAGGCCAGGAAAACGCTGGCATTGTATCCCGCTGTATCCCATGATGTCCATACTGCGCCCATGAATCAGACCCTCGCCCCCCGCGATCTCGGCCAGGAAGCCTATGACCGCATCCGCGACGCGATCCGCGACGGCTCCCTCGCGCCCGGGCTGCGGCTGACGGAGATCGAGCTCGCGACGCGGGTCGGCGCCTCCCGCACGCCGGTGCGCCAGGCCATCGCGCGGCTTGAAGCCGAGGGGCTGCTGACGCGCGACCCGCGGCGGGGGCTCGCCGTCACGCGCCCGGACCACCAGCAGGTGATCGAGCTCTATGTCATGCGCGAGATCCTGGAGGGCGCGGCGGCGCGCCTCGCCGCGCAGCACGCCACCGACACGGAACTCGACGCGATGGCCGAGCTGATCGAGGCCGAGCCCGCCGTGTTCGACGACGCGGCGAGGCTTGCCGAGCTGAACCAGCGCATCCACGGCTTGCTGTATCTCGCCGCGCACAACCGCTATCTCCTTCGTGGGCTGGAGCAGATCGCGGCCACGATCTCGCTGCTGCCCACGCTGCTGACGCAGGACGGAAGGGCAGCGCGTGCGCACAAGGAGCACCGCGCGATCCTGGCCGCGCTGCGCCGGCGCGACGGCGAGGCCGCGGAGGCCGCGGCGCGCCTGCATGCCAAGGCCGCTCAGCGGCACCGCCTGGGCTGGCTGGTCAGGGCTGTCGGCCTGCCGCTGCCCGCACCGGCAGGCCGCGCGTGATGCCGGTGCATTCGCCGGCGCTCGCCACGGCGGCCTCGTGCGGGTATCACGCGCCGGAAAAGGCGCCCGACCGGCTCCTCCGTTTCCTCGGTGACGACGCATGACGCAGACGGCGATTCCCTGTACCCTGATGCGCGGCGGCACCAGCCGCGGCCCGTACTTCCTGCGCGACGACCTGCCGGCCGAGCGCGACGACATGGCGAGGGTCATCCTTGCCGCCGTGGGTTCGCCCGACCTGCGGCAGATCGACGGGTTGGGCGGCGCCACGACGCTGACCACCAAGGTCGCGATTGTCGGCCGCGCCGCGCCCGGCCAGCCGCAGCAGGTGGACTACCTCTTCGCCCAGCCAGCCCTCGATCGCGCCTTCGTGGATTGGGGTCCGACCTGCGGCAACATGCTGGCCGGCGTCGGCCCCTTCGCGATCGAGTCCGGGTTAGTCCCGGCGCAGGATGGCGAGACGCGCGTGATGATCCGCGCCGTCAACACCGGTGCGCTGATCGAGGCCGTGATCCAGACTCCCGGAGGCCGCGTCACCTATGACGGCGACGTCGCGATTGCCGGCGTGCCCGGCACCGCCGCGCCGATCCTGCTGAACTTCGCCGACGCCGTCGGCGGTTCGACGGGCAGGCTGCTGCCGACGGGCAACGCGCTCGACCGGATCGAGGGCGTGGATGTCACCTGCCTCGATGTCTGCATGCCCGTGGTGATCGCGCGCGCCGTCGACCTCGGCAAAACCGGGCAGGAGAGTGCGAAGGGGCTCGACGCCGACCGCGACTTCATGGCGCGCATCGAGCGCATCCGCCGCGCCGCGAGCCTGGCGATGGGCATGGGCGATGCGGAGGGCCGCGTCATCCCGAAATTCGCGATGCTCGGCGCGCCGGCGAAAGGCGGATCGGTCGCCGCGCGCTACTTCACGCCGCTCGCGACGCATGAGGCGATGGCGGTGACGGGCGGCATCTGCATCGCCTCGGCCTGCAAGCTGCCGGGCACGGTGGCGGCGGGAATCGCGGCGGTCTCGGATGCCATGCGCGAGCCCGTGGTGATCGAGCATCCCACGGGGGCGATGGAGGCGGTGATCAGCATGGGCGCGGACGCGTCCGGCGCGCCGACCATCGCGGCGGGCGGGACGCTGCGGACGGCGCGGCGGATCATGCGCGGTGAGGTCTACGTGCCAAGCCGGGTCTGGGCGGCGAAGTAGAAGAGCCTCCCTTCGCCCGTTCACGAAGAGCGGATGGGGTGCAGGGACCCGCCATTCACCCCAACGAGATCCTCGTCACCGCCTCCAGGCTCTCCCCCAGCCACGCATCCACCGTCGTCCGTCGCGTCCCCTGCGCCACAGGTCTGCCAGCCGCGCCGATCGTCATCGGCAGGTCGTGCCCGACCATCAGCACCGCCCCCGGCCGCGCTTCCCACTCCCGCACCAGCCGCGCGATCGACGCCGCATGCACCACGGGATCGATGCTGATGTCGGCCTTGCGCGTCACGATCTCCGCGCGGTTCTTCGCGACATCGGCAGAGAAGATCGTCGCGGGTTCGCCGTCCAGCACGAAGACCAGGTGATGCGGCGAATGGCCCGGCGCCTCGAAGCAGGAAATGCCGGGCAGGCCTGTCGGCCCTTCCTCGAGCCGGTGCAGGCGCGTGCTTTCCGCCAGCGCGCGCAGCGCGAAGTCCGGCAGCATGGGCGAGCCCTCGGGCTGCGCCAAAGCCCAGTCCAGCTCCCTCCGCGGTGCGTGGATCGTCGCGCGCCGGAACATTGGCCAGTTCTCGCTGTGGTCGTAGTGGACATGCGTGATCAGCACATCCGTCACCTCGTCGGGCGTCAGACCATGCGTGGCCAGCTGCTCCGCCAGCACCTTGCGCGCGCCCAGCCGTCCGGTATCGAGCAGCACGACGCGACCCTCCGAGCGCGCCAGGGCCACCGTGCTCCAGCCCAGGCCGCCCTGTTCCTTCGACTTGCCGGGATAGCCTTGGATCAGGATGTCGACGCTCCACCCCGTCACAATGCGGCGCCCCCGGTCGGCGCCTGGTGGCGCTGCGCGGCCATGCGCACCGGCGCGTTCGCCGCGCCGAAGCCGGCATAGGCGTCGCGGCGTTCCAGCAGTTCCAGGAAGAAGCGGTCGCGGAAGGCGTGGGTGTAGGCGTGCAGGAAGCTGCCGCCCGTGGGATCGCGGTCATACAGCAGGTGCCGCTTCGCCATCGCGTCGAGCTCCGCCTCGTCCAGCCCGAAGCGCGCAGCCAGGTCCTCGTAGTAGTTCGCGGGGATATCGAGCAGCGGCGCGCCGGCCGCCGCCGCCGCGTCCACGCTCGCCGCGACATCGCGCGCCGCAAAGGCGATGTGGTGCACGCCCGCGCCCGCAAAGGCCGAGACGAAGCGGCCCGTGCCTGTCCGCCCGCTCTCCGAGACGTTCAGCGGCAGCCGCACGCTGCCATTGCCGCCCGTGAAGGCGCGCGAGCGCACCAGGCCGTAGGGGTCCGGCAGTTCCCACAGCGCGTCCGGCTCCAGCCCCAGCAGCGCACGGTAGAACAGCACGAAGCTGTCGAGCATCCCCGGCGTCAGCGCCTGCGCGACGTGATCCACGCCCAGCAGCCCCGGCCCGGGCGCGGCACCCTCCAGCCGGAAATCATCCTCCCAGATCGGCCGCGCGCCGGTCGCGGAATCCTCCACCAGATAGATCAGCGTCCCGTCTGGCGCGCGCACCGCCGGGATGTGGCGCTCGCCCTCGCCCACGCGCTCGTTCCAGGTCGGGACGGAAAGCGCCGCCGCGCGCTGGGCCAGGGCCGGCGGGTCGTCCACCCGCAGCGCCATCGCGCAGACGCAGGGCCCGAACTGCTCGAAGCGCTCCGACGCCGCGCTGTCGGGCTCCGCGTTCAGGACGAGGTTCGCGCCGCCGCTCCGCCAGAGCTCCACGTCCTTGGATCGGTGCGTGCCGGCGCGGGAAAAGCCCAGCGTGCCAAGGAAGCCGCCGAGCTCCTCCCGCGCCGCATGGTCCACCGCGAATTCGATGAACTCGATGCCCGACAGCTTCGGCAGCGGCGGCATCTGCCGCGTGCCGACCTGTTCCTCGAGCCAGACCAGGCTGCGCAGCCCGTCTCGCGCGATGCGGCGGGACGGCGCGGCGCGGAACTCGTCGTTGAAGATCTCGAGCGAGAGCGGCCCGGCGTAGCCCGCCGCCAGCACCTCCTTCAGGAAGTCCGCGCAGGGCAGCTCGCCCTGGCCGGGAAACAGCCGGAAGTGCCGGCTCCAGCTCAGCGCGTCCATCGTCAGCTTCGGGGCGTCTGCGAGCTGGAGGAAGAAGATCTTCTCCTCCGGCACCTCACCCGCCAGCCCCTCCAGATCGTCGCCGAGGCAGAGCGTGTGGAAGCTGTCGAGGATCAGCCCGAGCGCCGGGTGGTCCGCCTGCTTCACGATGGCCCAGGCCTGCCGCCATCGGTTGACATGCCGGCCCCAGGCCAGCGCCTCGTAGCCCAGCTTCAGGCCGCGCTTCGCCGCGCGTTCCGCCATCTCGTGCAGGTCGGCCGCCGCGCGCCCGGCCTCGGGCAGCGCCGCGGCCTGGACATTGCTGCAGACCAGCAGCAGGTCGGTGCCGAGCTGCTGCATCGTGTCGAACTTGCGCTCGGCACGGTCCAGGTTGCGGGACCGCTGCGGCTCCGGCATCGATTCGAAGTCGCGGAAGGGCTGGAAGATCGCGATGCGCAGGCCGAGGTCCGCGGCCATGCGCCCGGCCTCGGCCGCGGAGCCGTCGAAGGTCAGCAGGTCGTTCTCGAAGATCTCCACGGCTTCGAAGTCCGCCGCCGCGGCGGCTTCGAGCTTGTCGGGCAGGGTGCCCGACAGGCAGACCGTGGCGATGGAGCGCTCGCGCATCGTGCCTCCGAGGCTGGGATCAATGCGCCAGGATCACCACTCCGCCGCGCAGCGCAAGGGCGCGGTGGAAGCTTCCCACCGCGCCCCTCGCCTTCACTCCGCGGTGATGCCGCGCGATCGGATCAGGTCACCCCACTTCGCGCTCTCCGCGCGGAAATAGGCCGGCCAGTCGGACGGGCCGCCCGGGGTCGGGAAGATCGAATTGGCGCGCATGCGCTCCAGCACCTCGGGATTGCGCATCACCGCGTCCTTCGCGGCTGCGAGCCGCGCAACCAACGGCGCCGGCAGCCCCGCCGGGCCGAGCAGCGCGAAGTCACTGGTGGCCTCGAAGCCGGGGAAGCCGCTCTCGGCGATGGTGGGCACCTCCGGCGCCAGCGGGTTGCGCTGCAGGGTGGAGACGCCGACGGCGGTGATCTGGTTGGACTGCATCAGCGGCAGCGCGGTGACCGCGTCCACCATCGCGACCTGCACCTCGTTGGTGATCAGCGCCTGCACCGCCGGCGCGCCACCGCGATAGGTCACGTTCTCGATCTGGAGGCCGGCGTCCTTCAGGAACAGCTCCGTCGCGAGGTGCGCCGAGGACCCGGCACCGGACGAGGCATAGGACATCCGCCCCGGCGCTTCCTTTGCCTTGGCGACGAGGTCCGCGATCGTCCGCACGCCGATGCGCGGGTTGACGCAGAGGAAGATCGGCGAGACTGCAATGCGCCCGATGCCCACGAACGCGTTGTCGTCGTCGTAGCCGCGGCTGGGAAACAGGTGGCGCGACATGGCGTAGGTGGAGTTCACGCCGAGCAGCAGCGTGTAGCCATCCGGCCGCGCGCGGGCGACCGAGGCATGCCCGATCGTCCCCGATGCACCGGGCCGGTTGTCCACGACGAAGTTGCCGTTGAGCTCCCGCCCCAGCGCCTGCGCCATCACGCGTCCCACGAAATCGGTGGAGCCGCCCGCCGCCCAGGCCACGACGATGGTGACCGGACGCGTGCCGGGCCAGGCATCCGCACCCTGCGCGGCGGCGTTGCGTGCTATCAGGCCCCCGCCCAGCAGGCCGAGCGAGGCGGTGGCAAAGGAACGACGGGTGAGCGACATGGCGCTTCCTCCTCTATGGGTTTCGTTCCGCAGGCCGGGCCAGGGCGATCGGCCCCGCGATTTCTGCGTTGCGTATGTTTGTACCAGTTAGTACATAAGCACTGCAAGCACGAAATTCGTGCTGTCGCGCGCCCAAGGAGGATACCGCCATGACAAGCTGGGACCAGCGCCCTTCCGTGCTCGTCGCCCTGATCGGCAAGGGGATCCAGGCTTCCCGCACGCCGGCGCTGCATGAGCGCGAGGGCGCGGAGCAGGGGCTGCGCCTGGTCTATCGGCTGCTCGACATGGACCGCATGGGCGTCGGGATCGAGGCGCTCGAGGACCTGATCACCGGCGCCGAGCGGCTGGGCCTCGCGGGTCTCAACATCACGTTCCCGGCCAAGCAGGCGGTGATCCCGCTGCTGCACGATCTCTCGCCCGATGCGAGCGCCTTGGGCGCGGTGAACACGGTGGTGCTGAAGGACGGCAGGCGGATCGGCCACAACACGGATTGCTCGGGCTTTGCCGAGGGCTTCCGGCGCGGCCTGCCCGGCGTGGCGCGCGACCGCGTGGTGCAGCTCGGCGCCGGCGGCGCGGGGTCGGCGGTGGCGCATGCGCTGCTGCAGGAAGGCGTGGGCCGGCTTGCCATCAACGAGGTCGAGGTCGTGAAGGCCGAGGCACTGGCCGCCGATCTCTGCGCGCGTTTCGGCGCCGGCCGCGCGGTGGCCTGCACGGACCTGGCGAAGGAAGTCGCGGCGGCGGATGGCGTGGTGAACTGCACGCCGGTCGGCATGACGAAGCTGCCGGGCATCCCGCTGCCGGCCGCGCTGCTGCGCCCAGCGTTGTGGGTCGCGGAGATCGTCTACTTCCCGCTGGAGACGGAGCTGTTGCGCGCCGCCCGCGCGGTGGGCTGCCGCACGCTGGACGGCGGCGGCATGGCGGTGTTCCAGGCCGTCGGCGCCTTCCGCCTTTTTACCGGCATCGCACCGGACGCTGAGCGCATGCTGCGCCACTTCGCGGAGATGTCCGACGCCGCCGCACCCGCGCCGAAGGCGGCCTGAAAACCCTCTCCCGCTTGCGGGGGAGGGTGCAGAGCGTAGCGAGGCAGGTGGGGGTTTGCGCAACGGCGCCAGGCAAGCGCGCCCTACGGCGCCACGTACCTCAACACCGCTTCCACGATCATCTTCCGCTGCACGGCCACGCTCTCCGGCGCCCGCAGGTCCCGGCCGTAGATCGCCAGCAGCGTGTGCCGGTTCGACACGCGGTAGAAGCAGAAGCTGCTGATCAGGATGTGCAGGTCCAGCGGGTCGAGACCCTTCCTGAACACGCCGGCCTTCTCCCCCCGCGCGATCAGCGCCTGCAGCGCGCCGATCACCGCGGCGTTGCGCGCGCGGATGGTGGTCGAGGCCGCGACCATCCTGGCCTCGTGGATGTTCTCCACGCTGACAAGCCGCACGAATTCGGGATGCGCGGCGTGGTGGTCGAAGGTCACCTCCACCATCCGCCTCAGCGCATCCAGCGGCGCCAGCGCATCCAGCCTCAGCGCGGCCTCTGCGTCGCGCATGCCGCCATACATGCGCTCCAGCACCGCGGCATAGAGCTGCTCCTTCCCGCCGAAATAGTAGTAGATCATGCGCTTGGTCGTGCGCGTGCGCGCGGCGATGTCGTCCACGCGGCCGCCGGCGAAGCCCTTCTCGCTGAACTCCGCGATCGCGGCGTCCAGGATGCCCTGCTTCGTCGCCTCCGGCGCGCGGCGCCGACGCGGCGGCTCATCCGCCACGACGGGGAGCTCCTGCGGCATGGTCTGGGCTCGGGGCGCCATGGTTCCGGGCTAGCACAGCCCATGACCGCTTGACAGGCGCGGCCGGGGCAAGCGGATTGCGCCGCCACCGGCAGAGGAGGATCCCGCATGATCGCCAGGCGCCAGCTCGGGACGGGCGGCCCGATGGTTTCCGCCATCGGGCTCGGCTGCATGTCGCTCTCGGGCGTCTATGGCGAGGCCGACGAGGCGGAATCGATCGCGCTGGTCCACCACGCGCTCGACCGCGGGGTGAACCATCTCGACAGTTCTGACATGTATGGCTGGGGCCAGAACGAGACGCTGCTCGGCCGCGCGCTGAAGGGCCGTCGCGACCAGGTCTTCCTCGCCACGAAGTTCGGCCAGACGAGGCAGGAAGGCGGGCAGAACGGCGTGGATGGCAGCCCTGCCTACGTCGCCGCGGCCTGCGAGGCGTCGCTGAAGCGGCTCGGTGTCGAGGTGATCGACCTCTACTACCAGCACCGCGCCGACCCGAGCGTCCCGGTCGAGGAGACCGTCGGCGCCATGAAGCGGCTGGTGGAGCAGGGGAAGGTCCGGCATCTCGGCCTGTCGGAGGCTGCACCCGACCGCATCCGTCGCGCACACGCCGTCCATCCCATTGCCGCCGTGCAGACCGAATATTCGCTTCTGTATCGTCAGGAAGCCGAGGCGACGCGCGCGGTGACGACGGAGCTCGGCATCGCCTTCGTCGCCTATTCCCCGCTGGGCCGCGGCTTCCTCTCCGGTACGATCAACAGCCTGGCGGAGGTGGATGGCCGCCGCGCGGCGCATCCGCGCTTCCAGCCCGGCAATTTCGAGCGCAACCACGCGCTGGCGATGCGCGTCTTCGACCTCGCGCGCGAGAAGGGCTGCACACCCGCGCAGCTCTGCCTCGCCTGGCTGCTGGCGCAGGGCCAGGACGTCTTCGCCATCCCCGGCACGCGCAGGCCTGCGCGGCTGGACGAGAACCTCGGTGCGCTGGAGGTGCCGCTGACGCCGCATGAGGTCGCCGCGATCTCGGCGATCATCCCGCCTGGTGCCGCGGCCGGCACGCGCTATCCCGCGGGCGGGATGAAGGGCGTCTTCATCTAGGAAGGGCGCCGCCAATCAAGAGCGGCACGGGATTGCTCCCGCGCCGCCTCGGTGCCTCATCGGCCTACTTCAGATGAGCGGCAAGGTGCTTGTTCATCTCGAACATCGACACCTTGTCCTTGCCGAAGATGCCCTTGAGCTTGGTATCCGCGAGGATCTCGCGCTTGTTCGCGGGGTTCTGCAGGTTGTTCTTCTTGATGTATTCCCACATCTTGCTGACCACCGCGGTGCGGGGCAGCGGCGCCGCGCCGACGATCGCGGCGAGCTCCGCCGACGGGGTCAGCGGGGTGGCCAGCGCATTCGCGGCCTTCTTCGGGGCCGCCGCCTTCTTCGGCGCCGCCGCCTTCGCCGCGGGCTTCGCGGCCTTCGCCGGCTTCGCCGCCGGCTTCTTGGCCGCGGGCTTCGCCGCCGCCTTCTTGGGCTTCTCCGCCATCCTTCGTTCCTTTCGTCCCTGAGTGAGCGATCCGATCTCTCGGCCCTGCCTCCGCAGTGCTCTGAGCCTGCGCGCACGGCCACCATCCCGCTAGCACGCGAATCGGCCGCACACCTGCATGTTTCCCTGCTTTCGCCGCTTTGGCACGCCTTCTTCGCCGGGATCGTTGCAGAGAGAACGCAGGAAACGGGTTTTCGGGCCTGTTTCCCTCGGTGTGTTCACGTTGTGTTCATGGTCTGCCGCCTCAGGCGGCCGCGCCGCGCTGTCCGAACGCCCCGCGAATCCGATCCATCAGCCCCGGTATCGCCCAGAGCGCGGCCAGCACCGTCAGCCCGCATAGCACCGCGCTGATTGGCCTGGTGAAGAACGGCGAGACGTCGCCGCCAGACAGCGTGAGGCCGCGCAGCAGGTTCTTGTCCAGCAGGTCGCCCAGCACGATGCCGAGCACCAGCGGCGCCATCGGGAAGCGCAGTTCGCGCAGCACGAAGCCGACGAGACCCGCGCCCAGCATCACCCAGATGTCGAACAGCCGCGACGTGATGGCGAAGGCGCCGACCGTGCAGAGCACGAATACGACCGGCATCAGCCGCGCGCGGGGGATCAGCAGCACCCACAGCAGCGGCCGCACCAGCACCAGGCCGTAGACCAGCTTCACCATGTCCGCGATGATCAGCATCGCGACGATCTGGTAGATGAATTCCGGCGCGGTGATCGCGAGCATCGGCCCGGGATTGAGCCCGTGGATCATCATCGCCGCCATCAGCACCGCGGCCGGCGCGCTGCCCGGCACTGCCAGCGTCAGCACGGGGATTATCGCGCCGGGGACGCAGGCGCTCTCGCCGGTCTCGGCCGACATCAGCCCCTCGACGCTGCCCTTGCCGAACTGCTCGCGCTCCGCGCTCGCGCGCTTCGCCGCGGCATAGCTGGTCCAGGCCGCGATGTCCTCGCCGAGGCCCGGCATGGCGCCGATGAAGGTGCCGATCGCGCCGGAGCGCAGGATGGTCCGCCAATACTGCGCGACGTCGCGCACGCGCGGGACGATGCTGTCGAGCTTGGACGACACCGCCTTCACGGCGGGCCCTCGCATGGAGTTCAGCACCTCCGCCACGCCGAAGACGCCGACCAGGACCGGCAGCAGGCCGAGCCCGCCGGCCAGGTCCCCGTTGCCGAAGGCGAAGCGGGCATAGGCGTGGTTCGCCTCCTGCCCGATCGTCGCGACGAAAAGGCCGAGGAAGCCCGCGATGTAGCCCTTCAGCGGATCGCCGCCCGAGAGGCTGCCCGCGATGACGATGCCGAACAGCGCCACCCAGAACATCTCGTAGCTGCCGAACTGCAGCGCGAACTCGCCGAAGGTGGGCGCGAAGACCGCGAGGATCAGCGTGCCGAACAGCGTGCCGAGCCAGGAGCCTAGGGTCGAGATGCCCATCGCCCGCCCCGCCAGGCCCTTCCGCGCCAGCGGATAGCCGTCGAGCGTCGAGGCCGCCGAGGCCGGCGTGCCCGGGATGTTGAGCAGGATCGCGGATCGCGATCCTCCGTAGATCGCGCCGACATAGACGCAGACCAGCACCAGCATCGCCACGTTGGGGCCCATGGTGAAGGTCAGCGTGGTCAGCAGCGCGACGCCCATCGTCGCCGTCAGGCCGGGCAGCGCGCCGATGACGATGCCGATCAGCACCGCCCAGAAGGCGTGGAAGATCGCGCCGCCCTGCAGCACATGGGCGAAGCCGCCCGCCAGCATGCTGATGGGATCGTTCACGGCAGGCGCACCAGGAAGACGTTCTCGAAGACAAGCATCACCGCGATGCCGGTGCCGATGCCGATCAGCGCAGCCTCGATGATCCGGCGCGCGCGGCCATGCGGTCCGTTCTCCCATTCGAAGGCGGTGGTGAAGGCGAAGACGAAGACCGCGCTCGCCAGCGAGAAGGGCAGGCGCCCGACCAGCCCGCCAGCGTAGATCGTGCCGAGCACGGCCGCGACCAGCAGCCGCGTCCCGTCGCCGGACGCCATCTCCGGGCCGTGCATAGCCTTGTGCAGCGCGCCGCGCTGCACCGCGCGCAGGCCTAGCAGGATGGACAGCGCCGCGATCACGATGCCGTAGAAGCCCGGCACTATGCCCGGCGCCGTCAGGCCGGTATGCGACTGCTCGACGAAGGTCGGCATCCCGATCGACAGCACCAGCACCAGGATGCCGAAGGCCAGCAGCACCGCCGCGGTGTAGAGATCCGCCCGCGGCGGCAGCGGCGCGCGTTCGCCCGCGAAGGGCGACGCCGCCTCGCCGCCGTCCTCCGCGTGGCTCAAAGCCGCTGGATCCCGAGCGTTGCCGGATCGACCTTCGCCGTGCCGCCATCGAAGTAGAGCCAGGCGGTCTGTCGCACCATCTTCCACGCCTCGTCATAGGCTTCCTGGCCGCTGATCGGCGTGAACAGCGCCGCGCGCTGGGCCGCGTAGTCCTTCAGCCGCTGGCTGTCCTTGATCTTGTCCCGCCAGACCTGGGTGACGGTGTCCACGACGTTCTGCGGCACGCCCTTCGGGCACCAGATGCCGAAGTAGTTCAGCGGCGCCGGCACGTCCGGCAGCCAGCGCTTGATGGACGGTATCTCGCCGAAGCCTTGCAGCGTCACGGGCTGCTCGGCCTGCACGGCCAGCGGGATCAGGCGGCGCGCGCGGATCATCTCGGCGGCTTCCACCAGCAGCACGCAGCCCATCGGCGTCTCGCCGCTGACCGTCGCGATCATCGCGGGGTTGCCGCCGTCATAGGTGGCGTGGCGGTAGTTGATGTTGGTCACCGCCTTGATGGCCGACATCATGTTGTGCCCGGCCGAGCTCACGCCCGCCGTCGCGACCGCCAGGCTCGCGCCACGCGCGCGGAAGGCTTCCATCGCCGCGCCGAAGTCGCGGATGCCGGCCTGCGGGTTGGCCACCAGGATGTTCACATTGGCCACCGCGAAGAACAGGTTCCAGTCCGCCAGCATCGTGTCCAGCAGCCCGAGTGTCTTGTAGCAGCCGACATCCACCGCCGCGCCGGCCGCCCAGGTCATGCCGTCCTTCGCCGCTTCCAGCGCGTTGCGCGTGCCGATCGAGCCCGACGCGCCGGGCTGGTTCACCACGACGAAGCGCTGGCCGATCGCGGCCTCGAGCTCGGCGGCGACGATGCGCGCCATCTGGTCGGTGGATCCGCCCGCGGCCCAGGGCACGATCAGCGTGACCGGCCGGTCCGGCCGCCAGGTGCTTCCCTGCGCGTGCAGCATCGCCGGCACGGCGATCGTGGCGGCCGTCGCCGCAAGCAAGGTCCTGCGAGTCGTCATGGATGCTCTCCCTCCCGTGGCGGTAACCCGCCGGTTACCGCCAGCGTGCTGTGCGCCGCGGAGGTCGTCAACCGAACTCCGGCCCGGCCATCGCGATCAGCTGCTCCGCCCGGCCGGGCAGGGCCGCGCCGCGCGTCATGCGGGTGAAGGGACGCAGCGTCTCGCCGCCGACGAGCCGCAGCGCTGCGGCGACCTCAGTCGCGGCATCGGCCAGGTCCAGCAGGACCGGCGCCCCGATTGCCCTCCGCGCCGCCGCGATCAGCGCGATCGCGGTTGCGGGATCACGCGCGACGACCGGGCCGATCTGAGGCGCGTGCAGCCCATCGCGCGCCAGGGCGAAGCCGCTGCCATCCTCGGCAATCCAGGCGCCCTGCGGCAGGCGCGGAGCGAAGCCGTGCAGCAGGGCGGCGCGGGATGCGCCGAAGGCTTCCATGTCGAGCGCCAGCAGCGCCGGCCAATCCTCCTCTCGCAGCGGGCGCACCCGTGCGCCCGCTTCCGGCACGCCCGGCAGCCGCCAGCGGGCGAATTCCAAGGCGTCGCGGAAGCCGAGGCGCCGATAGACCGCCCGCCCGTCCGGCGTCGCGTCCAGCGCGACGCAGGCGACGGCGTCCAGCGCCCCGGTCGCCCAGCGCATCATCGCGGTCGCCAGGCCCTGCCGCCGCCGGTCCGGCCGCACCAGGATCATCGAGATCCAGGCGAGGCCGCGCCCGAAGGGCAGCACCGCGCCCGTCGCGGCCAGCGCCGGTCCGGAGCCGTCGTCCAACGCCATCGCCGCGCCGTCCTCCAGGAAGACGCGCCAGTCCTGCTCGTTCTGGTTCCACCCGGCCATTGCTGAGAGTGCGCCGGCGCGCGGCAGGTCGGCTTCGTTCATGGCCCGCATCACGCGCAGCCTCCGGCCACGCGCGCGGGCCGGTCAACCCCCGGTCTCGCCGAACCACACGCCCATCAGCGCGGCGAGCGCCACGAGCATGAGGAAGCCGTTGAGGCCGAGCAGCAGCGCGCGCGGCAGGCGCCGCACCTCGGGCTTCGGCGCATTGATGTCCGGCCAGAGCTCGCGCCAGACCGCGGCGGCAAAGCAGGCCGCGCTGAACAGCACGAGGACGGAGGCCGTCAGCACCACGGCCCAGTCCGGCAGCACGCCGCCGAGGACCTTCTTCGCGCCGACGCCGCTGGCCAGGGACGTCAGCCCGGTGCGCACCCAGGCGGCATAGGTGCGTTCCGCGGCCAGCACGGTGCGGTCGGCGGCGAGCACGGTGCGGCGATCCGCGCTGTCCATGCGCACGCCAACGCGCGGACCGGCGTGCGGCTCCTTGACCGCGCGCGCTGCGCGTCCTTCGCTGGTGACGATGGCCAGGGTCCTGCTGATCGGCGCCGGCGCCTTCGGGCGCGTGCATGCCGCTGCGCTCGCGCGGCTCGGCGTGCCGGCGCGCGGCTACGACACCGCGGTCGCGGCCCTGCCCGGGCTGGACTTCGTGGAGCGGCTGGAGGACGGCCTGGCCTGGTGCGACGCGGCGATCGTGGCGACGCCGCCCGCCACCCATGTCGCGCTGGCCGGGGCCGTGCTGCGCGCCGGCCGCGACCTGTTCCTGGAGAAGCCCGCAACCGAAACGGCGGCCGAAAGCGCGGGGCTGGCGACGCTTGCGGCCGCGCAGGGCCGGATCGTGCAACTCGGCCTCTATTTCCGCTTCCATCCCAAGGCGCAGGCGCTGCGCGCGCTGGTCGCGGAGGGCGCCTTCGGCCGGCTGCATCACCTCTCCGCCCGCATGTCGGGGCTGAAGCGCGCGCGGAGCGATTCCGGCGCGCTGCTGAACGACGCGGTGCATTTCGCGGATCTGCTGCCCTGGCTGGCGCAAGAGGCGCCGGCCCGCGTCTTCGCGACGACCGCCGATCCGCTCGACCGCGGGCAGGAGGATCTCGCGCTGATCCATCTGATCTTCCCCTCGGGCCTCACCGGCTTCATCGAGGCCGGCTGCGTCCTGCCCGGGGAGCACGCGGACGCCGTCGTGCCCGGCGCGGAGACGCGCAAGCTGTTGGCGGTCGCGGGCCGCGACGCGCTGGCGGAGCTGGATTTCGCCGCCGAGCGCCTGGCGCTGCGCCGCGGCCGCCACGAGCCCGCGCAAGGCGGGGCCTGGCTGCCGCACCACGCCCCGCGGGAGGTGATGGACGTCCCCGCGCTCGATCCGCTCGGCGTCGTGACGGCGGAGCTCGATGCCTTCCTGCACGCGGTCGCGACGCGCGTCCCGCAGGGCCCGGGCTTGACGGAAGGCGGCGTCGCGCCGCTGGCGATCCTGGATGCCGCGCGCCGTTCCGCGCGAGAAGGCCGCGTGGTCGCGGTCGGGGAGACATGATGCGCATCGCGCTCTGCAACGAGGTCGTCGCCACGCTGCCCTTCCACGCGCAGGCAAAGCTGGCAGCGTCGCTCGGCTACGCCGGACTCGAGGTCGCGCCCTTCACGCTGGATGCCGAGGCGCCGCACCTTCTGCCCGCCTCGCGCCGCGCCGAACTGCGGCGCATCGCGGAAGGGGAGGGCGCGCCGATCACCTCGCTGCACTGGTTGCTGGTCGCGCCGGCGGGCCTGTCCATCACGACGGCCGATGCCGCGATCCGCGCGCGCACGCTGGATGCCGTGGAGCGTCTGATCGGCCTGGCCGCCGATCTCGGCGCGACGCTGCTGGTGCATGGCTCGCCGAGGCAGCGCCAGGTCGCGGGGCATGGCGACGCTGAGCGGGCGGAGGAGGCGATGGCGAAGGCCGGCGCCTTGGCGGCGCAGCACGGCCTGACCTATTGCCTGGAGCCGCTCGACGCCGGCCAGACCAACTGGGCGACGACGGTCGCGGAAGCCATCGAGATCGTCGCGCGCATCGCTTCGCCCGGGCTGAAGACGATGCTGGACGTCAGCGCCGCCGGCAATGGCGAGGCCGAGCCCGCCGAGACGCTGCTCCGCCGCTTCGTCCCCACGGGCTGGATCGCGCATGTCCACCTGAACGACCGCAACCGCCGCGGCCCGGGGCAGGGGACCGACCGCTTCGCGCCGGTGCTGCGCGCGCTGAAGGACACGCACTACACCGGCTTCTGCGCGGTGGAGCCCTTCGACTACCACCCCGACGGGGCTACCAGCGCCGCGCGCGCGATCGGGTATCTCTCGGGCATCCTGGAGACGCTGTGATGGACGCGCCGAAGTTCAGCCTCGTCGAGACGCAGCGCTTCGAATGGCCCTTCCGCCTGCGCCTTCCCTTCCGCTTCGGCGTGATCACCGTCACGCATGGCCGCCAGGCCGTGATCCGCGCGCGCATCCGGCTGGAGGACGGCACGGAGCAGTGGGGCGTGGCGGCCGAGACGCTTGCGGCCAAGTGGTTCGACAAGGATCCCGCGCTGACGGATGCGCAGAACGAGCACCAGCTTCGCCGCGCGTTGGAGATTGCGGAGGAGGCGACGCGCGCCGCCGGCGCCGCCACCGCCTTCGGCCATTTCGCCGACAGCTACGCCGCGGTGACGCAGGCCGGCGCTGCGGAGAAGCTGAACCCGTTGGTCGCGAGCTACGGCCGGGCGCTGCTGGACCGCGCGATGCTGGACGCGCTGCTGAAGGCACGCCGCGTGTCGTTCTGGACGGGCATGCGCGCGAACATCGGCGGCATGGCGCCGCATGCGGTCGCGTCCGACCTCGCGAGCTTCGACCTCGGGGGCATGCTTGCATCCGCGCAGCCCCTGACGCGCCTGCACGCCCGCCACACCGTGGGCCTGGTGGACCCCATCACCGCCGCGGATCAGGCGGAGCGCGTGAATGACGGCCTGCCCGAGACGCTGGAGGAAGTCGTCGCGACGTATCGCCACCGCTACTGGAAGCTGAAGGTCGGCGGGAATGTCGCGGCGGACGTGGATCGCCTCTCCCGCATCGCCACGGTGCTCGACCGCCTGCATGGCGGCTACCACGCGAGCCTGGACGGCAACGAGCAATACGAGGACGCCGAGGGCGCGCTGGCGCTGTGGCGCGCGATCGAGGCCGAGCCGCGGCTGGCGAAGCTCTGCGCCTCCATCTTGTTCATCGAGCAGCCCGTGAAGCGCGCCAGGGCGCTCGAGACCGGCATGAGCACGCTCGGCGCTGCGCGCCCGGTGATCCTGGACGAGAGCGACGGGCCGCTCGATGCCTTCGTCACGGGCCGCGGGCTCGGCTATGCCGGCGTGTCGTCGAAATCCTGCAAGGGCGTGTGGCGCTCGATCATCAACCTCGCGCGCTGCCGCGCCTGGAACGCGGCGGAAGGCCGCGAGCGCTACTTCATGTCGGCCGAGGACCTGACCACGCTGGCGGGCGTCTGCGTGCAGCAGGACCTCGCATTGGTCGCGCTGCTTGGCCTCCCGCATGTCGAGCGCAACGGCCACCATTTCGTCGACGGCTTCGCCGGCCGCCCGAAGGCGGAAGCCGTGCGCTTCATGGAAGCGCATCCCGACCTCTATGCCGACACGCCGCGCGGCCCGCGGCTGCGCATCCGCGACGGCGCGCTGGAGATCGGGTCGCTGGACGTCGCGGGCCTGGGCGCGACGGAGGAGCCCGACGTCGCCGCGATGGAGCCGATGCCGAAGGCCGCCTGGCCCTGAACGCTACGGCGCGATCCGGCTCAGCCCCACCGTCCGCCGCGCACCCTCGCGCGCCTCCGCCAGCGTCATGCCCGGCCGTAGCCCCGAGAGATACAGCAGCCGCAGCATCCGCTGGTCTAGCGTCGTGAGGTCGAGATAGGGCAGCGATGTCCTGAAACTGCTGGCCTCCAGCGCGTCATCCGTCCCGAACTGCCCGAGGAGGCGGCTGGTCCGCGCCACTAGTTCCGCCCAGATCCGTGTCGGCGAGGCGTCGCCGCGCACCGCGACGGTCGTCATGCCGGGACCGAGCGACCCGCTCACCGCTTCGACATCGCGGGCGATGACAATTGCGAGGTTCGCGCGCGTCTCGGCCGCCTCGATCGCGTGGCGCGTGAGGAAGGCGAGCTGCCCGATCAACGCGCCGGCCCAGAAGCGGTAGGGCGAAGCGGCCTCGTCAGTCACGACGCGAACCCGGACCGGCTCGTCCCAGCGCGCCAGGCGGGTGCGCCCGTTTGCGAAGGCGAGCGACAGCAACCCCTCCACGACCTGCGCATCCGGCACGTCGAAATCAGGCATCACCGACCCGGCGATGATGCCTTCCGGCCGGAGCCTTCGCATCGCCTCGGTGGCGGCACGCAATGCCTCGGGCCGTGTCATGCCGGGCCGGATCGAGCGGTCATACAGCAGGCGGAGCATCCAGCGGTCGGGATCGGTCAGGTCCACATAGGGGCTGGCGTCGTTGAAGATGGACCAGCCCACGCGGTCGTCGTCGCCGAGCAGGCCGAGGAGCTGGGACAGTTCCTCCACGACCGCGCCGTAGATCATGGCGGGGTCGCGGTCGGTCGGGATCAGCACCAGCCCGCCCACGATGTCGTGCGGCCGCCCCGACGCGAAGGCCGGCGTGAAGAGCCCGCCATTGGCGAGCGTGATGGCGCCGAGGAATCCGTCCAGCGCGGCCTCGCCGCCGAACATCCGCACCAGCGTCGCGCGTTGCCCGCTCTCGCGCAGGAAGCGGGGCGCGTCGCGCGTCAGCAGGACGACGACGCTGGCCTCCGCCGGCGCGGAGAGGCCGACCGGCTGGCCGGTCGCCCGCGACAGGGTGCGCGCATGCGCCACGACCCAGGGCGTGTAGCGCGCCGCATCCTCGCCGAGTGTCGCGATGCGCATCGGCGTGCGGAAGCGCAGCAGCCGGTCTCGCGGCGGCGCGCCGGTCTCGGCGTCGCCGCCGAAGGCGATGGCGCAGAAGGCTTCGGCGATGCGGTCGTTGGTCGGGTTGAAGAAGGTCGCGGGCGCGACGGACTGGTCGCTCGGGATCACTTGGCCCAGCGCCGCGCCCGGCAGTGCCAGGCCGGCGCCGAGCAGCGCGCGGCGTCTCAGCGCAGCCACCGGTCGAGATTGTCCCGCACGAAGGCATCGTCCGTGAGGTGCGGGTAGCGCGCGGAGACCGCGGTCAGCAGCTCCGCCTGGCCGGGCGACAGCCCCTCATGCGGATCGAGGCACCAGATGCCCTCCAGCAGGCCCTGGCGGCGCAGCACCTCGTGGCAGCCCGCGATGACGCCGTGGAAGGCGTTGGCGACATCGAAGACCGCGGCGTTCATCTCCGTGACCTGCGCATCCTGCGCCAGCAGCGCCGGCGGGATCGGGCCGTCGGCGACGCCGCGGCAGCGCCGGTGCAGCGCGACCGCCGCATGGGTCCAGACCGACCAGTGGCCGAGCAGCCCGCCCACGATGCGCAGCGGCCGACCGCTACCGAGGTCGAAGGGCGTCAGCAGGTCGCCGACGATGTGGTCGTCGTTCCCGGTGTAGAGCGCGACGCGGTCCGCCGCGCCCGCTTCCTGCACGCCGCGCAGCACGTCGAGCGTCGCATAGCGGTTGAAGGGCGCGATCTTGATCGCGACGACGTTCGGCAGCGCCGCGAAGCGCCGCCAGAAGGACGCGGGGAGCGGCACGCCGCCGACGGCGGGCTGCAGGTAGAAGCCGACCAGCGGCATCTCCGCGGCCACTGCCGCGCAGTGCGTCACGATCTCGTCCTCCCCCGCGCCCTTCCAGGCCGCGAGCGAGAGCAGCACGGCGTGGTAGCCGAGATCGCGGGCGATACGCGCTTCCCGCACGGCCTGCTCGGTCCGCCCGATCGCCCCGGCGACCAGGATCGGCGGCGTGCGCTGCTCCCCCGCCGCTTCCGCGGCGATCCTCAGCACGGGCTCGTACAGCCCGACCTCGCGGATCGCGAATTGCGTGGTGTGCACGCCGACCGCGAGCCCGCCCGACCCCGCATCCAGGTAGTAGCGCGACAGCGCCTTCTGCCGACGCGGATCCAGCGTCCGGTCCGCCCGCAGCGCGAGCGGATGGGCCGGGATCACGCAGCCCGCGCGCAGCCGCTCCGCGATGCCCGTCGGCCAGTCCTGCCAGCGAAGTGCCATCAGAACCTCCCGTCCCGGACCTCGAACTTGGTGGGCTTGCCCAGCGCGCGGCCGCCGCGCTGCACCCAATCCGCGACCCAATGGACCATGCGGTCCAGCGGCACGCGGGGATAGCCGAAGAGGGCGAAGGCCCAGGCGGCGTTGGACAGCAGCGCTTCCGGCGCCTCGGTGCCCGTGAATTCCGGCGTGCGGCCCATCAACGCACCGAAGCGCGTGGCGAGCCAGCGGATCGAGACGGTCTCCGGCCCTGTCACGTTCATGATGGGGCAGGCCGCATCGGCATGGCGCAGCGCGCGCAGCGCCCAGGCATTGGCGTCGCCCTGCCAGATGACGTTGGCATGCCCCATGGCCAACGGCACCGGCGTGCCAGCCAGCACCTTGGTCGCGACGTCGTGCAGAACGCCGTAGCGCAGGTCGATCGCATAGTTCAGCCGGATGCCGAAGAGCCTGGTGCCGCGCGCGGCGCCGGCATGCTGGAAGACGCGCTCGCGCCCCAGGCAGCTCGCGGCGTATTCGCCGACCGGGCCGGGCCTGGCGCTCTCGTCCGGCGATGGCCCGTTCACCGCCGCCATCGGCAGCACGTTGCCGGTGGAGAAGAAGACGATCCGCGAAGTGGGATATCGCTCCGCCACCATCGCCGGCAGCACCACGTTCATCTGCCAGGTCAGCGCCTCGTTCCCGGTCGAGCCGAACTTGCGCGCCGCCATGAACACCACGTTCGGCGCGTCGGGCAGGGCGGCCAGCGCCGCGCGGTCCGTCAGGTCGGCCGACAGGCACTCGATGCCCCAACCCTCCATCCGCTCCCGCAGGCCGGGCTCCGACCATCGCGCCACCGCGATCACGCGCCGCGCGGGATCGGCGCGCCTGGCCAGCCGGCAGAGCGTTGGGCCCATCTTCCCCGCGGCGCCCAGCACCAGCAGGTCGCCCGGCACCGCGGCGAGGTCCGCGCGCAGCGCCTCGTCCGGGATCGAAAGGACGTCCTCGAGCGCCGCCTCGTCCTCGATCCGCATCTGCCAGTCCATGCCGTTTCCTCCTCGGCGCGCAGGATAGGGGGAGTGGCTGCAACCCGGAAGGCGCCCGGTGCGATTGAAAAGGAATGGCCCGGCCCCCGCAGGCGGCACGGGCGGGAGACGTCCATGCGCGCCAACGGCATCATGTCCCATCTGCCCTGGATCGCCCTCGGCATCCTCGGCGCCGTCGCGCTCGGCATCGTCGCGACCGAGCGCGGGGAGCCCGTTAACGCCCTCTGGATCGTCGTCGCGGCGGTGGCGACCTACTTCGTGGCCTATCGCTACTACGCGCTCTACATCGCGCAGAACGTGATGCAGCTGGACCCGTCCCGCCCGACCCCGGCGGTGCGCCGCAACGACGGGTTGGATTATGTCCCGACCAACCGCGCCGTGCTGTTCGGCCACCACTTCGCCGCCATCGCCGGCGCGGGCCCGCTGGTCGGCCCCGTGCTGGCCGCGCAGATGGGCTACCTGCCGGGCATGCTGTGGATCCTGGCCGGCGTGGTGCTGGCGGGTGCCGTGCAGGACAGCATGGTGCTGTTCGTCTCCATGCGCCGCGACGGGCGCTCGCTCGGCGAGCTCGTGCGGTCCGAGATGGGCACCGTCGCCGGCGTCGTCGCGTTGCTCGGCGCCTTCATGATCATGGTGATCATCCTGGCGGTCCTTGCGCTGATCGTGGTCAAGGCGCTGGCCGACAGCCCCTGGGGCACCTTCACCGTCGCCGCGACCATCCCGATCGCGATGGTCATGGGCGTCTGGATGCGCCACATCCGCCCCGGCGCGATCGGCGAGGCCTCGATCGCCGGCTTCGTGCTGCTGATGCTCGCGATCATGGGTGGGCAGTGGGTGTCGCAGGACCCGGAATGGGCGGCGGCCTTTACCTTCAGCGGCACCGAGCTCTGCTGGATGCTGATCGGCTATGGCTTCGTCGCCTCCATCCTGCCGGTCTGGTTGCTGCTGGCCCCGCGCGACTACCTTTCCACCTTCCTCAAGGTCGGCACGATCATCGCACTCGCGCTCGGCATCCTCGTCGTCGCGCCGCGGCTCGAGATGCCGGCGGTCACGCGCTTCGTGGACGGCACCGGCCCGGTCTGGAGCGGGAGCCTGTTCCCCTTCCTCTTCATCACCATCGCCTGCGGGGCGGTGTCGGGGTTCCACAGCCTGATCTCGTCGGGCACCACGCCGAAGCTGATCGCGACCGAGGCCGACGTCCCCTTCATCGGCTATGGTGGCATGCTGATGGAGAGCTTCGTCGCCATCATGGCGCTCGTCGCGGCCTGCGTGATCGAGCCCGGCATCTACTTCAGCATGAACAGCCCGGGCGGCATCGTCGGCACGACGCCGGAGACCGCCGCCGCCGCCGTGACCGCCATGGGCTTCGCCACGGACGCGGCGACCATCGCCCAGGCTGCCCAGGACGTCGGCGAGACCACCATCATCAGCCGCGCCGGCGGTGCGCCGACTCTCGCCGTCGGCATGGCCCACATCTTCCACCAGGTCATCGGCGGCAAGGCCATGATGGCCTTCTGGTATCACTTCGCCATCCTGTTCGAGGCGCTGTTCATCCTGACGGCGGTGGACGCTGGAACCCGCACCGGCCGCTTCATGCTGCAGGACCTGCTCGGCGTCGCCTTCCCCGCGATGCGCAACACCGAAAGCTGGGGGTCGAGCATCCTGGCGACCGCGATCTGCGTCACGGCCTGGGGCTACTTCCTCTACCAGGGCGTGACGGATCCGCTGGGCGGTGTGAACACGCTCTGGCCGCTCTTCGGCATCTCCAACCAGATGCTGGCGGCCGTGGCGCTGACGCTCTGCACCGTCGTGATCTTCCGCATGAAGCGGGAGCGTTACGCATGGGTGACGATCGTGCCGACGGTCTGGCTGGTCGCCTGCACGCTGACGGCGGGGATGCAGAAAGTGTTCCATTCCGATCCGCGCATCGGCTTCCTGTCGCATGCGTCCCGCTTCCAGGATGCGATCGCGGAAGGGCGCGTGCTGGCGCCGGCCCGCAGCCTCGACCAGATGCGTCAGGTCGTGGTGAACGACTACGTCGACGCCGCGCTTGCCCTGCTTTTCATCGCGGTCGTCGTCGCCATCGTCGCCTTCGGCATCCGCGCCTGCCTCGACGCGTATCGCACCCATCACTGGACCGCGCGGGAGGTCGGCGGCGCCGCGCCGGCGGGCGCGGAATGACCGCGCAGCCCGGTGGCCTGGCAGCCCTCCTGCGCTGCGCCTGCGACACCGCGCGGCTGATGGTCGGTCAGCCCAGCTACGAGGCCTATGTCGCGCATATCAGGCGGACGCACCCGGACACCGCGCCGATGACGCCGGCCGAGTTCTTCCGCAACCGCCAGGACGCACGGTTCGGCGGCGGCGGGCGCTTCACCTGCTGCTGACGCGATCTGTCTGCTCCGCTTTCAGGAGCGGGGAGGAAAAGCGTCTCCGTTGATCGTCCGGCAGGCGAAGCGCGGATTGCGCTTTGCCCATCTGCCCACGAGTTGGGCGGGCTACCGCTTCCGTGATGCATGGGCTGCCTCCGATCGGGGCAGCCGTCGCTGGTGCGTGCCGCCATGCCGCGCAGGACCGTGTTGCCACGCCGGCATCACGCTCTGGCACGCAACTCGCAAGACCCGGTCCGGCCACCACGCGCGCCGATGGCGGCGCGTGCCTGGGCGAGCCATGCCCAAGAGGAGGCTTCGACCCCCGCATGACCAGCTTCAAGCTCACCCGCCGCGCCGCGCTCGCCGGCGCCGCCGCCGCGATCGCCTTCCCCAACATCAAGCCGTCGATGGCGCAATCCGCCCCGATCAAGGTCGGCGTGCTGCATTCGCTGTCCGGCACCATGGCGATCTCCGAGACCGCACTGCGCGACACCGTCCTGATGATGGTGGAGCACCAGAACAGCAAAGGCGGCCTGCTCGGCCGCCGCCTCGAGGCCGTGGTGGTAGACCCCGCCTCCAACTGGCCGCTGTTTGCCGAGAAGGCGCGCGAGCTGCTGCAGGTGCACCGCGTGGACGTGACCTATGGCTGCTGGACCTCGGTGTCCCGCAAGTCCGTCCTGCCGGTCTTCGAGGAGCTGAACGGCATGCTCTTCTACCCCGTCCAGTACGAGGGCGAGGAAGAGAGCCGCAACATCTTCTACACCGGCGCCGCGCCGAACCAGCAGGCCATCCCCGCGGTGGAATACCTGATGTCGGCCGATGGCGGCGGCGCCACGCGCATCGCGCTGCTTGGCACGGACTACGTCTATCCCCGCACGACCAACCGCATCCTGCGCGGATTCCTCAATTCCAAGGGAATCGGCAACGCCGACATCATGGAGGAATACACGCCCTTCGGGCACAGCGACTGGCAGGGCATCGTCGCTCGCGTCAAGCGCTTCGCCGGCGAGGGCAAGAAGACCGCGATCGTCTCCACCATCAACGGCGACGCCAACGTCCCCTTCTACCGCGAGCTCGGCAACCAGGGCATCACCGCGACCGACATCCCCTGCGTCGCCTTCTCCGTCGGCGAGGAGGAGCTCGCCGGCATCGACACGCGTCCGCTGGTCGGCCATCTCGCGGCCTGGAACTACTTCATGTCGGTCCAGTCGCCCGCGAATACCGAGTTCAAGAACCTCTGGCAGGCCTACATCAAGAACCCGCGCCGCGTGACCAACGACCCGATGGAGGCCACCTACACCGGCTTCAACATGTGGGCCCAGGCGGTGACCGCGGCGCGCAGCACGGCCGTGGATGCGGTGCGGACGGCGGTGATCGGCCAGAAGTTCAACGCCCCCGCCGGCTTCGAGGAGGCGATGCTGCCGAACCATCACCTGTCCAAGCCCGTGATGATCGGCGAGATCCAGGCCGACGGCCAGTTCAACGTAGTCTGGAAGACGCCGAACGCGGTGCCGGCGGAGAACTGGTCGCAGTTCATCCCCGAGAACGCCAACCGCCGCCGCGGCTGAGCGGACAGGACGGGGCGCGCCGCGCCCCGTCCACCCCTTGCATGAGGCGCATCCTTCTTCTCCTCCTGCTGCTCGTCGCGGCCATCCCCGCGCGCGCGCAGGATGCCTTCGTCGAGGCCCTGCCGGGGCTTGGCGGCAACTTCAACCAACAGGCCGAGGCGGTGGACCGCCTGGGGACGCTGGCCGATCCACGCGCGCTGCCGATCTTGCGTGCGCTGAACGACGGGCGCCTGCTGCGCACTGCCGAGGGGGCGCTGCTGCTGCGCGACGGCTCGACCCTGACCGATGCCGCGACCGGTGCCGTGGTGCCCACGCCCTCGCCCGAGCCGCAGCGCATCAACATCAACAACCGCGTTCGCGTCACTCTGCGCGGCGCGCTCGGCCGGCTGCAGATCGTCTCGCCTGACCCTGCCGAGCGCTTGGCCGCGGCCGAGGCCGTCTTCCGCACGCGCAGCGCCGAGAACGTCGCGCTGCTGGAAGCCGCGCTGCAGCGCGAGACGGTCGGGCGCATCCGCGAACGCATGGAGCTCGCGCTCGGCGCGTCCCGCCTGATCGCGTCGGACCGCGACGCCAAGCTCGCCGGCATCGCGACGCTGGGCGCCACCGCCTCGCCCGAGGCACGCTCCATCCTGCTCGAGGCCCGCGCCGCCAACCCCGACCTGCTGCCGCAGATCGAGGAGGCCGTGGCTGCGATCGACACGCGGCTGGCGATCCGCCGCGCGGTGGAGACGACGTTCCAGGGCCTGTCGCTGGGATCCGTGCTGCTGCTGGCCGCGCTCGGCCTGGCCGTGACCTTCGGCGTCATGGGCGTGATCAACATGGCGCATGGCGAGTTCGTCATGCTCGGCGCCTACACCACCGTCGTGGTGCAGGACCTCACGCGCGACATCCCCTGGCTGCAGCCCTGGGCGCTGCCGCTGGCCGTGCCGGCGGCCTTCCTGGTGACGGCGCTCGCCGGCGCGGCGCTGGAACGCGGGCTGATCCGGCACCTCTACGGCCGCCCGCTCGAGACGCTGCTGATGACCTTCGGGGTCGGCATGATGATCCAGCAGGCGGTGCGCCTGGCCTTCGGCGCGCAGAACCGCGAGGTCATCAGCCCGCCCTGGATGCAGGGGACGCTGATGCTGCCTTTCGACATCCCGGTGACGCAGAACCGGCTCTGGATCCTCGCCTTCAGCCTGGTAGTGCTGCAGCTGGTCGTGGCCGCGATCCGCTTCACCCGCTTCGGGCTCGAGATGCGCGCAGTCACGCAGCGCCGCGCCATCGCGTCCGCCATGGGCATCCGCACGGGCCGCGTGGACGCGCTGACCTTTGCGTTCGGCTCCGGCATCGCGGGGATCGCCGGCGTGGCGCTGAGCCAGATCGACAACGTCTCGCCCAACCTCGGCACGGGCTACATCATCGACAGCTTCCTCGTCGTGGTCTTCGGCGGCGTCGGCAGCCTGGCCGGCGCGCTGATCGGCGCCTTCAGCCTCGGCCTCATCAACAAGGTGATGGAGCCCTGGGTCGGCGCGGTGCTGGCCAAGGTGGTGGTGCTGGTCGCGATCATGCTGTTCATCCAGCGCCGGCCGCGCGGGCTCTTCGCCCAGAAGGGCAGGGCGGCCGAGGCATGAGCGTGGCGGTATCCGAGCCGCCGCCGCTCTCCCGCGCGCGGCTCGGCCTGCGGGCCGGGTTGATCCTGGTCGTCCTGATCCTGGCGGCTTTTCCGCTGCTGAACCTGCTCCCGCGCGACAATGCCTTCCACGTCTCCGACTTCCTGGTCAGCGTGACGGGCAAGTGGATCTGCTACGCGATCCTCGCGCTGTCGCTGGACCTCGCCTGGGGCTACACCGGCATCCTCTCGCTCGGCCACGGCGCCTTCTTCGCACTCGGCGGCTACGCCATGGGCATGCACCTGATGCGGCTGATCGGGCCGCGCGGCGTCTACGGGCATCCCGTGCTTCCGGACTTCATGGTGTTCCTGGGCTACCGCGAACTGCCCTGGTACTGGCTAGGCTTCGACAGCTTCCCCTTCGCCATGCTGATGGTGCTGCTGGTGCCGGGCTTCCTGGCCTTCGTCCTCGGCTTCCTCTGCTTCCGCAGCCGCATCACCGGCGTCTATCTCTCCATCATCACCCAGGCCATGACCTATGCGCTGATGCTGGCCTTCTTCCGCAACGACATGGGTTTCGGCGGCAACAACGGCTTCACCGACTTCAAGGAGCTGCTGGGCATGCCGCTCAACACCTCCCCCGCGCGGGCCGCGCTGTTCTACGCCTCGCTGGTCTCGCTGGTCGGCTGCTACGCGCTCTGCCGCTGGCTGACCGCCACGAAATACGGCCGCGTGCTGACCGCGATCCGTGATGCGGAAAGCCGCGTGCGCTTCCTCGGCTACGACGTGACCAGCCACAAGCTCTTCGCCTTCGTGCTGTCCGCGATGATGGCGGGCCTGGCCGGCGCGCTCTATGTCCCCCAGGTCGGGATCATCAACCCCGGCGAGTTCAGCCCGGGCAACTCGATCGAGGCGGTGATCTGGGTCGCGGTCGGCGGGCGGGGTACGCTGGTTGGGGCGGTGCTCGGGGCCTTCAGCGTGAACGGGCTCAAGACCTGGCTGACCTCCGCGGCGCCGGATCTCTGGCTCTTCGTGCTCGGCGGCCTCTTCGTGCTGGTGACGCTGTTCCTGCCTCGCGGCCTGATCGGTCTGCTGCAGGGGCGCCCGAAGTGAAGGGCCGGCGCCTCTATCTCGACGGTGTCTCCGTCGTCTTCGACGGCTTCAGGGCGCTGAACAACCTGGCCCTCGTCGTCGAGCCCGGCGAGCTCCGCGCCGTGATCGGCCCGAACGGCGCGGGCAAGACCACGATGATGGACTGCATCACCGGCAAGACGCGCCCGACGACGGGCGTCGTCAGTTTCGGCGATGCGGACCTCACCCGCATGGATGAGGCCGCCATCGCCAATCTCGGCATCGGCCGCAAGTTCCAGAAGCCCACGGTCTTCGACGCGCTGACGGTGTTCGAGAATCTCGAGCTCGCGCTCAAGGCGCCCCGCGGCCCGATCGCCTGCATCCGCTGGGCCCTGACCGGCGAGGCGAAGTCGCGCATCGAGGCCACGATGCAGGAGATCGGCCTGACGGAGCGCGCCCGCGACCTGGCCGGCATCCTCTCCCACGGCCAGCGCCAATGGCTGGAAATCGGCATGCTGCTGATGCAGGACCCCGACCTCATGCTGGTGGACGAGCCCGTCGCAGGGATGACCGACGCCGAGACCGAGCACACCGCCGCGCTCCTGGTCCGCATCGCGGGCCGGCGCAGCGTCGTGGTGGTGGAGCACGACCTGGAATTCGTCCGCGCGCTCAATTGCCGCGTCACGGTGCTCGCCGAGGGCAGCCTGCTCTCCGAAGGCTCCATCGACCACGTGCAGAACGACGAGCGCGTGATCGAAGTCTACCTCGGTCGCTAGAAGCATGCTCGACGTCGCCGCCATCGATCTCTTCTACGGCGCAAGCCGGTGCCTTCGTGGGGTCTCCATGTCCGCGCAGCCCGGCAAGGTGACCGCCGTGCTCGGCCGCAACGGCGTGGGCAAGTCGTCGCTGCTGCGCGCCATCATGGGGCTCGAGCGCGTGAAGGCCGGCACCATCACATGGGAAGGCCGCGACGTGACGTCGCTCGGCCCCGCGGAGCGCGCGCGGGCCGGCATCGGCTATGTCCCGCAGGGCCGCGAGATCTTTCCCTTCCTCACCGTGCAGGAGAACCTGGAAACAGCGCTCGCCGCTGCCCCGCGAGGCAGCAGCGTGGACAGCGAGGTCTTCGACCTCTTTCCCATCCTGCGCCAGTTCCTGCGTCGCCGCGGCGGCGACCTCTCCGGCGGGCAGCAGCAGCAGCTGGCGATCGCGCGCGCTCTCTGCGCCAGGCCGCGACTGCTGATCCTGGATGAGCCGACCGAGGGCATCCAGCCCAATGTCATCAAGGACATTGCGAAGGTGATCCGCCACCTCGCGCGCGGCCGCAACATGGCGGTCGTGCTGGTCGAGCAGTACTACGATTTCGCCCGCGACCTCGCGGACACCATCACGGTGATGGTGCGCGGCGAGGTCGCGATGGCCGGCCCGACGGACGAGCTCGACGAGCCCGCCGTCCGCCGCCTGCTGACGGTCTAGCGAGAAAGCCCTCTCCCCCCTGCGGGTGGAGAGGGCTTCGTCGCCCCCTCAGCTGGCGATCGCCATCTCCGCGGCCGCCTCGTTCGCCGCCACCGGCGGCATGCCGGTGACCACGTCGAAGCCGACGAAGACATACCCGATCCCGCGGACCGACTTGATCAGCCGCGCCGCCGCGCCCTCGTCGCCGAGCTTGCGCCGCAACCGCAGCACGATGTTGTCCAGCGCCCGGTCCTCCGGGTGATAGGGCCGGCGCAGCACCGACAGCGACAACGCGTCGCGATGCACCGGCATGCCCTGTTGCCGCGCCAGGCTCTGCAGCAGCTCGAACTCGGCCGAGGTCAGGTGCCGCGCCCGCCCGTCCGGGGCGAACAGCTCCCGCTGCCGCAGGCAGAGCCGCCAGCCGCCACGCGCATCGTCCCGTGGCGGCACGATGCGCACGCGCCGCAGCACCGTGCGGATGCGGGCCAGCACCTCCCGCGGGCCGGTGTCCTGGCGGAGGTAGTCGTCGGCGCCGATCTCCAGCGCCAGCACGCGGTCCACCTCGTCGTCGCCGTCCATCGCCCGCAGCATCACGGGCACGGAGGACGCCGCCCGCAGCCGGCGCAGCACCGTCAGGTCCGGCTCGGTCCGCACGCGCCGGTGCAGAAGCACCAGCGCCGGCGGCTGCACCGCCAGGCGCTGCAGCAGGGCGTCGCCGGCGTTCCAGCACTCCGTGCCGAGCCCCTGCCGGGTGAGGAAAGCGGCCAGCGCCTCGCCGTCCTCGGCGTGGTGATCCGCGATAAGAATACGTGTCGCCATCCGTCCACCCCATCCCCTTGATCCGCCGGCGCCTCTCGCCGGGCTCACGGACACGTGTAGGCGGCTCGCGGTCGCGTTATCCAGTAAATTGTATTCCATTTACGGTCGCGGAATGTCTCGCTTTGCACGCGATGGTTGCCGCCGCTTGATCCATCCCATGTCGCCCTTCTGCCGTTCCGGCGCATGCTGAATGGCATGGCCACCGCCCACGAGGCGACATGACGCGCTACCTGCTGCTCTGCTGGGTGCTGGCTGGCCTGATCCTCGGCGGCGCGCTGCGCGTGTCTGGCTTCCCGGATGCCGCCGCTCTTGCCTGGTCAGCGGCCGCGCTGCCGGTCGCCTTCCATGTCGCGATCGGGCTGGTCCGGTCCCTGCTGGGTGGGCGGATCGGCGTGGATGCCGTGGCGCTTGCCGCCATCCTCGGCGCCGTCCTGCTGCAGGAAGCCGCGGCGGCGGCCGTCATCGGCCTGATGGTTGCCGGCGGCGAGGCACTGGAGGCTTGGGCCGAGGGGCGTGCCACCGGCGCGCTCACCGACCTCATGGCCCGCGCCCCGCGCCGCGCCGCGCGCATCGAGGGTGAGACGCTGACCGAGGTGGACGTCGCCGCCGTCCGCCCCTGCGACCTGCTGCTGGTCCGCCCCGGCGAGACCGTCGCCGTGGACGGCGTGCTGGAGGACGAAGCCGCGACGCTCGACGAGAGCGCACTAACCGGCGAGGCGCTGCCCGTCGCGTTGTCGCGCGGCGCGGCGCTGCGCAGCGGCGCGGTGAATGCCGGCGCCGCCTTCCGCCTGCGCGCCGCCAGGGACGCCGCCGACAGCACCTACGCCGCCATCCTGCGCCTGACCCAGGAAGCCGCCGCCGCGCGCGCGCCGCTGGCCCGCCTGGCCGATCGCTGGGCACTCGGTTTCGTCTGCGCGACCGCGTTGCTGGCCGGCGGCGCCTGGATCCTGACGGGCGATCCCGTGCGCGGCCTCGCCGTGCTGGTCGTCGCGACGCCCTGCCCGCTGATCCTCGCCGCGCCCGTCGCGCTGGTCGCCGGCATCGGCCGCGCGGCGCGGCGCGGCATCGTGGTGAAGGGCGGCGGCGCGCTGGAACGCCTGGCGCGCATCCGCACCGTGCTGTTCGACAAGACCGGCACGCTGACGCCGGGCCGCCCGCGCCTAGCCGCCATCGACACCGCCGAGGGCCTGACGCGTGATGACGCGCTGCGCCTGGCGGCCGCGCTGGCCCAGGCCTCGACCCATCCCGTCTCCGCCGCGCTCGTCGCCGCCGCCGCCGCGCGCGGCCTGGTGCCGCCGGTGCCGGAGAGCGCAGCCGAGGTCCCTGGCGGCGGCGTCACCGGCCAGGTGGAAGGCCACGTCCTGCTGCTCGGCGCCGAGGGCTTCCTGCGGTCCGCCAGCGTCGAGCCGGATGACGGCTTCGCGGTCGCCGCGCAGGTCTCGGCCGCCGCGGGCTCCGTTGCCTGGCTCGCGATGGATGGCCGCGCCGTCGCCGCCTTCGTCATGGCCGACGGCCTGCGGCAGGAAGCGCCGCGTGCGGTCCGCCGCCTGCGCGCGTTGGGCGTCGCGCGCCTCGTCATGGTCAGCGGCGACCGCGCGGCGGCGGCCGCCCCGATCGGCCGTGCGCTGCGGCTGGACGAGGTGCTGGCGGATCGCTCGCCCGCCGACAAGATCGAAGCCGTGCGTGCCGAGGCCGCCGCCGCGCCAACCGCGATGGTCGGCGATGGCGTGAACGACGCGCCGGCGCTGGCCGCCGCCGACGTCGGCATCGCGATGGGCGCGCATGGCACCGCCGCAGCGGCCGAGGCCGGCGACGTCGTGCTGCTGGTGGACCGCGTGGACCGCGTGGCCGAGGCCATCGCCATCGCCCGCCGCGCGCGGCGCATCGCGCTGCAGGCGATCCTGCTGGGGATGGGCATGTCCGTCCTGGCCATGACCTTTGCCGCGGCCGGCTACCTCACGCCGCTCGCCGGCGCGCTGGTGCAGGAGGCGATCGACGTCTTCGCCATCCTCTACGCCCTGAACGCGCTGCGGCCCGGCCCCGACGAGGCCGCACCTGCCGCGCTGCCCGCCGAAGCGGGGCTGGCGGAACGCCATGCCGAGCATGCCGGCCTGCGCGAGCTCGCCGACACGCTGCGCGCCGGCGCCGAGGCGATCGGCGGCTCGCCTTCCGTGCTGCCTTCTCTCTCCGCCGTCGAGCAGCGCCTGCGCGCCGAGCTCCTGCCGCACCAGCACGAGGAGGAACGCGCGCTGTATCCCGAAGCCGCGCGCCGTCTCGGCGGCCTCGATCCCATGGCGCCGCTGCTGCGCATGCATGCCGATATCGAGGGGCTGTCCGAACGCGTCGCTGCGCTGATCGCGCTGGCGAAGGACGAACGCCAGTGGGGCTCGGTCGGACCCGAGCTCCGCCGCACCCTGTTCGGCCTCGAGGCGCTGCTGCGCCTGCATCTCGCTGCCGAGGAGGAAATCATGGCGAGCCTGTCGGCCGAGACGCCCCACACTCCCTCTCCACCCAAAGGGGGGAGAGGGCCGGGGTGAGGGGGCGTGCCGAAGCGCGCCGCCCGCCCCCTATGGGATGGCGACGTCGATCCCACGGTAGAAATAGTTCATGGACTTGATCTGCTCGTCGGTCAGCCGCTGCCCCGCGGGGATCACCGTCGTCCCGTCCTGCCGCACGATCGGGCCATCGAAGGGATGCAGCGTGCCGGCGGCAATGGCGTCGCGGATGCGCGCGGCCTCGGCCTGCTCCTCCGGCGTCATGTTGGTGAAGGCCGAGAGGCGCAGCATGCCGCCCTTCAGCCCCTCCCAGGTGTCCGTCGGCCGCCAGCTGTTGTCGAGCATCGCGCGGGCGCGCTGGGTGTAGTAGTCGCCCCATTCGTCGATGCTGCTGAAGAGGTGCGCGCGCGGCGCGAAGCGCGTCATGTCGCTGGCCTGGCCGAAGGCGTGGATGCCGCGCTGCTCCGCCAGCTGCAGCGGCGCGGGGCTGTCGGTGTGCTGGCAGAGCACGTCGCAGCCCTGGTCGATCAGCGCGCGCGCGGCGTCCGCTTCCTTCGGCGGGTCGAACCAGGTGTTGGCCCAGACCACGCGCACCTTCATCGCGGGATCCACGCTCCAGGCGCCGCGCATCAGCGTGTTGATGCCGTGGATGACCTCGGGGATCGGGAAGGCCGCGACATAGCCGATGGTCTTGCTGCGCGATTTCCGCGCGGCGACGACGCCCTGGATGTAGCGGCCTTCGTAGAAGCGACCGTCATAGACCGCCATGTTCGGGCCTGGCGCGGTGCCGGTCGCGCTCTCGAAGCGGACATTGCCCATCCGCTGCGCCGCGCGCTGGGTCGCCTGGAAATAGGTGAAGCTGGTGGTGAAGATCAGCCGCGCGCCATTGCGCTGCAGCTGCGTCACCACGCGGTCGAAATCGGGCGGCGCCACGGACTCCACGACGGAGGAGGCGATACGGTCGGCGCCGACCGCGTCCATCATCTTCCGCCGTCCCTGGTCGTGCTGGTACGACCAGCCGTAGTCGCCCACCGGGCCGACCAGGATGAAGCCGATGTTCAGGCGCTGGGCCTGGGCCTGGGCCGAGGTGGCGAGGGCAGCGCCGGCGGTGCCGAGCAGGGCGCGGCGGGACAGGGTCATCGGGGGGACCTCCTTCGATGCCGCGAGCCTGCCGTCGCGCTGCCCGGGGCGCAACCGCCGGGCGTGACCTAGCGGTCCGGCACGAAGGGCGTGCCGAGATCCGCCGGCCCCGCCGCCCCGCCGCGGCGCAGCCGCATGATCGCGACCAGCACGACGATGGTGATGAGGTAGGGCAGGGCGGACATCAGCTGAGGCGGCACGCGGAACCCCGCGCCCTGCGCGTGCAGCTGCAGGATGGTGACGCCCCCGAAGAGATAGGCCCCGAGCGCCGCCCGCCAGGGCCGCCAGGACGCGAAGACCACGATGGCCAGCGCGATCCAGCCCCGCCCGCCCGTCATCCCACTTGTCCAGAAGGGCGTCAGCACCAGCGAGAGATAGGCCCCCGCCAGCCCCGCGCAGCCGCCGCCGAACAGGATCGCGAGGAAGCGGATGCGCAGCACCGGATAGCCCAGCGCATGCGCGCTGGCGGCACTTTCCCCGCAGGCGCGCAGCACGAGGCCGGCGCGCGTCCGCGTCAGGAACCAGGCGACGCAGGCGGTCAGCGCGACCGAGGCATAGACGAAGGGATCCTGCGCGAACAGGACCGGCCCCAGGAAGGGGATCTCCGACAGCAGCGGGATCGCGAGCTTGCCGATCCCCTCGCGCTGCGCGCCGACATGCGACGCGCCGATCACGCCGGAGAGCCCCAGCCCGAAGATCGTCAGCGCCAGCCCCGACGCCACCTGGTTCGCCGCCAGGCCGAGCGTCAGCGCCGCGAACAGCGTCGCCATCGCCATCCCCGCGAGCACCGCCGCGGCGACGCCCGCCGCTCCCGATCCCGTCGCGATGGCGGCGACGATCCCGCAGGCCGCGCCCATTATCATCATCCCCTCGACGCCGAGGTTCAGCACGCCGGATTTCTCGACCACCAGCTCCCCGACCGCCGCGATCAGCAGCGGGGTGGACGCCGTGATGACCGTCAGGATGATCGCCTCGAGTAGCGTCACGCGGCGGCGCTCCTGACCAGCCGCGGCCGGTAAAGCAGCAGCGTGTCGCAGGCCAGCACGTAGAATAGCAGCAGCCCCTGGATCACCCGCGTCGCGTCCAGCGGCAGGCGCAACATGATCTGCGCGTTCTCGCCGCCGATGAAGGTGATTGCCAGGAACACCCCCGCCACCAGGCACCCCACGGGATTCAACCGCCCGAGGAAGGCCACGATGATCGCGGTGAAGCCGTAGCCCGGCGAGATCCCGGGCTGCAGCATGCGCACCGTCCCCGCGGCTTCGAGGATGCCCGCCAGCCCCGCCAGCGCGCCGGAGGCCGCGAAGACCACCCAGGTCAGCCGCGTCGCGTCGAAGCCGGCGAAGCGCGCCGCACGCGGCGATTCGCCCACGAGCCGGATCTCGAAGCCCTTCAGCGTGCGGCCCATGACCACGGCCAGCACGATTACCACGAAGATCGCGATCGGCGTGCCGAGGTTGAGCCGCCCGCCCTCCATCAGCAGCGGCACCGTCGCATCGGCCGAGAAGGTGACGGTCACCGGCATGTTGAAGCCCTGAGGGTCGCGCCAGGGCCCCCGCACCAGCCAGTCCAGCAGCAGTTCCGCCACATAGACCAGCATCAGCGAGGTCAGGATCTCGTTCGCGCCGAAGCGCGTCTTCAGCGCCGCGGGGATCAGCGCGAACAGCGCGCCGCCCGTCGCACCCGCCGCCAGCATCGCCGGCAGCAGCCACGCCCCCTGTGCCCCGCCATGCGTCGCGACGGCGAGCCACCCGCCCGCCATCGCGCCGACCAGGAACTGGCCCTCCGCCCCGATGTTCCAGTTGTTCGAGCGGTAACACAGCGCGAGCCCCACCGCGATCAGCACCAGCGGCGTCGCTTTCACCGCAACTTCCTGTAGGCCAAAGGCGTCGGAGACCGGATTCAGGAAATAGGCATCCAGCGCGACCAGCGGATCGAGCCCCAGCGCCGCGAAGATCGCAGCGGAGGACACCAGGGTCAGCGCGACCGCCAGCATCGGCGAGACCAGCTGCAGCCAGAACGGCGTCGCGTCGCGCTTCTCCAGCAGGAGCTTCACGCCGCTTCCTCCGCGGGAAAGCCGGATCCGCCCATCAGCAGGCCGAGCGTCTCGCGCGTCAGCCCCTTCACCGGCATCGCGGGGGACAGCCTTCCATGGAAGATCACCGCGATGCGGTCCGCGATCTCCAGCAGCTCGTCCAGGTCCTGGCTGATCACCAGCACGCCCGCGCCCTGCGCCGCGAGGTCCACCAGCGCCTGGCGGATGCGCCGGGCGGCGCCGGCATCCACGCCCCAGGTCGGCTGCGCCGCCACCAGCAGCGACGGGCTGCGCAGGATCTCCCGCCCCACCACGAATTTCTGCAGGTTGCCGCCGGACAGCGCCCGCGCCTCGGGGTCGCGCGGGCCCTTGCGGACATCGAAGGCGCGGGTGATCTCGTCCACGAAGCCCAGCAACCGGCCGCGGCGCACCAGCCCCGATCGCACGAAGCCGCCCGTCGCATGGCCCGACAGCAGCGCGTTATCGCTGAGCGCGAAGCGCGGCGCCGCGGCATGGCCCAGGCGCTCCTCCGGCACGAAGGCCGCGCCGAGGCGTCGCCGCGCATTGATGTCGAGCCCGCCGACCGCGCGCCGGTCCAGCAGCACCGCTTCCGCCCGCGCCGCCGGCCGCTCACCGGAGATCGCGGCGAACAGCTCCTCCTGCCCGTTGCCCGCGACGCCGGCGATGCCGAGCACCTCGCCCGCATGGACGCCGAGCGAGATGCCGCGCAGCGCGACGCCATGCGCCTCCGCCGGCGGCAGCGAGAGGTTGGTGATGGCCAGCCGCACCGGGCCCGTCGGCTCCGCCGCGTCGTGCCGGACGCCGAGGATCGTGGTGCCGACCATCATCGCGGCCAGGCTCGCCGCGCTTTCCGCGCGCGGATCGCAGCGCGCGACCACCTTGCCCTGCCGCAGGATCGTCGCGGTCTCGCAGAGCCGCCTGATCTCCTCGAGCTTGTGCGAGATATACAGCACCGCGCGCCCCTCGGCCCTGATGCGGTCGAGCGTGGCGAAGAGCCCCTCGGCTTCCTGCGGCGTCAGGACCGAGGTCGGCTCGTCCAGGATCAGCAGGCGCGGATCCTGCATCAGGCAGCGCACGATCTCGATACGCTGGCGCTCGCCGACCGAGAGCTGCCAGACCTTCCGCCCGGGATCGAGCGGCAGGCCATAGGCGCGGCTGACCTCGGCCAGGCGCTCCGCGATTCGGGGCAGGGGCTCCGCACGGTCCAGCGCGAGAGCGACGTTCTCCGCGACGCTCATCGCCTCGAAGAGCGAGAAGTGCTGGAAGACCATGCCGATGCCGCGCGCCCGGGCGTCGCGGGGCCCGTCCAGCACGACGGGCTCGCCCTGCCACAGGATGCGCCCGGCATCGGGCTGCAGCAGGCCGTAGAGCATCTTGACCAGCGTGGACTTGCCCGCGCCGTTCTCGCCGAGCAGGGCATGCACCTCGCCGGCGGCCACCGTGAGGTCCACATGGTCGTTGGCCGTCAGCGCGCCGAAGCGCTTGACGACGGCGTCGGCCTGGATGAGGGGCGGGCCAAGGGGCGGAGACGTCACGGCGCGTCTGCTTAGCGAGGCGCCGGGGGCTTGGGAAGCGCGGGATCGGAACGATGCTCGACGGCGCGAAGCGCTGGGCGAAGGCGATGAAGCGGGACGTGCACGCCGTCTTCCTCGCGGCGCGCCATCCCGCGACGCCCTGGCACGCCAAGGCCCTGGCGGTCGCCGTCGCGGCCTATGCGCTGTCGCCGATCGACCTGATCCCGGACTTCATCCCCGTGCTGGGCTACCTGGATGACCTGCTGATCGTCCCGCTCGGCATCCTCCTGGTGACGCGCCTCGTGCCGCCCGCCGTCATGGCGGAATGCCGCGCGCGGGCAGCGGCCGCGGATCAGCGCCCGCGCAGCATCGCCGGCGCGGTTGCGATCGTCTCGATATGGCTGGCCGCAGCGGGGCTGCTGCTGTGGTGGCTCTGGCCGTCGCCGGCGCCGTGAAAGCCGGCGCGCGCCTCGGCACTGCCCTCGCCGAAGGGATCGAGCATGGCGGAGAGCGCGGCCGCGCCGACCGCGAAGCCGCGCGGGATGCCGTGCATCAGCTCGATCTCGCCGCGCTGGGCGTGCCGCAGCGCATGCGCCATGACACGCAGCCGTGGATCGCCGGCGTTGCGCAGCGCCCAATCCGCCATCTGCACCGCGCCGAGATGGTGGCGCGTCATGCGCACGACGAAGGCCGCGTCGAATTCGGCGCCCCTCGCGGCGGAGAGGCCCGCCATCTCGGACGGGCCGAGCATCCCCGGCATCTCGCCGTGTTCGTCCGGCAGCTCCGCGGCGAACCAGCCGAGATGCCATTGCCGCAGCACGGCGATGTCGCTGGCCTGCGCCGCCGCCATCAGCCGCGCGAGCGACCGCAGCCGCGGATCCTCCGCGCGCTGCTCCGCCAGCCCTGCGATCGCGATGCCCTGGCGGTGATGGGCCGCCATGCGCCGCATCCAGGCGGCGTCCTCCGCTCCGCCGCCGTTCGGCGGCCATTCGTGCCCCGACGCGCCGAGCCAGGCCAGCACGCCCAGCACCGCCGCCACCGCGCCGGCACCTGCCGCCCAGCGCCGCGCGACGCGCCGGTGCGGCGGATGCGGCCGCCGCGCCACCGCGTCGCGCAGCCAGGGATACAGCGGATAGAGCGAGGCCGAGGTCGCGTGCACCAGCAGCCCGATCCAGTAGGGCTGCTCCAGCACGAAGACGGGCTGCCAGAACGGCACGATCACGAAGTATTCGGCGGCGGAGGTGAAGATCGCCCAGGGCAGCGCGACCGCCGCGATCGCGCGCGGCGAGAGCCGCGCCGTCCATCGCCCGGCCAGGCCGAAGAAGACCAATGCCCAGACGAAGTCCGCGCTCTGGTGGAACAGGATGCCGACGAGGATCACGCTCCAGTCCGGCGCGTCGCGCAGGGCCGCCTGCTGCATCGGGATCGCCGCCACGATCATCCAGTCCAGCCAGGCGTCGCGCCCGAGCCTGGTCGCGGCGAGCTGCGCGACCAGCGTGGACCATGACGAGGTGATCAGTCCGAGCAGCGCGGCGGCGATCCAGTCGCGGCGCCGCGCAGCGGTGGTGCGGGAAGGGTGCGTCATCGCGCCATGCAGCGCCACGCCACCGCCGTCGTTCCCGGCCCTTCTTTGCCTCAGGCGCCGGCGCCCGCTCCGTGGGCTTGCCTCGCCGGCCTGCTGCCGGCGGGCCGCATTCGCGGCCTCGGCCTACGTGGCTCGCCGCTTAGACCGGCGGAAGCCTCAGCGCGCCGTCCAGCCGGATGGTCGATCCGTTCAGCAGCGGGTTGGCCGCGACCGCCAGCACCATGGACGCGAACTCGTCGGGCCGCCCGAGCCGCTGCGGGAAGAGCGGCTGCCTGCCCAGGCTCTCCCGCGCCTCGGGCGTCAGCGTGTCCATCAGCGGCGTGTGGATCAGCCCGGGTGCGATGGTCACGACGCGCACGCCGAAGCGCGCGAGCTCGCGCGCCGCCGGCAAGGTCAGCCCCACCACGCCGCCCTTCGACGCGGAATAGGCGGCCTGGCCGATCTGCCCCTCATAGGCCGCGATGGAGGCGGTCTGCACCACCAGCCCCCGCTCGCCCGTCGGCAGCGGATCGTTGGCGGTCATCCTCGCGGCCGCGAGCCGCAGCAGGTTGAAGGTGCCGATCAGGTTCACCCGGATGACGCGGGAAAACAGGTCGAGGTCATGCGGCCCGTTCCGGCCCGCCACACGCGCCGCCGGCGCGATGCCGGCGCAGGCGACCGCAATCCGCAGCGGCGCGAGCTTCGCCGCCTCCTCCACGGCCTTGGCGAGCGGCGCTTCCTCCGCCACGTCGCCCGCGACCGCGATGCCGCCGATGCGCTGCGCCACGGCCTGCGCATTGGCCTCGTTGATGTCGAAGACCACGACCTTCGCGCCGGCCTTGGCCAGCGCCTCCGCCGTCGCGGCGCCGAGGCCCGACCCGCCGCCGCTGACGACCGCCGATGCGCCGTTCAGCTCCATCGCTCAGCTCCCCGCCTTGGGCGCGCGCTTGTCGAGGAAGGCCTGCAGCCGCGCCGTCGCCTCGGGCCCGGTCTGCGCCATCGCCGCGACCAGGCTTTCGACGAAGAGCCCGTCCTCCTCGCTCATGTCCTGGATGCGCGGCAGCGCCTGCAGCACGCCGAGTACCGTCAGCGGCGCCGCCTCCGCGACCTTCGCCGCCAGCGCCTTCGCCTTCGCCAGCGCACCGCCGGCGGGCTCGACATAGGTGACGAGCCCGACGCGTTCCGCCGCGGCACCGTCCAGCGAGCGGCCCGTCAGCATCATGTCGGCCATCCGCGCCGCGCCGACCAGCCGCGCGACATGCACGCTGGCGCCGCCCCCGACGAAGATGCCGCGCGTGCCTTCCGGCAGCGCGAACATCGCGGTTTCGTCCGCGACGCGGATGTGGCACGCGGTCGCGAGCTCCAGCCCGCCGCCGACGCAGGGGCCGTGGATCGCCGCGATGGTCGGTACGCGGCCCAGCCGGATGCCGCGGAAGACGCGATGCCATGCGCGGGAGTGGTGGAACACCTCCTCCGCGCTGCGCGCCTTGTGCTCCGCGAGATCCAGCCCGGCCGAGAAGCAGGGGCCGTGGCCGTGGATCACCATCGCGCGCGCCTCGCGCTGCGCCACGGCAACCCGCGCCTCGATCGCGGCCAGCAGGGCGTCGTTGATCGCGTTGCGCTTGCCCGGCCGGTTCAGCCCGAGCACCGCGACCGGCCCTTCGAATTCCAGGGTGACGAGATCGTCCATCAGGCCCTCGCAATGCGCCTGAGCGCGCTGACCAGCGCGGCGCGTTCGGCCGGCTCGAGCCCGGCGCAGATCTCGTCCTCCACCAGCGCTTCCTGCACGCGGGCCCGCTTCAGCAGCGCCCGGCCGGCCGGCGTCAGCCGCAGGACGTTCGCGCGGCGGTTCTGTGCGTCCTCGGACCGCTTGATCAGCCCGTCATTCTCGAGCGTCGCCAGCAGAACTGCCACGTTTGGAGGCTTGATGCGCAGCGCCTCGGCCAGCGCGGCCTGGCGCATGTCGGGCTGGCCTTCCAGCAGCAGCAGCACGGCCAGGCGGCCTGGCGTCAGGCCGAGCGGCGCCATGGCGCGGTGGAAGGAATCGAAGGCGTTCTGCTGCGCCAGGCGCAGCCAGAAGCCGACACGATCCGACAAGGGGGAAAGGTCGGCCGGCTCGCCCTTCGTCTCGGGCGGCGGGGTGGCGTCGGTCCGGCGGCGTAAGGTGGACATGCTCCCGAGTATGCTGGCGCGACTGGCCCCTTGGAAGGGGGGCAGAAGCTCAATATTATAGGGTATAACAAACACGCGCCAGTCCGGAGGGATGGATGTCCGCCGCCCCGCAGGTCACCCGTCGCAGGCTCGGCCCCGGACCCGTGCGGTTCGAGCGGCGCGGGGACGGCTGCCTGATGGTTACCCCCGAAGGCCGGCTCGGCGCCTATCCGCGGCGCCTGACGGAACGGCTGGAGCAATGGGCGCGGGTTGTGCCGGAGCGCACGTTGATCGCGCGGCGCGATCCCGCGTTGGCCGGCGACTGGCGCCGGATCACCTATGCCGACATGCTGGGGAAGGTCCGCGCCGTCAGCCAGGCGCTGCTGGACCGCGGGCTGTCGGCGGAACGGCCGGTCGCAATCCTGTCCGGCAACTGCCTGGACCAGGCGGTGCTGACGCTGGCGGCGCTGCATGTCGGCGTGGCGGTGGCGCCGGTCTCACCCTCCTACTCGCTGCTCGCGAAGGACTACGCCAAGCTCCGGCACTGTCTCGATCTGCTGACGCCCGGCCTCGTCTTCGCCAATGACGGCCCGCGCTTCGCCGCGGCCATCGAGGCCGTGGTGCCGGCGGACACGGAACTCGTGGTTGGCACGAACCCGCCAGGCCGCGCCGCGACGTTCTTCGCCGACCTGCTCGCCACCAGGCCCACGCCGGCCGTCGAAGCCGCCGCTGCCGCCGTCGATCCCGATGCGCTGGCGAAGGTGCTCTTCACCTCCGGCTCCACCGGCCAGCCCAAGGGCGTGATCAACACCCAGCGCATGCTCTGCTCGAACCAGCAGATGCTGCTCGAGGCCTTTCCCTTCATGGGCGAGGAGCCGCCGGTGCTGCTGGACTGGCTGCCCTGGCACCACACCTTCGGCGGCAACCACAACATCGGCATCGCCCTCTACAACGGCGGCACGCTCTACATGGACGACGGGCGTCCGGTGCCCGGCGGCTTCGAGGAATCGCTGCGCAACCTCCGCGAGATCGCGACCTCCATCTACTTCAACGTCCCCCGCGGCTTCGAGGAGGTGGTGCACCACCTCAAGGCCGACGCCGCGCTGCGCCGCATCTTCTTCTCGCGCGTGCGGATGATGTTCTATTCCGCCGCCGGCCTGCCGCAGCATGTCTGGGACGAGCTCGACGCCATGGCGATGGCCGAGCGCGGCGAGAAGATCCCGATGATCACCGGCCTCGGCGCGACGGAAACCGCCCCCTTCGCGATCTGCGTGCGGGAAGATTATTCAGCCTCCGGCGTCGTCGGCCTGCCCGTACCGGGCGTCGAGCTCAAGCTGGCGCCGGTTGACGGCAAGATGGAGGCGCGCGTGCGCGGGCCTTCCATCACGCCGGGCTACTGGCGGAACGCCGACGCCACCGCGAAGGCCTTCGACGAGGAAGGATGGTACCGCTTCGGCGATGCGCTGGTGCCGATGGATCCTGACGACCTGCACAAGGGGTTCCGGTTCGACGGCCGCATCACCGAGGACTTCAAGCTCTCCACAGGCACCTGGGTCAGCGTGGGTCCGCTGCGCGCGCGGCTGATCGCGGGGCTCGCGCCCTATGTGAAGGACGTCGTGATTGCCGCGCCGGACCGCGACGAGCTCGCTGCCATCCTGCTGCCGGAGATGGAAGCGGTCGCGAAGCTCGTTCCCGCCGGCGAGGATCCCGCGACCCATCCCGGCCTGCGCGCCGAGCTCCGCGCGAAGCTCGCCGCCCTCGCGAAGACCGCGACCGGCAGCAGCCAGCATGTCGCGCGCGCGACGCTGCTGACCCGGCCGCTCTCGCTCGATGCCGGCGAGATCACGGACAAGGGCTCGGTCAACCAGCGCGCTGTGCTGGCCGCCCGCGCCGCGCTTGTCGAGGACCTCTACGCCGAAACGCCGCCCGCCCACGTCATCACCATCGGAGGCACGCCATGACCGCCCTGCACAATGCCTGGTCCGACGCCTGGCTGCTCGCCGGCGCGCGCACGCCCTTTGCCGATCTCTCGGGCCCGCTGTCGCAGGTCTCGCCCATCGACCTCGGCATCAAGGCCGCGCGCGCCGCGGTGGAGAAGGCCGGCATCACCGGCGAGGAGATTGGCTACGTCTCTGCCGGCTCCGTCGCGCAGGCCAGCTTCGACGCCTACATGCTGCCGCGCCACATCGGCCTCTATGCCGGCGCGCCGGTGGAGGTGCCGGCACTGCTCGTTCAGCGGGTCTGCGGCACCGGGATCGAGGCCATCGTCCAGGCCGCCACCGCCGTGGACCGCCAGGGCGCGGGCTACGCGCTGGCGACAGGTGCGGAGAGCATGAGCCGCAACCCCATTGCCGCCTACACCCACCGCAACGGCTTCGGCCTCGGCGCGCCTGTCGAGTTCAAGGATTTCCTGTGGGAGGCGCTGCTCGATCCCGCCTGCGGCCTATCGATGGGCGGCACGGCTGAGGAACTCGCGAAGCGCCACAACATCTCCCGCGCCGAGGTGGACGCGTTCGCCGCCCGCAGCTTCGACCGCGCGCTGGCCGCCCAAGCCGCCGGCTTCTTCGCCGACGAGATCGTCCCGGTTGTCACCGAGACCTTCAGGCGCGAGGGCATGCACGACCGCGGCATCGCGATCCCCCGCAAGCTCGACGCGGTGAAGGCCGACACGCATCCACGCCCGTCTCCGGTGGAAACGCTCGCGAAGATCCGCCCGGCCTTCGGCGGCGTGCAGACCGGCGGCAATTCCTCGGCCGTGGTGGACGGCGCCGCGGCTGCGATCGTGGCTTCCGGCGCCATGGCGAAGGGGCGCAAGCCGCTCGCAAAGCTCATCGCGTCCTGTGCCGTGGGCTGCCCGCCGGAGATCATGGGCATCGGCCCCGTGCCGGCGATCCGCGCCCTGCTGGAGCGCGTCGGCCTGACGCTGGCCGACATCGCGCTGGTCGAGATCAACGAGGCCTTCGGCGCGCAGGTCATGGCCTGCGCCCGCGCGCTCGACCTCGACGAGGCCAGGCTGAACGTGAACGGCGGCGCCATCGCGATCGGCCATCCGCTGGCCGCGACCGGCGTGCGGCTGTCCGTCACCGTCTCGCGGGAGCTGAAGCGCCGCCGGGCGCGCTACGGCATCGCCGCGGCCTGCATCGGCGGCGGGCAGGGGATCGCGCTGCTGCTGGAGAACACCGATGCCTGAGTCGCCTGCACCGACGCTGGTGAACCGGCGCGCGGTGACCATCGAATGGGGTGATTGCGACCCCGCGGGGATCGTCTTCTTTCCCCGCTACTTCGCCATGTTCGACGCCTCCACCGCCGCGCTGTTCCAGGCCGCGCTCGGCATGACCAAGATCGCCATGCAGCGCCACTTCAATGCGCTCGGCTTCCCCATGGTGGACACGCGCGCGAAGTTCCACGTGCCCTCGGCCTATGGCGACGAGGTCGTGATCGAAAGCCGCGTCGCCGCCTTCCGCCGATCCTCCTTCGACGTCGAGCACCGGCTGGTCAGGCCCGGCGCGGTGCTCGGCGTGGAAGGCTTCGAGACGCGCGTCTGGACCGTGAAGGACGAGGAGGGGCGGATCCGCTCCGCCCCGCTGCCGGCCGAGCTCGTCGCAGCGTTCGCGCGCTGATCGGCTTTCCGGCTGGAAGCCGCTCTCGCGCACCACCGCGGCCCAGCGCCCGCGCTGGCGCGGGATGCGCTCGGCGAAGGCCGCGGGACCGTCGATGGTGGGCAGGAATTCCAGCCGGTCCAGAGCGTGGCGCACCTCGGCCGCCTGCGGCGCGGGCTGCACGGTCTGGAACAGCGACGCAGGCCTTGGCCGTACGGCGCGATCGCGTCGGAGATCACCGCCACCACGAAGGGCACCTGGCCCGCCAGCAGGTCCTGCACCGCCGGCGCCGCGCCGCGATGGGCACGCATGGCCGTCTTCTACCGGCTGGTCGTTTCCTGCCCCGTCGTTATGAGGGATAACGGTCGCCGTGCAAGCCGATTTGCGCTGGACGCCGGCAAGGACGCGGCACACCATGCCCGCAATGATGGGAGGACCAACCATGATGCATCTCCGCCGCCGCACCCTGCTGGCCACCGCCGGCGCGCTGGCCCTGCCGGCAGGCTTCTTCCCTGGGGCCGCAGGCGCGCAGACCGTCCAGCGCACCGCCCGCGCCATCGTCGGCTTCCCCGCCGGCGGCTCCTCCGACATCGTGGCGCGGCTCTATGCCGAGCGCCTGCGCGGCAGCTACGCGCCCTCCGTCATCGTCGAGGGCAAGGTCGGCGCGGCCGGCCGCATCGCGATCGAGTTCGTGCGCGACGCCGACAAGGACGGCACGGTCTATCTGCAGACGCCGGCCTCCATCATCACCCTCGCCCCCTACGTCTTCCCGCGCGAGGCACGGTATGACGCGCTGACCGACCTCTCGCCGGTCTCCTCGGTCTGCAGCTTCCCCTTCGCGATGGCGGTCCCGGCGAACCACCCCGCCCGCACCCTGCAGGACTTCGTGGCCTGGCTGAAGGCGCAGCCGAACGAGGTGCCCTTCGCCTCGCCGGCGGCGGGGTCGGCGCCGCACTTCCTCGGTGTGATGTTCGGGAAGGATGTCGGCGCACGGCTGACCCACGTGCCCTATCGCGGGGCCGTGCCGGCGATCCAGGACCTGATCGGCGGGCGGCTGCCGATGTTCATCGGCGTGCTCGGCGATATCTCGCCGCAGCAGAACCAGGGCCTGCGCATGCTGGCGATCACCGCCGAGCAGCGCCATCCCCGCTACCCAGACGTGCCGACCTTCAGGGAACTCGGCTACACCAACATGACGCGTAGCGAATGGTTCGGCGTGCTGCTGCCCGCCGGCACGCCGGCGCCGATCGTCACCGGCCTGCACGGCGCCATCGTCGCCGCGGCGCGCACGTCGGAGATCGTCGCTGCGCTCGATCGCCTGGAGTACCTGCCGACGGTCTCCGCGAGCCCTGCCGAGTTCGCCGCGGCCATCCGCAAGGAGCGCGACGAATGGGCGACCATCGTGCGGGAGAGCGGCTTCCAGCCCGAAAACTGAGGCCCGGCGGGCTTGCCTGCCGGCCCCGCCTGAGGCCAGGGTGATCCGGGCGGCCGGGGGCCGCCCGAGGACCGATGCCCGAAGCGCCGACGCCGACCGTCACGATCCGTCATCGCACCCCGCCCTGGCGGGATGTGGTGGCGATGCTCGTCCTGGTCGCCATGGTCGTCGTCCTGCGCATCACCTCCTTCGTGCCCGCGGTGGTGGACACGGATGAGGGGCTCTACATGGTGCAGGCGCGGGAATGGCTGAGCGGGGGCTGGCCGCTGGTGGCGGCCTGGGACATGCACCCCGTCGGCGCGCCCGCGATGTTCGCGCTGGCCTTCCTCGCCTTCGGCGTGTCGGTGGAAGCGGCGCGCCTGCTTGGCATGATCTGCGTCGCCGCGACGGCCTGCGCGCTGTACGGCACGGCGCGCGCGGTCCGCGCGCCCTGGGCGATCGGCGTCGCGGCGGGCGTGATCTACGCCGCGCAATCCGTGCTGCTGGGCGGGCTCTGCACCAACACGGAACTGCTGATCGCGCCCTTCGTCACCGGCGCGATGGCCATCGGCATGCGCGGCGCCGCGCGCGCCATGGCGCGCGATGGCACAGCGCCCGGCATGGGATCGGTCATCGCGATGGGCCTGCTGATCGGCTGGGCGCTGGTCGTGAAGCAGGTCGTCGTGCCGGAGGGGTGCCTGGCCTTCGCGCTGCTGGCGCTGCCCGCGCTGATGAAGCGGCTGCTGCCCTTCCGCCGCGCGCTGGCGATGGCGCTGGTCTATGCCCTGCTCTGCGCCACGCCATTCGTGCTGATGGGGGCCGCCTACTGGGTGCGGGGCTGGCTGCCCGAATACCTCGACGGCTCGCTGCTCGCGCCCTTCCGCTATTCCATGGAGCGGATCGAGACGGAGGAGGCGGCGCGCCGCATCGCCTCGGCCATGCTGATGCTGCTGCCGGGCTTCCTGATGGCGGCGATCGCCCTGTTGTCCTGGCGGCCGCGCGCGGCGGCGCAGCCCGCGGCCTTGCTGACGGCCTTCGTGCTGCTGTGGTTCGTCGTGGCCTCGGCCGCGATCGCGGGGCCCGGCTTCTACTTCGCGCACTACTTCCTGCTGTGGCTGCCGCCGCTGTCGCTGCTGGCGGCGATCGGCGCCTGGCGGGTGGCCAACGCGGTCTCCCGCCCCGGCGCCACGCGCATGGTCTTCGCGGGCCTTGTCGCGCTGGTCGCGCTCGACGCCTGGTCGATCGAGATGCGTGACCGCGTGGAGCGCGGCCCGGGCTGGCTGCACCGCGATCCCGTGCGGGAGGTGGCTGCCCTGGTCGCGCAGGTCGCGGGGCCGGGCGGCGTCGCCTTCATGGCGAACTACCACCCCGCGGTCTATGTGCTGTCCAACACCCGCGCGCCCACGCGCTTCGTCTTCCCCGCCCACCTGACCGGGGATTTCGAGGACCTGTCCACGACGAGCACGGAGGCCGAGCTTGGCCGCGTCCTGGCGGAGCGGCCGAAGGCGATCGCGATCGACCGCGAGTGGATGCGCAACATGCGCCGCGCCGCGGCAGCGCAAGTCGATGCCGCGCTGGAGAAGGACTACGAGCTCTACGCGACGGTGCAGGGCAACGACACGCGCGTCGAGATCTGGAAGCTGAGGGAGGGGTAGTGCGCTTCGCTAAAGACCTCTCCCCGCCCCCGCGGGTGGAGAAGGCTTGCGCCAAGTCTTCCTAACGTGCCCGCGGCGCCGGAAACCACGCATCAGTCCGCCCGAGCAGGTGATACGCTACCAGTCCCACCCATTCCCGCATCGCCCATTCCGCCTGGTTCAGCCGCGTCGGGAAGGGCCAGTTGTACCAGAGCCCGGGATCGCGGCCGGTCGTGTAGTTCACGGGCCACGGAACGATGTCGAAGCCGGCCGCGCGGAAGCAGCCGACCGCGCGCGGCATGTGGCTGGCCGAGGTCACCATGATCCAGGTCTCTCCGGGCTTGGGATCGAGCATCCGGCGGGACAGCACCGCATTCTCCCAGGTGTTGCGGCTCTCGTCGTCGAAGACCAGGCGCGATTCCGGCAGGCCGAGATCGCTGAACAAGCGCCGTGCGGTGTCGGCTTCCGTCGGCCCGCCGGGCACCACCGCCGCGCTGCCGCCGGTGAAGACGAGCCTGGCCTGCGGGTAGCGCAACGCCAGCGCGACGCCTTCCGTCATCCGCTCCGCCGCGCCGTTCAGCGCGGGGATGCCATGCGCCGCGGTCAGCCTCTGCTCCACCGCGCCGCCGAGCACGATGATCCCCGCGACGTTCGTCGGCGGCGGCTGCGGGCGCGCGAAGCGCTCCTCCAGCGGCAAGGTCAGGAAGGACGCGACGGGCAGGAAGAACACCGCGGCATACCAGCCGAGACCGAGCGCCAGCGGCCAGCGCCCGGAGCGCCGCCCGCGCCAGAGCAGCGCCGCACCCAGGATCGCGAGCAGCAGTGCGGCCGTGTTCGGCGCGGCCACCGTCCAGAACAGCTTGGACACCACGAAAAGCGCGTCCTGCATCGCCTACAGCTCCAGCGCGCGCATCGGGTGCATCCGCCCGCGCAGCAGGTCGCCGATCGCGATCAGGTTGCCGCGCAGCCGCCCGCGCCGGTCGGCCCATGGTTCCGGCCTGACGCTGCGCAGCGCGTTCATGCAGAGATGCCGCCCCGCCGACCACAGCGCGTGGTCCCAAGGATAGCTGCCCTTGCGCGCGAGATAGACGCAGTTCGCGACCTGGCTGTAGCCGAGCTTCACCTGCGTGACGCGCCCCGACTTGGAGCCGAGATGCACGCCGCGCGCGCCATGCAGCCGCAGGATCGTGCCGAAGCGGCCAAGCCGGCGCGTGAGGTCCATGTCCTCGTACCAGCCATAGAGCGGCAGGTTCTCGTCGAAGCGCAGCACATGCGCGCGCATCGGCGCGAGCCGCAGCGCCATGTTGCAGCCATAGCCGTTGAAGTGGGAATGGAAGCCTGTGACGTCGCCGTCGAAGGCATCGGCGGCGTTGATCGCGCGGCCCTCCTCGACGGGGATGCCCGGTCCCTTGGCGCCGTCGGCGACGACGGTGCCGGTGGTCACCACGCAATCCCCCTGCTTCTCGAACACGCGCTCGGTCACGGCGAGGTAGCCGGGCTGCGCAAGGAAATCGTCGTCGAGGAACAGCACGGCGTCGCAATCGCCGAGCGCGTCCAGGATCGCGTTGCGCTGCCTCGGCAGGCCCGCCGGCGCGGTGATGAACTCGACATGCGGGAAGCGTTCGGCCAGGCCGGTCACGTCGTCCGGCGTGACATGGCAGACGACGATGCGATCGGCCTCGCGGGTCTGGCGCGCGATATCGGCAAGCGTCTCGCCGAGGATCGCCGCCCGCCCCCGCGTCGCAATGCCGACCGCGATCCGCATCAGGGTTGGCCATCCATCGGCGCGCGCACACGTCCCGCGCCGGCATCGCTGCGCAGGAAGCCCTGCAGCCGCCCAACCAGCGTCAGCCCGTAGTACTTCGCGTTCGCGACATCGAGCTTCGCCAGGCTGATCAGCGCGCCGCCGAGCGGGCGCACCATGAAGGTCAGCCAGACCGAGGCCGGCACGCCGTGCCGCCGGAGCGCGAAGCCGAGGCCCCGCCCATAGGGTGCCGCGCGCGCCAGCGCCAAGGCCGGGTTGGTCTGCCGCTTGTCCGGGTGGATGACCTTTAGGCTAGGATCGAAGCGCGTCGCGTGCCCCGCCAGGATCGCGCGCAGCATGAAGTCCGGACCCTCGGCGGAGCTCAGGTAGGTGCCGAGCCCCATCTCCTCGTCGAAGCCGCCGAGCGCGAGCATCACGGAACGCCGCACCCAGGTGTTGAACTCGATCATGCTGGTCCAGACCTTCCCGGGCTCGACCGGCCCGCCCTCGGTCTGGAAGCGGCCCGAGCCGACCGTGCCGTCGGGGTTGATCGACGGCCCCGTCAGGATCGCGAGATCCGGATCCTCGTCGAAGGCGCGCGCGACATGGTCCAGCGCGCCAGGCGGGTAGATGCAGTCGTCGTCGGGCACGCTGACGATCTCGCCCTTCGCCTCGCGCAGGCCGAGGTTCCGCGCGTGGCTGATCTTCGAGACGCTCGAGCGGATATGCGTGACCGGTAGCCGTCCCGCGAAGCGGCCGAGGATTTCCACCAGCCGGTCGTCCTCGTTCTGGTCCACCACGATCAGCTCGTAGTCGTCGCGGCCCTGCATCAGCAGCGCGTCGATGTAGATCGCGATGTCCTCGGTGCGGCCCTTGGTCGGCATCACCAGGCTGAAGCGGATCATGGGGCCCTCGCGGCCAGCGCGGCGTCGATTTCGGCGCGGACGCGCCGACGGAAGGCCTCGCGGGAGAAGCGCTCGGCATTGGCGCGGCAGGCCTCGGGCGCGATCGGCAGCGCCTCGAACCGGCGGATCGCCTCGGTCAGGCTCGCCGCGGTCTGCTCGGGGAACAGCACGCCCGTCTCGCCCTCGCGCACGATGTCGCTGGCGCCACCGCGACCATAGGCAATCAGCGGCGTGCCGCAGGCCTGGGCCTCCACCATGCCGATGCCGAAATCCTCCTCGGCCGCGAAGACGAAGGCGCGGGCGGATTGCAGCAGCGCAACCAGCTCCTCCTGCGGAACGCGCCCGCGGAAGGTGATGTTTCCCGAGTCACCCGCGGCAGCCTTCACGCGCGTCATCTCGGGCCCGTCGCCCACGACGACCAACTGCCTGTCCGGCATGGCCCGGAACGCCTCCACGACGATGTCCACGCGCTTGTAGGGAACCATGCGCGAGGCGATGACGTAGGTCTCGTCCTTGGCCGGACGATACGGGAAGCCGTCGATGTCCACGGGCGGGTGGACGACGGTGCTCTCGCGCCGCCAGGTCTTGCGGATGCGCTCGGCGATCCAGCGGCTGTTTGCCAGGATCACGTCGGGCCGCGCGGAGGAGGCGTGGTCCCACGCCCGCATCTTCGCCAGCAGCCAGCGCGTCAGCGCACCCTTGACCCCGCGATCGAGCCTGGCCTGGCGGAGATACTGGTGCTGCAGGTCCCACGCGTAGCGCATCGGGCTGTGGACGTAGCTGACATGCAGCGTCGCCGGCCCCGTCAGCACGCCCTTCGCCACGGCATGCGACGAGGAGATCACGAGGTCATAGGACGAGAGGTCGAACTGTTCCACCGCCAGCGGCATCAGGCCGAGATAGTACCGGAACCAGCGCTGCGCGCGAGGCAAGCGCTGGATGAAGGAAGTCGTGGGCACCTTGCCCCTGAGGAAGCCGCGCTCCTCGTCCGGCAGGAAGTCGCAGACGGCGTAGACGTCGGCGTCGGGGTAGATCTCCAGCAGCTGTTCCACGACGCGTTCGGAGCCCGCGTAGCTCTCGAGCCACTCGTGGACAATCGCGATCTTCATCGGATCAGATCCAGCAGCCGCCTCGCGGCCGCGTCCCAGGAATAGAGCGCGGCGCGCGCGCGCCCGGCCTCGCGCAGCGAGTCAGCCAGGCCCGGCTCGTCCAGCAGCCGCGTCAGCGCGGCCGCCGGTGTCGCAGGGCCTTCCGCGTCGAACCAGAGCGCGGCGTCGGCGCAGACCTCCGGCACCGCGCCGGCGCGGGCGGCCAGAACGGGGCAGCCGCACCACATCGCCTCGAGCGGGGGGATGCCGAAGCCCTCGTAGCGCGACGGGAAGACCAGGCAGAGCGCATTCTCGTACAGCGCGCGGAGCTCGGCGTCGGTCACGCGGCCGAGCATGTGCACCGCGTTGCCCTGCGCGTCGCCGGGACCGGCAAAGACATTGCCCTTCACCGCCCCGGCGACGGCCAGCACCATGCCGCGCGATCCCAGCAGCGCGGCAGCATCGCCCAGTGCGCCGAGGTTCTTGTGCGCGGCGCGCGTGCCGACTGCCAGGGCATAGCCCCGCGGCGCCAGCCCGTGCTTCGCAAGCACGGCCGCGTCGGCGGGTGCGCGCAGGATGTGCTCGCCGCCCTCGGGCATCACGGCGATCCGCGACGCGTCGAGGCGCAGGTTTACCGCCAGCCGCGATCGCGAGAACTCGGAGACCGTGACGATCTGCGCGTCGAGCCGGGGCAGGGCACGATGCAGGAAGCGGTACCAGCTCCGGAAGGCCAGGGAATAGCTCTCCGGCGTGTCGAAGACGCCGGCGTCGTGGATCACCAGGATCCGCTTGCCCCCGCAGCGCAGCGGCGCGGTGTTGCCGAGGCTCAGCAGCGGCGCGGGGTTCGACGCGCGCGGCAGGTCAAGCTGTTCCCAGCTCTGCCCGCTGCGCGTGCCGACATGCTCGACCGGGATGTCGCCGAGCCGGTCCGGCGTGCCGTTCGGTGCCACCAGCCGGATCGGCGTGCCCGTTCGCGCGATGGCCTGCGTGACCTCCGCGGCGAAGCGCTGCACGCCGGTCAGCCCCTGCGTCAGGAAGCGTCCGTTCACCACTAGCGTCACGCGGGCTCGCCCCTCAGCACCGCCTTGATCCGCCACGGCCGCCGCAGCAGGACGCGGGCGTCGCGGCGCTCGGCCGGCGTCAGCGCCCGCAGCGCCGCGACGCCGAAGACCGCGACGGCCAGCAGCGACACCACGGCCAGCCACCCGATGCCGGAGAAGGGCAGCAGCGCCGCCAGCCCGGCGCCGCCCGCCGCCATCGGCAGAGCCAGCGCGCGCGCTGCGTCGCGCGCCGCGGGATAGAGCCGCCCGGCGAAATAGAGCCGCCCCGCGACGTCCGCCGCGCACCGCGCCGCCCAGGCCGCGGCCGCGCCCTCGATGCCGAACCTCACCAGCAGCAGCGCCGAGAGCGGCAGGAACAGCGCGGCCTGCGCCAGCTGCCACTTCGCGTTCACGTCGGGCCGCCCGATCGCGTCCAGCAGCGCCGCCGGCGCGAAGGACGCGCAGGAGAAGAAGATGCCGACGGCCAGGATCCGCAGTACCTGCCCGCCGCCGGCGGCAAATTCCGGGCCGAGCCACAGCCTCAGCAGCCACGGCCCCGTTGCCACCAGCACCACGCAGGCCGGCAGCACGACGGCCAGCATCAGCAGCGCGCCGCGCCGCAGCAGCCCCGCTGTCTCGGCTTGGTGCGTGGAATACGCGGCCGCCATAGCCGGCATCAGCGCCTGCGCCACCGCCACCGGCAGGATCCACATGCGCATGACAAGGTCGAGCGGCGTCGCGTAGAAGGCCACGGCCGAGAGCGTCAGCAGCGCCCCGATCAGGAAGCGGTCGGCGTAGAGCAGCGCCTGGGTCAGGATGCCCGAGGCGCTCATCCACCCGCCCATGCGCAGCAGCGGCCCGACCACCGCCCAGCGCGGCAGGGTGGGGCGCAGGCCCGGCAGGTCGCGCCGCGCCAGCACCCAGTAGCAGATCGTGTTGGCGACGCGGCAGGCCAGCAGCGCCAGGATCACGCCGACCAGGCTCTGCCAGGCCATCAGCACCAGCACGGGGCCGAGGTAGTAGAAGGTCGCGACCGGGATGGTCACCAGGTTCGCCTCCCGGAAGCGCTGATGCGCGGCGAGTGCGCCCCAGAGCGCCGCGTTGATCACCACCAGGGGTGCGGCCACGCAGAGCAGCCGGAACGCCGCGACGGCTTCCTGCTGCAGCGCTGACGGCGTGTTCAGCACCCGCTCCACCAGCACGGGCACGAAAGCGAAGGCGCCGGCCGCGATCACGCCGCTGACCAGGGCCAGCGCGGTGATCGCCGCCCCCGCGAGTTCCGATGAGTCAACCTCGCGATGCGCCGTCGCGCGCGCCGCCAGCGCCCGCGTCAGCGCCGCGCCGACGCCGAGGTCGAAGACCCCGAAGACCCCGACCAGCGCGAGCGCCAGGGTGAAGAGCCCCCAGCGATCGATCCCCATCTGGTGCACCAGCACCGGGGTGAGCGCCAGGGCCAGGATCAGCGGCAGCCCGCGCCCGAGCGCGTTCCACAGCGTCCCGGAGAGCAGCCGCCCCCCGGACGCCCGCTGTTCGGCCGTCTCGGCCATGGTGATCGACATTCCCGAAGAGGCCCGCCTGGATGCGGGCCGGGCCGTGACCGCGGCGTTCAGTATGCGCCGCGGCGGGCCAGCACCGCCATCGGGGTGCGCAGCAGGATCCTGACGTCCTCGATCAGCGAGGGCCTGGTCACATAGGCGACATCCAGCGCCACGCGCTGGGCATAGCTGGTGTCGCTGCGGCCGCTGATCTGCCACGGCCCCGTCAGGCCCGGCCGGACCGAGAGATAGTGCTGCGCCGCCGCGCCGTAATAGGCCGCGAGCTCGCTCGCCTGAACGGGCCGGGGGCCGACCAGGCTCATCTCGCCCTTCAGCACGTTGATGAGCTGCGGCAGCTCGTCGAGCGAGGAGGCCCGCAGGAAGCGCCCGACCCAGGTGACGCGCGGGTCGTTCTTCAGCTTGCGGGTCGAGTCCCATTCCCTGCGGGCCTCGGCCGAGGTCTCCAGCAGCGCGGCCAGCCGCTTGTCCGCGTCCATCACCATGGAGCGGAACTTCAGGCAGCCGAAGCGCGTGCCGTGGCGGCCGATGCGCTCATGCGCGTAGAAGGCCTTGCCGCCATCCAGCTTGACCAGCAGGGCGAGCACCAGGAACACGGGCGAGGCCGCCACCACCAGCAGCGCCGCGCCGGCGATGTCGAGCGCCCGCTTGCCCAGCGGCCGCAGCCGGTCAGACAGCGTCTCCGCCCGGGCCGGCATGGCCCGCAGCGGGTGGAACGCGGCGGACTGCATCGTCTCGGGCTCGCGAACGAGCATCTGGACGGCTTCCAGGCCAGGCATCGGTGCCTCGTGAGCGGGGGTTGCCCGCATCTCCTCGGGGTAGGCTGCTTCCCGGACCTCATCCGCACGATGCCGCCGCGGCTGGGGGGCCGCCGGGGACGCCGGGCGAATGCCGAACGCAACCCTGATGCCAAGCAACCTAATGTCGCCGCCCGGCGGGTTCGTGACGGGCTTGGGGCGGGATTGTGGCAGCGCAGCAAGAGGCGACCTCACGAGGAAAAACGGGGACTCCCCCCGATTTCGTGGGAACCCCTGCCCCGATTCTGCCATCATTGACGCATGGCTCAGGTGATTCTCCATCCGGCGGCCCTGCTGGGCGCCGGCCCGGCGACCCGGACCACCCGCTCCGGCCAGGATCCCGCGGCGGCGGCGCGCGGCATCCTGCTGGCGCTGGCGCTGTCCTGCGTCGCCTGGGTCGGCCTGGCGCTGCTCGTCCCGCAACTCTGGTAGCTGGACGCGGCGCGAGCGGGGCGGTTAGACCTCGGGGGACTGCCCGGGGGCCCGCCACTTGCGTTCCGCTGCTCTCGTCTATGCCGGCGCGCTGGCGCTCGGCATCGCGCTGGCCTGGACCATTTTCCCGGCCGACTTCCTGTTTCCCCATGCGGGGCTGCCCTTCCGCCCCGTCGGCGACACCGCGCAGCACATCGTCGCGCAGCGCTACCTGATCGCCGACCACTGGCGCTGGCCGCCGACCTTCGCGGCCAACCTCGATACCCAGCAGGGCGGCGTGAACATCGCCTTCACCGATGGCATCCCGGCCCTGGCGCTGGCGCTGAAGGCCATCCGCTGGGCGTTGCCGGAGGGCTTCCACGGCATCGGTCTCTTCTACGGCCTGTCCTGGGTGCTGCAGCCGGTCGCCGCGGTCTGGGCGCTTCGTGGCGCGGGGGAGCGGCGGATCCTGCCCGCGATCGGCATCGCCATCGCCGCGCTCTCCATGCCCGCCTGGATCGGGCGCTACGGCCATGCCGCGCTGTCCGGGCATTTCCTGATCCTGGCCGGGCTCGGCCTCTATTTCCGCCTGGTCGCGGACGACGAGGAGGAGCCGTCCCGCGCGCTCTGGCTGGCCGCGGCCGCGCTGCAGCTGCTGGCCCTGCTGGTCCACCCCTATCTCGCGCTGATGACGCTGGCGCTGCTGGCCGCCGTGCCCGCGACGCGGCTGCTGCGTCGCGAAGCCTTCCTCCCTGACCTGCTGCGCACCATCGCCTGCGCCGGCGCGGTGGTCGGAACCATGGCGGCGCTGGGCTATGTCGGGGCGCAGGGCGACAGCGGCTATTACGGCCAGTTCGCCATGAACCTCCTCTCGCCCTTCTGGCCGGCGGGGTCGGGCATCCTGGGCTGGCCCTGGGAGCCGCAGCTGGACGCGACCGGCAAGGGCGGGTGGGAGGGCTACAACTGGCTTGGCCTCGGCCTGCTGGCGGCGCTGGCCATCGGCATCCTCGCCCGCCCGATCGAGGCGTCGGAGGCGCTGTGGCTTCGCCATGCCGGGCTGACACTGGCGCTGCTGGCGCTGACGCTGATCGCCATCAGCGTCCGCGTCGGCTTCGGCCGGGTGATCGTGCTCGATCTCGGCGAGCCGCCGGCGGTGATGGAGCAGTTCCGGGCCTCCGGCCGCTTCTTCTGGCCGGTCGCCTATGCGCTGCTGGTCGGCGCGACGATCCTGCTCGCGCGGATCTGGCCGGTGCTCTGCGTCGCCTTCGGGATCATGCAGTTCGTGGACGCCGCGCCGCTGCGCGGTGAGCTCGAGGCCTGGGCCGGCCAGCACCGTCCCTGGTCCGCGGAAGCCGAAGCCCTGCGCGGGCCGCTGGCCGAGGCGCGGTCGCTGACGCTGCTGCCGTCCTGGCCCTGCGTGGACAAGGCGACGGGCGATGAGACCTACGCCACGCTGCTCGAGATCCTGGCGCTCGCGTCCGAGCGCGCGGTGCCGGCCAGCACCATGTATGTCGCGCGCTGGCACGAGAAGCCGGCCTGCCGCGACCGCGATCTCGCCTCGGCGCCGCTCGCGCCTGGCGAACTCCGCGTCGTCCTGCCCGTGGCTCAGGAGGCGATGGCGCCGCTGGTGCCCGACGCCGGGGCGCGCTGCACGCCGGCGGGATCGCTGCTGGTCTGCCGCCAGGCGGCGCCCGAGGGCAGGTAGCGCTCCGTGATGTAGAGCGGCCGGCCCTTGGTCTCGTTGAAGATGCGGCCGAGATACTCGCCGATGATGCCGAGCGTCATGAGCTGCACGCCGCCGAAGAACAGCACGACGGCGAGAAGGCTGGGGTAGCCCGCGACAGGGTTGCCGAAGAGCACGGTGCGCACGATCAACTGCATCGCATAGAGCGCTGCGAAGACGGCGGTGGCGAAGCCCAGATAGGTCGCGATCTTCAGCGGGCCGACCGTAAAACTCGTGATGCCCTCCAGGCTGAAATTCCAGAGCTTCCAGTAGTTCCACTTCGTCGTGCCGGCGGCGCGCGGCGCGCGGTCGTAGGGCACCGCCACCGAGGGAAAGCCGACCCAGGCGAAGAGGCCCTTCATGAAGCGGTGCTGCTCCCGCAGAGTCAGCAGCGCATCCAGCGAGCGGCGGCTCATCAGCCGGAAATCGCCGGTGTTGGGAGGCAGCTGCACCTTGCCGCCGATCTTCTGCATGAAGCTGTAGAAGGCGTTGGCGGTCGCCTTCTTCATCCAGGTCTCGCCCTCGCGGACGCGGCGCTGGGCATAGGCGATGTCGAAGCCGCGCCGCCAGGCCGCGACCAGGTCGGGGATCACCTCGGGCGGGTCCTGCAGGTCGGCGTCGATGACGACCACCGCCTCGGTCCCCGCGGCATGGTCGAGGCCGGCGGTCAGCGCGATCTCCTTGCCGAAGTTGCGGCTGAGGTTGACGACCGAGACATGGCCGTCGGCGGCCTGCAGCTCCAGCATGATCGCGAGCGTGCCGTCGCGCGAGCCGTCGTTGACGTAGACGACCTCCCAGGGCAGGCCGATGCCCTCCATCACGGGCGTGATGCGGGCGTGGAAGGCGCGCAGCACCTCCTGCTCGTTGTAGGCGGGCACGACGACGGAGATCGCGGGTCGGGCTTCCCCGCGGATCGGGACGGGGGAGAGGGGGGTCATCGTCGGGTGGTTCCGGCCAGGTCCATGCCCAGGCAGTCGCCGGGCTCGCCGCCTCCTAGCCCGAGATCGCGGCGGATCGAAGGCCGGTTTTCGACGGCTCAGGCCCGGTCGGGCTCGTCCTCCTCCTCGCCATCGGCGCTCCAGACGCCGTTGGGCATGGCGATCTCCGGCGTCGGGTTGGAGTCCAGGATGGCGGCGGTGTCCTCGTCGAAGGCCTCGATGCCGGCCTCCTCCTCGCCGCCCAGGCCGAGCGCGCTGGCGGTGGCGGCGGCGACGCGGGCGGCCAGGGCGGCGGCGCGTTCGTTGCTGCATTCCAGCAGGATCTCGGCGTCGGCGCCGTCGCCCTGGACAAGCTCGACGAGGAAGAAGGCCGCGTCCTCCCGCGCGCCGGATTCGAAGGCGCCGTCGGCATTGCGGTGCATCGGGGTGATGGCGATGGAGAGGCGGGGCAGGGCGCTGTCGGACATGGCGGTGATCCCAAGGGGTGTTGCCATGAAGCGCGCGAGGTGCGGGCGGGATGCGCGAGGGGTTGCGCCGGGGCAGGGCGGAGGCTAGGAAACCGGCCTTCCGCCGCCCGGGCCGCTGCTGTAGCTCAGTGGTAGAGCACTCCCTTGGTAAGGGAGAGGTCGAGAGTTCAATCCTCTCCAGCAGCACCAGGGGCGCATGGCACCCCGTGCCTTTCCCCGGTCCCGACAGGGCGGAGATCGATCCGCCCCCCCCAAACTCGGCTCGAAGGGGCTGTGGCAACCCCCCGGTGTCAGGCCTGCCTGGCTATTGCGGCGTGACGGTCAGGCCATTGATCGCGACCGTCACCGTCCCGGGCCCGGCGACGGACACCGCGGAGGAGAGCGGCGCCCAGGTCAGCGGGTTGCCCCCCGTCGCCGCGTCGAAAAGGCCGAGATGCGTCAGGCTGCCCGCCGCCGCGCTGAAGGTGAAGCTGAAGGCAGTGGCGTTCAGCTGCTGGCCGGTGCCGGTGAAGGTGACGCGCTGCCGGGCATAGCCGGTGCCAGCAGGCTCGCCGGTGATGCCGGTGGCGTCCGCGCCGCCGGTGCCGAGCCCGGCCCAGACGGCGGTCGGTAGGGCGGGCACACGGCCGCACAGCGCGCGGCCCAGCAGGTTCTTCGCATAGTCGGTCAGGTCGGCCATGGCCGAGATCCTTTCTGGTCAGGGAGGGGGAGGAGGAAGCCGGGCCGATCAGCCCGGCAGCGATGCCACCAGGCCGGCGAGCGTCGCGTCGGAGACGGCGAAGGGCAGCACCCGGCATTCCGGGATCACCCCGCAGAGCGGCCCGGTGTTGCCGGCGTTGTTGCCGATCCGCAGCGTGGTGAGCCCCGCGGTAGGCCCGCCGGTCTGCGCCACCGCCGCCGCGCCATTGACGCTGCCGGCGACGCGGCCCGCGCCGTCCACCGACATGCCGGCCTTGAAGGCGGTGCCGGCCGTCATCGTGCCGGCCAGGCTGGTCAGCCCCGTCCCGCCCGTGCTGCGCCCGACATTGACCGCCGACCCGCCCGCCACGTTGAAGATGCGGTAGCGGTTGTTGGTCGTGCCGTCGTCGATCGAGACCAGGTTCTGGTCCACGCTCGACGGCGAGGCCTGCGGCAGCAGCGCCCAGGCCAGCACCGTGCAGGCGCCGTTCGCGCCGATGCCGAGCGAGGGCAGCGTCGCGGTCAGCAGGTCGGCGCTGCGCGTGCTGACTGCCGGCGTGCCCGCGACGGGCAGGATGGGGGAGGACGCGAAGGACGCCTGCTCCATCTGCGGCCAGCCGATGTCGAAGGTGCAGTCCACGGCCTGGTTCAGCGTGAAGGAAAGCTGCAGGTCCAAGGTGGCGGTGACGACGGTCGCAGTGGCGATGGTCGTGGTCGCGGCGGACCGCGCCAGGCTGCCGCCCAGGGTGATCGCCGTCGCCACCATGTTGAAGGCGGCCTGGACGTTGTCGCGGCCCATCACCCGCAGCGAGAGGCCGAGATTGGCGGGGCTGCCGGCCTGCAGCCGGACGAAGGCCGAGCCCGTCCAGGTCTGCCCGTTCGCCGCCGTGATGGAGGTCAGCGTCTCGAGGTCGAGCCGCGCGGTGGTGGTGGAAGCCGGCGTGCCGCTCACGCGGATCCGCAGCCCCTGCACGCCATTGGTCGTGACGATGCCGACTACGGAGGAGGCGACGCCCGAGGGCAGGCCGGAGATCGCCCAGTTCGTCGGCAACGTGCCCGGCGTGCCGGCCACCGCACCCTCGGCGCGCGGGTTGCGGATGCGGTTGCTGCGCGTGCCCTCGATCAGCAGTCGGCGCGCGGAGCCCTGGAAGCGCACGGCATCGGCGGCGAATTCCGACCAGGTGAGGTCGTCGGCGCCGATTGCGGTCGCGCGCGTTGCGGTCTGGGTGCGCGACAGCGCGACGAGCGGGTCGAGCCCGGGATCGGCGATCAGCCGCCGGCCGCCGCGATGCGGCACGCCGAGGGCCGCGGGGGCGATCGGGATCATCAGGGTGCCCCCGCGCCGGAGAGCAGCAGCAGCTTCGTCGTCCCGCCATCCGGGCTGAAGGCGAGCAGCGTCGCCAGGCCGTTGTTGCGGATCTTCGTCAGCCCGTCCGGGTTGGTCGGCGTCGTGCCGGTGAAGTTGGTCATCGTGACGCCGAGGTCGGCGCCGGTGCGGTTGACGATCAGGCAGGAGAAGCCGCTGCCGGTCGCAGCCCAGTCGATGGACAGCGTCGTCCCCGCATTCGCGCTGACCAGCCGCGCATTGTGGTTCGCGAGCGTCAGCGGCGTGGTGGCGGAGGCCGCGACCACAGGCAGCGCGCGGCCCGTGAACTGCGCGTCCACATAGCCCTTGCGCGCGGCCTGGTTGGCGGCCGTCGGGTCGGCAGGCAGCACCATCGGGCCGGTCAGCGTCACCGTGCCCGACGCCGCGATGCGGAAGCGCTCGGCCAGCGTGCCGGCGTTGCGGGTCTCGACCACGAAGGCGCCGCCCTCGGTGCCGGAGGCCACGCTCTCCACGATGGCGCCGGCGCGGGCGAAGACGGTCTCGGCGGCGGCGGCGTTGTTGCCGCTGAAGGCGATCTGGCCCAGCGCGTCGTTGGCGGCGGGCGTCGCGGAGCCGCGGCGCAGCGTGACCGCCATCGGCGCCGTCATCGCGGTGCCGCCGCCGAAGACCACCCCGCCATTGGGGTTGACCGTGGGATCGCCCGCGATCTCGAGCGGCGCGGTCGCGCCGGTCCCCACCATCATGGTGTAGGAGACGCTGCTGTCCTGGTTGGAGAAGTCGAGCTCCGCCCCCTGCGTCGCGGAGCGCGGCCCGAGCACGGTGATCTGCTGGTCGGCGGAGGAGCGCGCGGCCTGGTTGCGGTTCGCCACCAGCACGATGCGGGACGCATCCGCCGTGGTCTGGCCGCTGAAGGTCGCGGAGCGCGTGTCGGAGGCGACGACGCTGAGGCTGTCGCCGGTGGTCGCGAGGTAGACGCTGGCCGACGGCAGGTCGCAGGCGACCAGCGTCAGGCCGCCATCCAGGACCTCGACCGTGCGGCCGGCGCCGGCGCCGCCCACCATGACCCCGACGAACTGGTTGTCGCCGGAGGAGCTGGCGTTGCTGTTGACCCGGATCGCCGTCGCCTGCGAGGAGAAGAAGCCGCCGACCCATTTCGTGCGGAAGGCGGTGCCGCGGATCCAGACGCCGGTGGTCTGCGGGTCGGTCAGCACCAGCAGGTCGTCCACGCTGCAATTGTGCGTCTGGATGGACTGTGCGCCGTCGCCGATGTCGTAGCCGACGTCGTAGCCGAAGGCGAAGCAGTTGACGTATTCCGCGACGTCGCTGGTCTCGATGCGGAAGGCGGTGCCGAGGCGGCGGTTGTTCCAGACCGCGAGGGTGCCGCCGCCGGACCAGCTGCCGGCGAAGGCGGTGCCCTGCAGGTCGACGCGCGTGGCGTCCACCACGGTCGCGGTGTAGCGGCCATTGGCCGTGGCCACGCCGCCGACGCCATAGACATTCACGAGGTCGCCGGTGACCAGGCCATGCGCGGTCGAGGTCGTCACGCGCACGAGGCCGCTGCCGTTGTTGGCAACGGCGGAGACCGCGCGCTGCACGACCGAGACGTTGGCCAGGTTGCCCGTCAGGAAGGGCCAGAAATGGACGTCGTGGACGCGGGTGATGTCGTAGGTGCGGGAGATCCAGAGCCCGTTGCGGTTGTCGCCGCGCATCCGCCGGATGTTCAGCCGCTGCGAGTTGTCCGAGCGCAGCGCCAGGTTGAAGCCGAGCACGAGCATGTCCTCGACCAGCACGTCATGATGGCTGCCGGAGCCGTCGCCGATGGTGATCGCGGTGCCGGCCATGGCGGCGCGCAGGTTGATGGCGTCGCGCATCGTGGCGGGCGGCGCGCCCATGCCGTCGCGGATCAGCGCGACGCGGCGCAGCGTGGCGCCGCGGAGCACGCGCACGGTGCGCGTGCTGTCCAGCCGGATCGTGCCGGGCAGGCTGCGGTAGTCCGCCGAAGGCCGCTGCCCGCCGGGAAACAGCGGGCCTTCGAGGGAGACGTTCTCCTTCACCACGATCTCGTTCGTGACCACGCGGTAGCGCCGGGGGCCGAGCAGCACGATGCCACCGCCGGCCGCCGCCGCCGCGTCGATCGCCGCCTGGATGGCCGCGGCGTCGTCGGCGACCCCGTCGCCGATCGCGCCGTAGTCGCGGACATGGAACATGCGCTCGGCGAAGACGCCGGCGGTGACCTGCGCGAAGGAGGCGCGGCGGGTCGTCGCGGAGACGCCGCTGCCCTGCACCACGGGCAGAATGTCGGCAGCGGCCAGCGCGCTGGCGGCCGGCAGGTCGGAGATCTTGGTGTCGGGCATGGGGCTCTCGGCTGGCGGTTCGGAGGAAGGGCTGGGTTCGTCAGAGCGCCAGGCGCGCGCCGTCCTGCGCGACGAGCGTGTCGCCGGCCTGGGTCAGCAGCGCGTAGGGGATGCTGACGGAGAAGGCGGCGGAGGTGTCGGCGACGAGGGGAAAGCCCACGGCCTCGGCGCGCAGGCGATAGCCGCTGCCGGCCGGCGGCGCGGTCAGCGTCGCGGCGGCGATGCCCGACGTCACGCTGCCCGTCGTCGGGCCCGCGACGGTCGCGCCGGCGGCGTCGCGGATCTCGAACGAGACCTGCGCGACCGGCCCGCTGACGCTGGCCTGGGTGGCGAATTGCGACCCCGCGGTGATGCCCCCGCCGAGCGGCGCGAGCAGGATCGTCACCGCGACGGCGGTCGCGACCTGGCGGACCGAGAAGACCTTGGCCGCGCTGCGGTTGACCTTGAAGGGCGCGGCGAAGGTGTCGACGACCAGGCCGCCCGGCACCGTCGTGCCGGTGCGCACCGTCGTCAGCCCCAGCGCGTCGGAAGCCTGCAGCAGGATCACGTCGCCCGCGACGAGCCGCGCGGACGCGCCGCTGAAATAGCCCGCGGCCAGCGCGGTCGCTCGCGTGTCCTGCGTGCGGTAGTACCAGAGCGTGAAGCCGCTGGTCGTCGCGAGGGAGAGAAGCGAAGTGTTGTCGAAGGCCATGCGGGGCTCCGTCTGGACGCGCGCGGCCGCGGCAGCCCGTGGACGGGCGCCGTGGCCTGGAAGGGCGGGCAAGGGGGTCTCGTCCCGCGCCGGCGGGGCCGGGCGCGGCTGAGTGACGCGAAGGGGGGCGGAACAGGCCGCGGCGGCTGGCGTCTGGACGCAATTCGCCCCGTGGCGAAGGGCATCTAGTCCCAGGCGTGGGCGATTGTCAAGATGAATTTCCTATCCGACCTCCCCCATGCGGCCCGGCTCCCGCGTGCTAGAAGGCTCGGGCATCCGTGATTCGGGGAGCGGGGATGACGCTGCGCCGCCTGGTCCTGACCGCCTTCTGCGCGCTGCTGCTGGCCGTGCCGGCAGGCGCGCAGGACAGGGTCGTCAACGTCTTCAACTGGAACGACTACATCGACCCCTACATGGTCCAGCGCTTCACGCGCGAGACCGGGATTCGCGTGCGCTACGACGTCTTCGACAGCCTCGAGACACTGGAAGGCCGCATGTCGGCGGGCCGCACGGGCTACGACATCGTCGTCCCGACGAGCGAGCCCACCTTCTCGCGCCTGGCCCGCGCCGGCGCCTTCCGGCCGCCGGACCGCGCGGCAGTGCCGAACCTCGCGAACCTCGATCCCGCGCTGATGCGCCAGGTCGAGAGCAGCGATCCCGGCAACCGCTTCGGCGTGCCCTATCTCTGGGGCACGATCGGGCTGGGCCTGAATGCAGAGAGGATCCGCGCCGCCGCGCCCGACGCGCCGCTGGACAGCCTCGCGCTGCTGCTCGATCCGAACAACGCTAGGCGCATCGCGCGCTGCGGCATCATCATGATGGACAGCGCGACCGACGTGATCCCGACCGTGCTGCGCTACCTCGGCAAGGACCCGAACAGCACGAGCGACGTCGACCTGCGCGAGGTCGAGCGCGTGCTGATGGCGGTGCGCCCCTTCATCCGCAACTTCTCCACGGGCGGCGCGATCGAGGCGCTGGCGACCGGCCAGTCCTGCCTGGCCTTCGGCTATTCCGGCGACATGATCCAGGCTGGGCTGCGCGCGAAGGAGGCCGATCGCGGCGTCGTCGTGACCTATGTCGCGCCCAAGGAAGGTGCGCAGCTCTGGTTCGACCTGATGGCGATCCCGGCCGACGCCCCGAATCCCGGGAACGCCGAGGCCTTCATCAACTTCCTCCTTCAGCCCGAGGTGATGGCGGCGATCACCGCCCATGTCCGCTACCCCAACGGCGTGCCCGCGAGCCGCGCGCTGGTGCCGGCCGAGGTCGCGAACGACCCAGCGGTCTTCCCGACCGAAGCCCAGCGCGCGTCCTTCTTCACCATCGGGCCGGTGCCCCAGGCCGCGGAGCGCGCGCGGTCCCGGATGTGGGCGCGGTTCAAGGCGGGCAGGTGAGCTTCCTCGCGGTAGAGGGCGTCCGGAAGCGCTTCGGCGCAACCGTCGCGGTGGACGGCGTGGACCTGGCCATCGCGAAGGGCGAGCTGTTTGCCCTGCTCGGCGGGTCGGGCTGCGGGAAGTCCACGCTGCTGCGCTGCCTCGCGGGGTTCGAGACGCCGGATGAAGGCCGCATCCTGCTGGACGGGCAGGACATCACCGCGACGCCCCCTTACGCGCGCCCCGTGAACATGATGTTCCAGTCCTACGCGCTGTTCCCGCACATGGACGTCGCGTCGAACGTCGGCTTCGGTCTGCGCCAGGACGGCCTGCCCAAGCCGGAGATTGCGCGCCGCGTCGAGGAGATGCTGGCGCTGGTGCAGCTCGAGCGCTTCGGCGGGCGCCGGCCGGCGCAGCTCTCGGGCGGGCAGCGCGCGCGCGTCGCCCTGGCCCGCGCGCTGGCCAAGCGGCCGCTGCTGCTGCTGCTGGACGAGCCGCTGTCCGCGCTCGACCGCAACCTGAGGGAGGCGATGCAGCGCGAGCTCGTCGGCATCCAGCACCGCACCGGCACGACCTTCGTCGTGGTGACGCATGACCAGCAGGAGGCGCTGGCCATGGCGAGCCGGATCGGCGTGATGGACCGCGGGCGCCTGGTCCAGGTCGGCACGCCGGCCGAGGTCTACGAAGCGCCGAACAGCCGGTTCGTCGCGACCTTCCTCGGTGCGGCGAACATCCTGGAGGGCACGGTGACGGAGGCCGGGCCAGATGGCCTGCGGATCGCGACACCGGGCGCGGAGATCGTCGCGCCGGGCCGCGCCGAGGCCGGCGCGCACATCGCCGTCGCGCTGCGCGCGGAGCATCTGCGCATCGAGCCCGCCGGCGCCGCCGGCCCGAACCGCGCGCGCGGGACGCTGCGCGACGTCGCCTATCGGGGCGAGGGTTTCACCGTCCACGTCGCCCTCGACGCCGGTGGCGAGCTGCGGGTCAGCCGGCCCAACCGGCGCGGCGCCGCGCCGCCCGTCGCCGGCGAGGCCGTCACCGTCGCCTGGGATCCCGACGCCGCGGTGGTGCTGACGGCATGACGTCGCGGTCGCTGCGGCTGGTGGCGCTCGGCCTGCCCGCGCTGTGGATGGCCTGCTTCTTCCTCGCGCCTTTCGCGATCCTGCTGACCATCGCGCTTGGCGAGTCGGCGGAAGGCCTGCCGCCCTACGCCTCGCCGTTCAGGGATGGCGGCTTCACGCCAAACTGGGCGAATTTCGCGATGCTGGCCGAGGATGGCTTCTATGCCGAGGCATTGCTGCGGTCTCTCCGCGTTGCGACGGTCTCCGCATCGCTGTGCATGCTGATCGGCTATCCCATGGCGCTGGCGATCGCGCGCGCGCCCGAGCGGTGGCGGAACCCGCTGCTGCTCGCGGTCATGCTTCCGTTCTGGACGAGCTTCCTGCTGCGGGTCACCGCCTGGATCGGCATCCTGCAGGACCAGGGCTGGCTGAACGCGGCGCTGATGGGGCTCGGCCTGACCAGCGAGCCGGTCCCGCTGCTCTACACCGAATTCGCGATGTATCTCGGCATGAGCTACGGCTACCTGCCCTTCGCGGTGCTGCCGCTCTACGCCAGCCTCTCGAAGCAGGACCCGGCGCTGGAGGAAGCGGCCTTCGACCTCGGCGCCACGCCATGGCGCGTGTTCCTCTCCGTCACGCTGCCGCTGTCGCTGCCGGGCGTCGTCGCGGCCTTCCTGCTCGTCTTCATCCCGGCCTGCGGGGAGTTCGTGATCCCCGAACTGCTGGGCGGGCCCTCGGCGCAGCTCGTCGGCCGCGTGCTCTGGACCGAGTTCTTCCAGAACCGGGACTGGCCGCTGGCCTCGGCGCTGGCCGTCGCGATGCTGCTGCTGCTCGTGCTGCCGATCGCGATATTCCAGCGCAGGGCGGCCAAGGCATGAACCGGATCGGCAGGCTGGCGCTGCCGCTCGGGCTCGGCTTTGCCTTCCTCTATCTCCCGCTGCTGCTGATGGCGGTGTTCTCCTTCAACGACAGCCGGCTGGTGACGTCCTTCTCCGGCTTCTCGACGCGCTGGTATGCCGCGCTGTGGCGGAACGAGGCGCTGATGGAGGCGCTCTTCCTCTCGCTGCGCATCGCCGCGATCGCCGCGACGGGCGCGACCATACTCGGCACGCTCGCGGGCTTCGCCCTGGCCCGGCTCGGCCGCTTCAGGCTGCGGGCGGGCTTCGCCGCGGTGATCGCCGCGCCGCTCGTGATGCCGGAGGTGATCACGGGCCTCTCGCTCCTGCTGCTCTTCGTGGCGCTGGACCAGGCCTTCGGCGTCTTCGGCCGCGGCGCCACGACGGTCGCGATCGGGCACGCCACCTTCGGCGCGGCCTATGTCGCCGTGGTGGTGCAGGCCAGGCTCTCGGAACTCGACGCCAGCCTGGAGGAGGCCGCGATGGACCTCGGCGCCCGGCCCTGGGGGGTGTTCCGGCGCATCACCATCCCGCTCGCCGCGCCGGCCATCCTCGCGGGCTGGCTGCTGGCCTTCACCCTGTCGCTGGACGACCTCGTGGTGGCGAGCTTCGTCTCGGGCCCCGGGGCGACGACGCTGCCGATGGTGGTGTTCTCCGCCGTGCGGCTGGGGCTGACGCCCGATCTCTATGCGCTGGCGACGCTGCTGGTGCTGGCGGTCGCGGCGGCGCTGGCGCTGGCCTGGTGGCTGGGACTGCGGCCGGGGCGCGGCTGAACGCCGCCATGATCCTGCCGGAGAGCGGCGCTACGCAGCGGACATGCGCCGCTTGGCTGCCCTTCTGCTGCTGCTCGCCCTCGCCGGCTGCGCCGAGCGCTGGACCCGGCCTGGCGCGACCGAGGCCCAGGCGGATGCCGCCAACGCCGCCTGCACCGACCAGGCGATACTGGCCGTCCCGCCGCAGATGAGCTGGGAGATCGTCGAGCCCGGCGGGACCTATTACGACCGCCAGTGCTGGCGGGACGGCAGCGGCGATCGGGTCTGCCGCAGCATCCCGCGCTACCGGCCGCCGCGCTGGGACTGGGTGGACCTGGCGACCCCGCCGCGGGACGCCTGGCGTCGGGAATGCATGCGCGCCCAGGGCTACACCTTCGAGGGCTACAGGCCGTTGCGACTGGAATAGGGGCCGGCCATGCGCGCGCGCCGGTGGACGCGCGCTGCCCATGGCGTTAGGTAACGACCCGGCCGCACCCCGGGCGTTGCCGAACCGGGGCGGCAGGGAACCGCCATGAGCTTCATCGCCGACCGCCTCGACCGCATCTCGCCCTCGCTGACCATCGCCATGACGTCGAAGGCCCGCGCGCTGAAGGCGGAAGGCCGCGACGTGATCAGCCTGGCCGCCGGCGAGCCCGATTTCGATACCCCCCGCAACGTCAAGGACGCCGCCATCGCGGCGATCGAGCGCGGCGAGACGAAATACACCGACGTCGCCGGGACGCTGGCCCTGCGCAAGGCCGTTTGCGAGAAGTTCAGGCGCGACAACCACATCGAGTACAAGCCCGAGGAGATCCTGGTCGCCACCGGCGGCAAGCAGGTGATCTTCGACGCGCTGGTCGCCACCATCAACGCGGGCGACGAGGCGATCATCCCCGCCCCGTGCTGGGTGTCCTACCCCGACATCGTGGCACTCGCCGAGGGCACGCCGGTGATCGTCCCCTGCGGCCCGAACCAGGGCTTCCGCATGACGCCGGAGCAGCTGGAATCCGCGATCACGCCGAAGACCAAGTGGCTGATCCTGAACAACCCGTCCAACCCGACCGGCGCCGGCTATTCCGCCGCCGAACTCAAGGGCCTGGCGGAGGTGCTGCTGCGCCACCCCGAGGTCTGGATCTTCTCCGACGACATCTACGAGAAGCTGACCTACGGCATGAAGTTCGCGACGCTGGTCGAGGTCGAGCCGCGCCTGAAGGACCGGACCGTCACCATGAACGGCGTGTCCAAGGCCTATGCCATGACGGGCTGGCGCATCGGCTTCGCCGGCGCGCCGGTGAAGCTGATCAAGGCGATGGACAAGCTGCAGAGCCAGTCCACCTCCAACACCTCCTCCATCTCCCAGGCTGCGGCGGTCGAGGCGCTGACCGGCCAGCAGGACAGCGTGGAGGAGATGCGCAAGGTCTATCAGCGCCGCCGCGACATGGTCGTGGCGTTGCTGAACAAGGCCGAGGGCCTGCGCTGCCCGACGCCGGAAGGCGCCTTCTACGTCTTCCCCGACATCCGCGGCTGCCTCGGCAAGGTGTCGGCGTCCGGCAGGAAGATTGAGACGGACGAGGATTTCTGCCTGGCGCTGCTGGAGGAGCAGGGGGTTGCGACGGTGCACGGCGCCGCCTTCATGTTCCCCGGCCATTTCCGCATCAGCTACGCCACCGACGACGAGAGCCTGAAGGACGCCTGCACCCGTATCCAGAAGTTCTGCGCGGGGCTGAAGTAGTCTGACTAGACCCCGCTCCTGCTTCCCCCCTTACCCCGCAGTTGCGGGGGGTCGCGGCACTGCCGCGACGCCAAGGGCCCGGCGGCGTACGCCGCCGGAGCCGTAGGCTGGATGGGGAGGGGGCTTTGCGCCACGCCATGCCAAGCGCCGCTTTCACCTTCCGACCTGCCGCGGAATCCGACTTCCCCTACATCCTCGACCTTTCCATCCGCACGATGCGCGAGCACCTGGAGCGCATCGGTCGCTACGACCCCGACCGCCGCCGGACCCGCATGCGCGCCCATCTCGACGCCGGCAGCCTGCACCTGATAGGGCGCGACGGCGCCAAGATCGGCTGCGTCGGCCTGAAGCCGCGCGGCGAGGCGGTGGAATTGCACAGCTTCTTCCTGGAACCCGCGTTACAGGGCAGGGGCCTCGGCGCCGCCGTCTTCGCCGCGCTCCGCGCCCGCCACCCCGGCGCCTGGTGGATCGAGGTGCTGAAGCAAAGCCCTGCGCGCCCCTTCTGGGAACGCCAGGGCTTTGTCCTGACGGGCGAGCAGCCCTTCGACTGGATCATGGAACGCGCGGCGGATTGAGCCGCGCCCGGCGGCAGACTAGTTTCCGGCCCCGCGCCCAAGAGACAGAGTGCAATGCCCGCCCTCGCCGCCCGCCTGAAGGAAGTCCCGCCCTCCGCCTCCGTCGTCATGACGGTCAAGGCGCGCGAACTGCAGGCCAAGGGCATTGAGGTGATCAGCCTGGCCGTCGGCGAGCCCGACTTCGAAACGCCGCCAGGCGCGATCGAGGCCGCGTACGCCGCGGCGCTTCGCGGCGACACCAAGTACCCTCCGCAGGACGGCACCCGCGCGCTGAAGGAAGCCATCCAGCGGAAGTTCAGGCGCGACAACAATCTGGACTACGCGCTCGACGAGATCATGGTCGGCAATGGCGGCAAGCAGGTGCTGATGAACGCCATGCTCGCCGTGATCGACCCTGGCGACGAGGTGATCATCCCCTCGCCCTTCTGGATCAGCTACGCCGACATGGTCCGCCTCGCCGGCGGCGTCCCGGTCACGGTGACCTGCCCGCAGAACAACGGATTTCGGCTGCGCCCCGAGGACCTCGAAGCGGCGATCACGCCGCGCACGAAGCTGCTCATGCTGAACTTCCCGTCCAATCCGACGGGCGCGGCCTGCTCGCGGGCCGAGATGCAGGCCATCGCCGACGTCATGCTGCGCCACCCCGACATCTGGATCCTGTCGGACGACATGTACGAGCACATGGTCTATGACGGCTTCGAGTTCTGCACGATCGCCGAGGTCGAGCCCCGCCTGAAGGACCGCACCGTCACCGTCAACGGCGTGTCCAAGACCTATGCGATGACGGGCTGGCGCGTCGGTTTCTGCGGCGGGCCGCGTGACCTGGTGAAGGCGATGGTCAACATGCAGGGCCAGATCTCGTCGGGCATCAGCACCATCAGCCAGGCCGCCGCCGCCGCCGCGCTGGACGGGCCGCAGGACTACGTGAAGGAGCGTGCCGCGATCTACAAGGCGCGCCGCGACCTCGTCGTCGAGATGCTGAACCAGGCGCCCGGCATCACCTGCCACAAGCCCGAGGGCGCCTTCTACGTCTTTCCCAACATCGCGGGCTGCCTTGGCAGGACGACGCAGGGCGGGCGGCGGATCGAGACCGACAAGGACTTCGCGCTGGCGCTGCTGGAGGAGAAGCAGGTCGCGACGGTGCATGGCGCGGCCTATGGCATGAGCCCCTATCTTCGCATCTCCTACGCCACCGGGACGGAAGCGCTGCGCGAGGCCTGCACGCGCATCCAGGATTTCTGCCGCGGGCTGACGTGAAGCCCATTCTCCGACCGGGCCGCGACGAGGATTCGGAAGGCTTCATCAGCCTGATCGAGGGCTGCTGGTCCGAATACCCGGGCTGCGTCATGGACGTGGACGGCGAACTGCCGGAACTCCGCGCGCTCGCAACCTACTTCACGCAGGCTGGCGGCGCGCTCTGGGCGGCGGAGCAGGAAGGCCGGATCGTCGGCATGGCGGCGACGCGCCCGATGAACCCCGCCGCGGAGCGGCAACACGATCGCGACAAGGCCTGGGAGATCTGCAAGGTCTATGTCGCGAAGCTCGCCCGCGGCACCGGACTCGCGCATGCGCTGCTCGGCGCGGCGGAGGATCACGCCCGCGCCACCGGGGCCGAGCGGCTGGTGCTCTGGACCGACACGCGCTTCGAGACCGCGCATCGCTTCTACGAGAAGCGCGGCTTCGTCCGGCAGGGCTCGATCCGCATCCTCGACGACATCTCCAAGAGCCTGGAGTTCCGCTACGGCAAGCCGCTGACGGGCCTGGTGGTGGAGGCGCTCGACGCCGCCGCGGCGGCCAGCGCGGAGCGCCGCCTGGCGGAGCTGCTGGTCGGCGCGGTCGCGCAGGGGGCGAGCCTGGAATGGCTGCCGCCGCTCGATGCCGGCGTGGCGCGTGCCTATTGGAAGCGCGTCTCCTCAGACGTCGCGCTGGGCAAGGCGGTGCTGCTGGTCGCCTGGCTGGAAGGCGAGCTCGTCGGCACGGTGCAGCTCGGCCTCGACATGCCGGAGAACGCGCCGCATCGCACGGAGGTCAGCAAGCTGCTGGTGGACCCGCGCGTCGCACGCCAGGGTGTCGGTGCCGCGCTGATGCGGCGCGTGGAGCAGGCTGCGCGCGGCATCGGGCGGCGGCTGCTGGTGCTCGACACGCGCCGCGGCTCGGCCGCGGAGGCGCTGTACCGCGAGCTCGGCTGGACGGAGCTCGGCTCCATCCCGGGCTTCGAGCTGGACGCCGCGCGCCAGCCCGCGGACGTCGTCTTCTTCTGGAAGGGCCTCGCATGATCACGCCGGACTGGGTGCGGCTGATGGCCGCCTACAACAGCGAGATGAACCGCCGGCTCTACGCCGCCGCCGACACGTTGACCGACGCGCGGCGGACCGAGGATCGTGGCGCCTTCTTCAAATCCGTCCACGGCACGCTGAGCCACCTCCTCTGGGGCGACCGCACCTGGCTGCACCGCTTCGACGGCACGCCGAAGCCCGAGGGCGGCATCCCCACCAGCACGACGCTCTTCCCGGACTGGGCCGCGCTGAATGACGCGCGCACCGCGACCGATGCCGCGATCGAGGATTGGGCAAATCGCGTGACGCCGGCCTGGCTGAACGGCGCGACCACCTGGTTCAGCGGCGCGATGGGGCGCGACATGTCGAAGCCCAACTGGGTCCTGGCCACGCATTTCTTCAATCACCAGACCCATCACCGCGGCCAGGCGCATGCGCTGCTGACGGGCTTCGGGCTGAAGACCCGCGACACCGACCTGCCCTTCATCCTCGACCTCGGCGGATTGGGCTTGGCCTGAAGCGCGGACGGCGGCAGGGTTGCGCCACCGACGGGACCGCAGCGTGGACGAAACCGAACGCACCAGCATCCGCAGGACGAGCGCCGAGGAACCGCGTGGCGAGCCGATGCTGCATGTCCTGCAGGTCGAGGACGATTCCGTCGCGCCTGCGCGCCGCGCCATCCTGGGCGAGATTCCGCTGCGAATCGGCCGGGTCGAGGGCAACGACCTCGTCCTCGCCTCCTCCGAGGTGTCGCGCCACCATTGCAGCCTGGTGCTGCAGGACGGGCGCGCCATGGTCACCGATCTCGGCTCCACGAACGGCACGCTGGTGGACGGTCGCCGGATCGAGGGGCCGACGCCGCTCGGCCACGGCACGCGGCTGCGGGTCGGACCCTTCTCGCTGACCTACCTGACCGGGCCGCGCCGCGCGCTGGAACGCGCGGCCGAGATCGAGCGCGACCTCGACCGCGCCGCGCGCTACGTCCGCGCGCTGCTGCCGCCGGCGATGGTGGAAGGCCCGGTGCGGGCGGATTGGCGCTTCGTGCCCTCGGTGTCGGTGGGGGGCGACGGCTTCGGCTATCGCACGCTGCCCGATGGGCGCTTCGTCTTCTGGCTGCTCGACGTGATGGGGCACGGGTTGGGTTCCGCGCTGCTGGCGGCGACGGTGATGACGCTGCTGCGCGAGGGCGGGCCACCCGGCACCGATCCCGGGGACGGCGCCGCCGTGCTGGGGGCACTCGACGCGATCTTCCCGATGGAGCGGCATGGCGGCCTGTTCTTCACGGTCTGGTATGGCGCCTACGATCCCGCGACGCGCGCGCTGCATCATGCCGCGGCCGGCCATCACGCGGCCTTCCTGGTGGAGGGCGGCGCCTTGCGGCCTGTCGGGACGCGCAACCTGCCGATCGGGGCGGGGCTGTCGCTGGGCCGGCCGGATGCGGGCGCGGTGCCCGTGCCGCCGGGCGCGCGGCTGCATCTCTTCAGCGACGGCACCTTCGAGACGCTGACGCCCGGCGGCAAGCAGAACGGGCTGTCGGATTTCCTCCCCTTCGTCGCGGCGCCGCCGATGCCGGGCGTGGCGGAGCCCGACCGTATCCTGCGCGCCGCGCAGCAGATGGCGGGCGGCGCGCCCTTCGACGACGACGTCTCGATCCTGGTGCTGGATTTTCCCTAGGCCCGCGAAAGGCCCTCTCCCCCCTTCTTATGGGGCAGAGGGTTGGGTGAGGGGGACGCGTTGGATAAGGCGGCCGCTTGCCAATTCCGCGCCCTCCTCACCCTTCCCTCTCCCCCCCTGCGGGTGGAGAGGGTTCATGCGCACTCCGTCATGCCCGCAGGAAGCCGTCCAGCGCGGCCAGCACCTCCTCCGGCGCTTCCTCCGGCAGGTAATGGCCCGAATTCACCGCGCCGCCCGAGACCGGTCCGTCGGCGTAGTGGCGCCATACCTCGAGCGGCTGGTACCAGACGCCGACCTTGCCCTTTGCGCCCCACAGTGCCAGCAGCGGGCAGGCGATGCGCCGGCCGGCCTCGCGGCTGGCGCGATCGTGGTCGAGGTCGATGGTCGCGGCGGCGCGATAGTCCTCGCAGATCGCGTCGATCGTGCCGGGTTGGTGCAGCGCGGCAAGGTAGTCGGCGCGGGCGTCCGGGTGGAAGAAGCCGGGGTCCTTCGGCTCGCGCGAGGTCTGGGTGTCGAACCAGTCCTCGATGTCGCGCGAGATCATGCGCTCGGGCCCGGGGTGCGGCTGGGCCAGGAAGAACCAGTGATAGTAGCCCATGGCGAAGGCCATGTCGGTCGTCTCGAAGTGATGCAGCGTCGGCACGATGTCCATGGTGCAGAGCCGCTCCACCGCCTCCGGCGCATCCAGCGCCAGGCGGTGCGCGACGCGCGCGCCGCGGTCGTGCGAGACCAGCTGGAAGCGATCGTGGCCGAGGCCTTTCATCAGCGTGACCATGTCCGCCGCCATCGCGCGCTTTGAATAGGCGGCATGGTCGTCGGAGACCGGCGGCTTCGTCGAGAATCCGTAGCCCCGGAGATCCGCGCAGACCACGCGGAAGCGCTTCGCCAGCACCGGCGCCACCTTGTGCCACATCACATGCGTCTGCGGATTGCCATGCAGCAGGAGCAGCGGCGGCCCGTCCCCACCGATGCGCACGCGCAACCGCACGCCATCGGCGCCGTCGCGGGTTTCCGTCGTGAAGCCTTCGAACATGGTGCCCTCCGTCGCGGTGCAGCCTAGTCCAGGCCAGGCCGGTTGACCCATCCAGCAGGCCGGGCGCAGCCTTTCCACACGGGAGCGTGCAGGGAGTGACGCATGGCCGGGCGTGTCGCCTTCATCGGCATCGGGCGAATGGGCTGGCCGATGGCGCGCCGCCTGGTGGAGGCGGGCTTCGACGTCGCCGTGCACGATGCCGTTCCCGGCCGCGCCGCCGATTTCGCGGCGAGGCATGGCGGCGTGGCCGCGGCCGATGCCGCCGCCGCCGCGAAGGACGCGGCCTTCGCCGTCACCATCCTGCCCACCAGCCGAGAGGTCGAGGCCGTCGCCGCCGCCATCGCGCCGGTGCTGCCGCCCGACGCCGTGGTGATCGAGATGTCGTCCGGCGAGCCATCCGCCACGCGCGCCATCGCGGCGTCGCTCGCGCAGGCCGGAATCGCCATGGTGGATGCGCCGGTCTCGGGCGGCGTCGCGCGGGCCGAGACGGGCCAGCTCGCCATCATGACCGGCGGCGATCCCGCCGTGCTGGAGCGCGCCGCGCCTCTGCTGAACGCGATGGGCACAAGCATCATGCGCTGCGGCGACATCGGCGCGGGGCACGCGATGAAGGCGCTGAACAATCTGGTCAGCGCGGCCGGCTTTCTCGTCAGCGTCGAGGCGCTGCTGATCGGCAGCCGCTTCGGGCTCGATCCCGCCGTGATGGTGGACGTGCTGAACGCGTCCACGGGGATGAACAACTCCACGCAGAAGAAGCTGAAGCAGTTCGTGCTCTCGCGCGGCTTCGACTCCGGCTTCGGGCTCGACCTGATGGTGAAGGACCTCTCCATCGCGCTGCAGGTCGGCCGCGAGACCGCGACGCCCGCGCCGCTTTCGGCGCAGACGCGCGAGCTCTGGGCCGCGGCAGCGGCGCTTCTCGGGCCGGGGCAGGACCACACGGCCGCGGCGAAGCTGTCCGAGGCGTTGTCGGGCGCGGAGCTCTCCTCGCCCCAGGTGTCGCGAAAGGGCTGACACGATGTGGCAGGTGCTGGCGCTGCGCTACGCGCATCACGAACGCAACGCGCAGGCGAACTTCTTCATGCCCGTCGAGGACGCGCATGACGCCATGCCGATGGACTACTTCGTCTGGCTGCTGCGCGGCCCGGACGAGCGCGAGATCCTGGTGGACACCGGCTTCGACGAGGAAACCGCCACGCGCCGCGGCCGCCGCATCCTGCGCCCCGTCGCGGACTGCCTGCGCGCCGTCGGCACCGACCCGGCTTCAATCCGCGACGTGATCGTCAGCCATTTGCACTACGACCACGCCGGCAATCTCGGCGTTTTCCCGAACGCCACCTTCCACATCCAGGACCGCGAGGTCGCCTTCGCCACAGGCCGGCACATGTGCGCGTCCTGCCTTCGTGCGCCCTTCGAGGTCGAGGACGTCGTGACGCTGGTCCGCGCCGTCTATGCCGACCGCGTCGTCTTCCACGACGGAGAGGGCGAGATCGCGCCGGGCGTGACCGTCCATCACGTCGGCGGCCATTCCGACGGGATCCAGATGGTGCGCGTGCAGACCGCGCGCGGGCCGCTGGTGCTCGCCGTGGATGCCGCGCATTACTACGCCAATATCGCCAGGGCGAACCCCTTCCCGATCGTCTTCGACCTCGGCGCGATGATCCAGGGCTGGCGCCGCGCGCGTCTGCTGGCGGGCGGGGACGATTCGCTCGTCATCCCCGGCCATGACCCGATCGTGCGGACGCGATTTCCGGCGATGGATCCGGCCGCGGAGGTGGTCCGGCTGGACCTGCCGCCTCATTCGTAGGCGAAGGAATAGACCGCCATCCCGAGGCCCACGACCGCGAACAGCATGGACAACCCCGGCCAGGTCGGCCTCGGCCCGCGGTAATGGCCGAAATACCAGTTGATGGCGAAGCTGCCGAGCAGCGCTGCTGTCGCGTCGGCCCAGTGGCCCTTCACATAGCCACGCACGATCAGCGCGCCCCAGGCGATCAGCGCAGCGAAGGCGAGGCCGCGCCAGGCCAGGTCGGAATACGGGTTCGCCGGCCGCATCTCCGGCCGGTTGGACTGGGTGTGGAGATAGGCAGCGACCGAGCAGAGCAGCGCGGCGATCAGGGCGGCGGACATGGCCCGCCCGCATAGGGCGAGCCAGCCACGTTACGCAAGCCAGGTCAGGCCGGGCGCCCGCTCACCAGCAGCCGCAGTCCGAGGCCGAGGAAGAGCAGCCCCGCCAGCCCGTCCAGCCAGCGCGAGAAGGCCGAGAGCCGCGCAGCGGCGCGATCGGCGCCGGCGATCAGCAGCCCGTAGAAGGGCACGCCCATCAGCGGCACGAGCGGCCCCAGCAGCGCCATCTGCAGCCAGGCCGGCGCGCGGCCGGGATCCACGAATTGCGGCAGGAAGGCCAGGAAGAACAGCACGACCTTGGGGTTCGTCAGGTTGGTCACCAGCCCGTCGCGGAAAGCCATGCGCGCGGGTGCCGCCGGCCGCAGCGCGTGACCGCCGCGCCAGGCCGAACGCAGCGCCCCAAAGGCGAGCCAGAGCAGGTAGAGCGCGCCGGCGATGCGCAACGCGTCGAACAGCGCGGGCGAGGCCGCAAGCAGCGCCGCGATGCCTGAGACCGCGAGCGCCACATGCACCAGCGCGCCCGTGCCGATGCCGAGCAGCGCCGCCCAGCCGCGTCCTGCGCCACCCGACAGCGTCTGGCCGATGACGAACAGCATGTCGGGGCCGGGCGTGAGGATCAGCACCCAGGCCGCGACGAGGAAGGCGAGGAAGAGGTGCGGGTCGAGCGGCATGGCGCGATGCTGCATCCGGCGCGCATCGGACGGAAACGAATAGGGGTGATGGGCGCGATCAACAGAGGTGATGGTGGTGCCTCCCGCCGCCGGAAAGCGGTTTCCCTCCCCCGCTTGCGGGGGAGGGTCAGGGTGGGGGTGCGAGGATAAGGGTGCGCTGCACGAAGTACCCCCACCCCAGCCCTCCGTCGCGAGCGGGGGAGGGAGGTGCCCTCGCGGGGGAGGGGGTCAATGCAGCCCCGCCATCTCCCGCCACTCCGCTTCCGTCAGCGTCTTCACCCCAAGCTCTGCCGCCTTGGTCGCCTTGCTTCCGGCGTCCGCGCCGACCACCACGAAGTCCGTCTTCTTGGACACGGATTTCGTGACCTTCGCCCCGAGGCGTTCCGCCTGCGCCTCCGCCTCGTCGCGCGACATCGCTTCCAGCGTCCCGGTGAAGACCATCGTCTTGCCCGCGAAGGGATTGCCCTCCGCCGCGACGATCTCGACCTCCTCCGGCGACACCTCCGCCGCCAGCGCGTCGAGCGCTTCCAGGTTGTGCGGCTCGGCGAAGAACTCCGCGAGCTCGGTCGCGATCGCCGGGCCGATGCCCTGGATGGAGCCCAGCTCCTCCCGCGCTTCCGATCCGACGATCCGCGCCGCCAGCATCTTCGCGCGCCACTCCGCGAAGGAATGGTAGTGCCGCGCCAGCAGCTTCGCGTTGCTCTCGCCGATGCGGCGGATGCCGAGGGCGAAGATGAAGCGCTCCAGCGGCACGCGGCGTCGTGCCTCGATCGCGTTCAGCAGGTTCGCGATCTTGCGCTCGCCCCAGCCTTCCCAGCCGCGCATGACATCGGCGCGGGTGTGCAGGCGGAAGATGTCGGCGGGGCTCTTCACCAGGCCCTCGTCGAAGAGCTTCTGGATGTTCTCGACGCCGAGCCCCTCGATGTCCATGGCGTTGCGGCGGGTGAAGTGGATCAGCCGTTCGACCGTCTGTGCGGGGCAGGTGAGGCCGCCGGTGCAGCGGCGCACGACCTCGCCCTCCGGCCGGATCGCGTGGCTGCCGCAGGCCGGGCAGACCTGCGGAAACGCGAAGGGCTCCGAATCAGCGGGCCGCTTCTCCGGCACGATGCCGAGGATCTGCGGGATCACGTCGCCAGCCCGCTGCAGGATGACGGTGTCGCCGATGCGTACGTCCTTGCGTGCGATCTCGTCCTCGTTGTGGAGCGACGCGTGAGTGACCATCACGCCGCCGACGCCGACGGGCTCCATCACCGCGCGAGGGGTCAGCGCGCCGGTGCGGCCGACCTGGATCTCGATGTCGAGCAGCGTGGTCGTCGCCTGTTCCGCCGGGAACTTCCAGGCGATGGCCCAGCGCGGCGCGCGGCCGACGAAGCCGAGGCGCCGCTGCCAATCCAGCCGGTTCAGCTTGTAAACCACGCCGTCGATGTCGTAGCTCAGCGCCGCGCGCTGTTCCGTCATTCGCCGCTGGAACGCGACGGCCGCGTCCTCATCCGCGAGAAGCTGGGACAGCGGGTTCACGCGAAAACCCCATTGGCGCAGGCGGTCGAGCCAGTCGGCATGCGTCTCCGCCACTGCCTCGCTCGCCTCGCCCATCGCATAGGCGAAGAGCTTCAGCGGCCGCTGCGCCGTGATCGCGGGATCCAGCTGGCGCAGCGAGCCCGCGGCGAAGTTGCGGGGGTTGACGGGGATGGTGATGGCGGGTCCGACCTTCTCGCCGCGCGCGCGGCGCTGCTCGCGTTCCTCCGCGGCCCGCACCTGGGACGCGCGGAAGGCAAGGAAATCCGCCTTCTCGCAGAAGACCTCGCCGCGGATCTCGATCCGCGCCGGTGCCTTGCCCTTCAGCTTCTTCGGCAGGTCCTTCAGGGTCAGCAGGTTCGCTGTGATGTCCTCGCCCGTCGTCCCGTCGCCGCGCGTGGCGCCGCGCACGAACTGCCCATCCTCATAGGTCAGGTTGACCGAGAGCCCGTCGATCTTCGGCTCGCCCACGAATTCCAGCCGCTCTTCGGCGCCAAGCCGCAGGAAGCGGCGGATCGAGGCGGTGAAGGCGCGGAAGTCGTCGTCGCCGAAGGCGTTGTCCAGCGAGAGCATCGGCACGCCGTGCCGCAGCTTGGCGAAGCCCTCCGCGGCCTCGGCGCCGACGCGGCGGCTCGGGCTGTCGTCGCGGATCAGCTCGGGGAAGCGCGCCTCGATCGCGCGGTTGCGGCGGACCAGCGCGTCGTAGTCGGCGTCGCTGATCTCCGGCGCGTCCTGCGTGTGATACAGCGCGTCGTGATGCGCGATCTCGGCGGCGAGCGCGGCGAGTTCCTGCTGCGCCTCCTCCTCCGTCAGCGCCTCGGGCTTGCGGGCGCGCAGCGCGCCATCTTGCGATACGGTCATGGGTGACGGCTAGTGTCCGTTCGGCTTGGCCCAACCGAGATGCGCTATGCTCTCGGGCAGGGGAAAGCCGGGTTCAGACATTCCCAGGCATTCCAGAGCGCCAGCTTCGAATTCGGGGCTCGCCCGCAAGTCAGCGCCGATGCGTTCCATGGCCAATTGCAGTGCCTGGAAGCGGTCGGCACCCATGGCACGGCCACGCTTGGAGGTGCGGGGACCGCGGATCCGGTAGACGCAGGCAAAATCAGCACCGAGTTGCGCGGGAGCATCCATCTCCACGCTCATTGGACCGAGTTCGGTCGAGATCGTGCGCGTCGCGATGATAATCATGGCGGGCTTCTCCAGTCGGTCTGGCTACCAAGTCACCAATGGCGGCAAAGGCTGCCTCCGGCGCGATGCATGCTGTCAGTCTGACGGGCGCGCTCTTTGCTGAAGGCTTTCTCGTACCAGCGTGTCGAAAGCCTTGCCATGCAGCAGGAAGTCGCTGACCCGCAGCTCCTCGACGTGGAGCGAGCGGTGAAAACGCAGCGCGAGCGTGTCCTGCTCGTCGGCGTTCCACCAGACGAAGGTGCAGCCCGTCCGCTCCGCCTCCGCCGCCACCGCCGCGACCAGCGCGCGGCCGATGCCGCGCCGACGCGCGTCCGGCGCGACGAAGAGGTCGTTGAGGAACAGCCCCCAGCGGCTCTGCCCGCTGTCATAGGCGGGATGCGCGGTGGCGAGCCCCGCCGGCGCGCCCGCGTGCTCCGCGACGAGCACGATGGCGCGCGGATCCTCGATGAGGTCGCGCGTGATGCCTTCGGGCGTGATGAGCTGCGGACTGAGCCAGGGCTCGTCGTTGAGCGCCCGGAACAGCGTAGCCAAGGCGTCGGCGTCGGCTGCCACGGCCCGCCGGATCAAAGCAGGCTTCCCGTCAGCAGGCTGTCCGCGGCGGCGCGCGCGGCATCCGTCACGCGCTCCCCGGCCAGCATGCGCGCGATCTCCTCGCGGCGCGCGGCCTCGTCCAGCGGCGTCACGCGCGTCTCCGCGCGGCTGCCCTTCACCTGCTTGGCGACCGACAGGTGCCGCGCGCCGCGCGCCGCGACCTGCGGCGAATGCGTCACGACCAGCACCTGCAGCCGTTCGGCCACGCGCGACAGCCGGTCGCCCACCGCCGCCGCCGTGGCGCCGCCGATGCCGCTGTCAACCTCGTCGAAGACCAGCGTCGGCACCGGCGATCCCCGCGCCAGCACCACCTTCAGCGCCAGCATCAACCGCGACAGCTCGCCGCCCGAAGCGACCTTGTCCAGTGCGCCCGGCGCCTGGCCGGGGTTGGTCGAGACCAGGAAGGTCACGCGGTCAACGCCCTCCGGCCCCCAGGCGGCCTCGGGCTTCCGCGCGACGTCCACCACCAGCCGCGCGCGATCGAGCTTCAGCGGCGGCAATTCCTTCGCGATCGCCTTCTCGAGCTTTTGCGCGGCATCGCGCCGCCCTTCAGTCAGCCGCCCCGCGGCATCCAGATAGGCCGCGCGGGTCGAGGTCGCCGCCCGCTCGGCTGCCGTCACGCGGTCCGTCCCTGCATCCAGCGCGGCGAGGCGTTCCTTCAGCGTCGCCAGCAGCCCCGGCAGCTCCACCACCGCGACCAGGTGCTTGCGCGCCGCGGCGCGGAGCGCGAAGAGCCGCTCCTCCACCTGTTCGAGCCGGCGCGGATCGGGGCCGCTGTCATGCGCCAGCCGCTCCATCGCAGTCTCGGCTTCCGCCAATGCGTCCAGCGCGCGGCCGAGCGCATCCAGCGCGGGCTCGGCTTCCGTGTTCGGGGCGGGCAGGCGTTCCAGGGCGCGCACCGCGCTCCGCAGCGCATGGGCGGGGTTGGCGGAGCGCCGGTCGCGCGGAGCCAGGGCGGCCAGCGCCTCGGCAATTGCTTCGCTGCGCCGCTCGCCCTGCTGCAGCTTCTGCCGCTCGGCGGCGAGCTCATCCTCCTCGCCCTCCGCCGGGGCGAGCGCGTCGAGCTCGGCCACGGCGTGGCGGAGGAATTCCTCGTCGCGCTGGGCGGCGGCGATCTCCTCCTTCGCGGTGGCGAGCGCGCGTTCCGCCTCGCGCCAGGCGCGGTGGGTCTCCGCGACCGTGCCGCGCAGCCTCTCGAGCCCCCCGGCGGCATCCAGCAGCCCGGCATGCGCGGCGGGGTCGGCCAGGCCGACCTGTTCGTGCTGTCCCTGCACCTCCACCAGCAGCGCGCCGAGGCGGCGCAACAGCGCGAGCCCCACGGGCTGGTCGTTGACGAAGGCGCGGGAGCGGCCGTCGGCGGTCACGACGCGGCGCAGCACGAGCTCGTCCTCGGCCTCGATCCCCTGCTCGGTCAGGATCGCGCGGGCGGGGTGGCGATCCTCCACGCCGAAGGCGGCGGTGACGCTGGCCTGGGGCTGGCCCGCGCGGACCAGCCCGCTGTCCGCCCGCATACCGAGAGCGAGGCCAAGGCTGTCGAGCAGGATGGACTTGCCGGCGCCGGTCTCGCCGGTCAGCACCGTCAGGCCCTGACCGAAGGCGAGGTCGAGCTTCTCGATCAGGACGACATCGCGGATGGCGAGGGATGTCAGCATGCGGTGCGGCTGCCCGCCGCGCCTCAGAACAGCCCGAAGCTGAGCGTGCTCATCGTACGGCTGAACCAGCCCGGGCGGTCCTGCTCGGCCGGTGTCGCGCCGTCCACCAGCAGGGCGTAGCTGTCCTGGTACCAGGGGCTGCCGGGATAGTTGTGACCGAGCACGGAGGCCGTCCGCCGCGCCTCGTCCGTCAGGCCGAGGGTGAGATACACCTCGGTCAGGCGGTGCAGCGCCTCCGGCACGTGGTTCGTCGTCTGGTATTCCTCGATCACGCGGCGGAAGCGGCCGATCGCGGCGCCGTAGAGGCGCTGCTGCTGGTAGAAGCGGCCGACCACCATCTCGCGCCCTGCCAGGTGGTCGCGGGCGAGGTCCATCTTCAGGCGCGCATCGCGGGCATAGGGCGTGCCAGGGAAGCGGTTCACCACGTCCTGCAGCGCGACCATGGCCTGTTCGGTGCTGCGCTGGTCGCGCGAGGGATCGTTGATCTGCTCGTACATGCAGAGCGCGCGAAGGTAGTAGGCATAGGCGATGTCGCGATGCGCGGGATGGAGCTGGATGAAGCGGTCCAGCGCGCCCAGCGCCTCCGTGTAGCGGTTGCGCATGTACTCGGAATAGGCGGACATCAGCCGGGCATTGGTCGCGAAGGCGGAATAGGGGTGGTCGCGCTCCACCGTGTCGAAGAGCTGGCCGGCGCGGAGATACTGCTCGCGGTCCAGCGCCTCCATACCCGCGGCGAAAAGGCCCTCGGGCGAGTTGTCGGCGGGCATGTTGCTGGGCCGCAGGCTGGCATCGCGGCCATCCCACATCGAGCAGCCCGCCACCGGCAGCAGCAGCGGCAGGAGAAGGGCCAGGCGACGGACCAGGGTAAGCATGCGCATGGACAGCCCTATACCACGGCGGGCCGGAGGTCCGGCAAGGCGGGGAGGCGGCGCATGCCCGCTCGGTTCACGCTCCCGGCCGTCGCCGTCCGCGGGCGGCCCGACGGGTCAGGCCATTACCGGGGCGGCGGCGGCGGGCAGGCGGGTGGTCACGCCATCGGCCGGCAGGTCGCCTTCCACCAGGCGCCAGGCGCCGCGGTCGGCGAACAGCGCGCGCAGCAGCTTGTTGTTCAGAGCGTGGCCCGAGCGATGGCCCACGAAGCGCGCGGAGATCGCGGCGCCAGCCAGCGCAAGGTCGCCGACGGCGTCCAGCAGCTTGTGGCGGACGAATTCGTCGGGCCGGCGCAGCCCGCCGGGGTTCAGCACCAGCGGCCCGTCCACAACGACGGCGTTCGCCAGGCTGCCGCCCTGCGCCAGGCCGGCGGCGCGCAGGCGCGCGATCTCCTCGGCCAGGGTGAAGGTGCGGGCATCGGCGAGCTGGCCGCGGAAGGCGGCGGGCGTGACGCGCAGCGAGATCTGCTGGTGGCCGATCGCCTCGGCCGGGAACTCGATGGAGAGCGACGCTTCGAAGCCCGGCTCCCGCGCGGGGTGGAGCTCGGCGAAGGCGGCGCCGTCCTCGACGCGGACGCGGCGCAGCACGTCCAGCGTGGGCGCGGGTGTGGACAGCGCAACGGTGCCGGCGCAGTCGATAAGGAAGACGAAGGGCGCGGCGGAACCGTCGAGAATCGGGACTTCCGGCCCGTCCAGCTCGACGATCGCATCGGTGACGCCGGTGCCGGCCAGCGCCGCCATCACATGCTCCACCGTGCCGATGCGCGCCTGGGGCGCATCCTCGGCCACCAGGGCGGTGCAGAGACGGGTGTCCACCACGCGGTCGAAGCGCGCGGGGATGTCGATGCCGAGGTCGGTGCGGCGGAAGACGATGCCCGTGCCGCCAGCGGCCGGGCGCAGCGTCAGCGTGACGCGCCGGCCGCCATGCAGCCCGACGCCCACGCAAGGGATCGCCGTCTTCAGCGTCCGCCTGCTGGTCCGTCCGAGAGGCATGAAACCGTCCATCGTGGCTCCGCGATCGCTGCGCCGCCTGGTCCCGAACCCCCCGGGAGGGCCAACGCGGAGCCCCCAAAAACGGAGCGCCCCGGTACCTGATGCCATTTCAGGTGCCGGGGCGCCATTCAAGGAAAATTACGCCATATTACGCTGTAAGATGCTGATTTCACTCACTTATTGCGATGCAGCGCGGCCCCTTTTCTGCCTCAATTGCCGTCAGTTGCTCTGGCGGCGGAGGAAGGTCGGGATGTCGAGGCCCATCTCCTCCTGCGGGGCGACCCGCGGCGCGGGGCGCGCCGGCGCGGCCGCCGGCTCCACCCGCACCGCGGATTGGGGCTGGGGCTGCGCCGGGGGCGGGGCGGCCTCCGGCAGGTCGCGGCGCATCAGCCCGGTGGCGCGGCGGAACAGGTTGTTCAGCCCGCCTCCGCCCGGCATGGCAGGGCGCGGCGCCGCCGAAGCGGCCGGGGCGCGCAGCACGGGCTCCGCCGCGGCCAGCGTCACGGGATCGGCCGCCTGGACCGACTCCGCCTCCATCGCCGCGGCGGCGACGGGCGCGACATAGGCCTGGGCGGGCCGCATCGCAGACGGTGCCGACGGTGCCGCGACGACCGGGGCGGCGGCGACGCGCGGCGCGAAACCCGACGCCGCGCGCACGGGTTGGGCCTGCGCGACGGTCTGGCTCGCCACGGCCGGGACGGGCATCGCCGCGCCGCCGCCGACCGCGACCAGCTTCGGCCGTTCGGCCTCCCGCTGCACCGCGGCGTCGATCCCGGTCGCGACGACGGAGACGCGCAGCCGCCCGTTCATGCTCTCGTCAATCGAGGAGCCGAAGATGATGTTGGCGTCCTCGTCCACTTCCTTGCGGATGCGGTTCGCGGCCTCGTCCACCTCGAACAGCGTCATGTCGTAGCCGCCGGTGATGTTGATCAGCACGCCGCGCGCGCCGCGCATCGAGGTGTCCTCGAGCAGCGGGTTGTTGATGGCGGCCTCGGCGGCCTTGACGGCGCGATCCTCGCCCTCGGCCTCGCCGGTGCCCATCATCGCCTTGCCCATCTCCGCCATCACGGTGCGGATGTCAGCGAAGTCGAGGTTCACCAGGCCCGGGTTGACCATGAGGTCCGTGACGCCGCGCACGCCCATGTAGAGGACGTTGTCGGCCATCCGGAAGGCTTCCGCGAAGGTGGTCTTGTCGTTCGCCAGCCTGAAGAGGTTCTGGTTCGGGATCACGATCAGCGTGTCGACGAACTGCTGCAGGTCCTCAAGCCCCGATTCCGCTGATTTGCGGCGCTTCGGGCCTTCGAAGTCGAAGGGCTTGGTGACGACACCGACGGTCAGGATCCCGCGCTCCCGCGCCATGCGCGCGATCACGGGTGCGGCGCCGGTGCCGGTCCCGCCGCCCATGCCGGCCGTGACGAAGACCATGTGGCTGCCCTCGAGGTGCCGCGCGAGCTCCTCGGTCGCCTCCTCGGCCGCAGCGCGGCCGATCTCCGGCTTGGCGCCAGCGCCGAGGCCCTGCGTCAGGTGCGGCCCGAGCTGCACGCGGCGCTCCGCCTTGGAATGCACCAGCGACTGCGCGTCGGTGTTGGCGACGAGGAACTCGACGCCGTCGAGGCCCATCGAGACCATGTTGTTGACGGCGTTGGTGCCACCGCCGCCCACGCCCACCACCGTGATTCGCGGCGTGAAGTCCGTGTGCTGGTGGGCCGGAATCGTAAGGTTCAGCGTCATGTCGGGCCTCTCCTGGAACTCAGCCTTGCGCGGCGTTGGGGTTGGTATCGGGGCGGGTGGGCGTCACGAGCGCACCAGCCAATCGATGAGGCGGCGGATCGGGCCGCGGGCGCGTTCGGGCCCGGGCGCGACGTCCACGATCGGGCGGCCTTCGCCGGCCGCCCAGGCGAGCATGCCGATCGCCACCGCGAAGGGCGCGCCGTTCGCGGTTTCCGGCAGGCCGCGCACGCTGCGCGGGCGCCCGGGCCGCACCTGGCGGTCCAGCACACGGGCCGCGAGCTCCCGCGCGCCGATGAGCTGCGACGCGCCGCCGGTCAGCACGACGCGGGTGCCCGCCTCCTTCGCGACGCCGGCCTGCTCCAGCCGGTCGCGCACGAACTCGAAGGTCTCCTCGAGCCGCGGTCGGATGATGTTGACGATCATGGCGCGCGGGATGCGGGCGATGTGGTCCTCGTCCTCGCCGACGAGCGGGATGGGCAGCATCTCGCGCTCGTCGTCGGTGGAGACCAGCGCGCCGCCATGCAGCGTCTTCAGCCGCTCGGCATGGCTGATCGGCGTCGAGAGCACGCGGGCCAGGTCGTTGGTGACCTGCCAGCCGCCGACCGGGACCTGGCTCGTGTGGATCAACTGGCCCTCGGCGAAGACGGCGATGGAGGTCGTGCCGCCGCCCATATCGATGACGGTCGCGCCGATGCGCTTCTCGTCATCGACCAGCGTCGCCAGGCCCGCGGCGAAGGGGGCCGAGACGAGTTCCTCGACCTCGAGGTCGCCATGGGCGAGGCAGGTGCCGAGGTTGCGCAGCGCGGCCTGCGAGGCATCGACCAGATGCACGCGCGCGCCGAGCGTGTCGCAGATCATCCCGCGGGGATCCTCGACGCCGGGCGTCGCGTCCACCGTGAAGGAGACGGGCGCGCCATGCACGGTCTCGCGCCCGTCCTCGTGGCCTCGCCGGCGGCCCTCCGTCAGGATTGCGCGGAGGTCGGCGTCGGTGACGGCGCGGCCGCCGATCGGCCACTGCACATGCAGCAGCCGCGATTCCGGCTGGCCGCAGGACAGGTTGACGATCAGGCCGGAGAGCTTGGTGTCCGCCATCTCCTCGGCCTGGCCGACGGCGGCGCGGACGGCTCGCTCGGCCTCCTCGAGGTCGATGATCGAGCCGCCCTTCACGCCGCGGCCGCGCTGCCAGCCGAAGCCGAGCACGCGCGGGCTGCCGTCGCCCTCGATGCGCGCGATGAGGCAGACCGTCTTCGTGGTGCCGAGGTCGAGCACGCCGAAGGTGCCGCTGCGCGCGCCGCGGCGGCGGCGTTCCGGCGCGCCCTCGACCGGGACGGGAAGGCGGGTGAGGGCGTTCATCCGCGATTCGCTCCCGGGCGTCGCTGCTGCGGCGAGGGTTCCGGCGTGGGCTGCTGGCGCAGCACCATCCGGTCGGGCAGGCGCATGTCGATGGCGATCAGCGGGCGATCGAGCAGCGCGTGGCGCTGGTGCATCTCCGCCAGGCGATTGAGAGCGGGCGCTTCCTGGCCTTCCGGAAGCAGCACGTCGACGCCGTTGTGCAGCCGCAGGTTCCAGCGGCGTTCGCCGACGCGCACCAGCGCCTGGGTTCGGCGCGCGACCTCGACATGCGCGCGCAGTAATTCGTAGAGCGCGAAGGCCTCGGTGTTGGCGCCGGCGCCGACGACGAGCGGCAGCGGGCCGAAGGCGTCCAGCGTCTCGCTGGTCACGACCTTGCCCTCGCGGTCGATAATGCTGAAGCGCCCCGCATTCTGCCAGATCGCGAAGGGCGCGCGTTCCGTCAGGCGGACGAGGATCGTGCCGGGCAGGCGGCGCTCGACATGCGCGCTCTCGACCCAGGCGATGGTCTGCAGCCGCGCCCGGGCCTCGGTCGGCGAGAAAGAGATGATGGGGTCGCCGGGCCGGATGCCGAGCGCGGCCCTGACCAGCTCCTCCGGCGTGTTGCTGCGGCCTTCGATGCGGATGTCGCGGACCTCGAAGCCGGCGGTCTCGCCGAGATCGGCGATGGTTTCCACCACGGCCTGCACGCGGCCCGCGGGATCCGCGAGGTATAGCGTGAAGCCGAGTGCGCCGACTGCGCCGAGCGTCAGCAGACCGAGCGCTGCAGGCTTCGCGAGCCCGCGGCGCCGGCGCAGCCAGAGGCGGAGCCGGCTCGGCCGGTCCTGCTCGCGGCGGGCGCCGCCGCGGCCGGAGCTCAGCGCATTGGCGCGCCCTCCGGCGGCCAGGCTACGCGCCATGGCGAGCCTCCCGCACCATCCAGGCGCAGAGCTCGGGGAAGGGGATGCCGACATGCGCGGCCTGCTCGGGCAGCAGCGAGGTCGGTGTCAGCCCGGGCTGGGTGTTCACTTCCAGCAGCACGATGCGGCGGTTGCCCTCGGCGCCTTCGTCAAAGCGGAGATCGGCGCGCGAGGCGCCGCGGCAGCCCAGCGCCTGGTGCGCGCGCAGCGCGATGTCGAGCGCGCGGTCGTAGTCGTCCTTCGGCATCACCGCGGGAACCACGTGGCGCGAGCCGCCGGCGGCATACTTGGATTCGTAGTCGTAGAAGGTGCCGGCATCGGCGATGATGTCGGTCACCGCGAGCGCGCGGTCGCCCATGACGCCGACCGTGAGTTCCCGGCCCGGCACGTATTCCTCGGCCATGGCGTGGTCGCCGTACTGCCAGTCGCGCGCGATCTCGGCGCGGCGGTTGCTGCCCTTGAGCATGATGTGCACGCCGACCGAGGAGCCCTCGTTCACGGGCTTCACGACGTAGGGGAGCGGCAGCGGGTCGGCCGCTTCGAGCTCGTCGCGGGTGACGAGGCGGTGCTCGACGACGGGCAGCCCTGCGGCGCGGAAGACGGCCTTGGCCGCGACCTTGTCCATCGCGAGGGACGACGCCCGCACGCCTGAATGCGTGTAGGGGATGCCGAGCCAGTCCAGCACGCCCTGGATGCAGCCATCCTCGCCGAACCGGCCATGCAGGGCGTTGAAGACGACCTCGGGACGGTTCGAGGTCAGCGCCTGGATGACGGCCGAGAGGTCCTCGGTGACCTCGATCGGGGCGACGTCGAAGCCGGCCTTGCGCAGCGCGGCGATGCATTCGCGGCCGGAGGAGAGCGAGACCTCCCTCTCCGCCGACTTGCCGCCGTACAGGACCGCGACCTTGGTCATGCCTGCTCTCCGATGGCCGGAGCGCCGTCAGGCGCGGAGGGCTGAATCGGCGAGCCAGACAAACTCCTCCCGATGCGCCTGATCTCCCAGTCAAGATCCACGCCGGATGCCGCCTTGACCCGCGCGCGCACCTCCTCGCCGAGGCCCTCGATGTCGGCCGCCGTCGCGCCACCGGTGTTGAGCAGGAAGTTCGTGTGCAGCTCGCTGACCTGCGCGCCGCCGCGCACCATCCCGCGGCAGCCCGCCTGGTCCACCAGCTGCCAGGCCTTGTGCCCAGCCGGGTTCTTGAAGGTGGAGCCGCCGGTGCGCGCACGCACGGGCTGCGTGCCCTCGCGCGCCTTGCGGATCGCCGCCATGCGCGCCGCGATCGCTTCCGCGTCGCCCGGCACGCCGCGAAAGCGCGCGCGCACCACGACGCCGCGCGTCGGCAGCGCGGCCTTGCGGTAAGCGAAGTGGAACTCGTCAGCGGTCAGGCGCAGCAGACCCTGCGGCGTTGCCACCTCGGCCCAGTCCAGCACGTCTTTCACCTCGGTCCCGTAGGCGCCGGCATTCATCGCGACCGCGCCGCCGATCGTTCCCGGGATACCGCAGAGGAATTCGAGGCCGCCGAGCCCTGCGGCCGCGGCGTGTTCGGCGACCGTCGCGTCCAGCGCCGCCGCGCCGGCGACGATGCCATCCCCGTCGCGCTCGATCGCGCCGAACGCCTTGCCCGCGAGCCGCAGCACCACGCCAGCCACGCCGCCGTCGCGCACGATGAGGTTCGACGCCGCGCCGATCACGGTCAGCGGGACGCTCTCCGGCAGGTCGCGCAGCAGCAGCAGCAGGTCGTCGACATCGGCCGGCCGCACCAGCCATTCCGCCGGGCCGCCGACGCGGAACCAGGTGACCGGCGCGAGCGGCGCCGCCGGCTGGATGCGGCCGCGCAGCGGGGGAAGCGCGGCGTGCTGTTCCATGCCGGGCTTCACTTGCTGCCGCCCACGATGCGCGGGCGGGTGCGCGACTGCAGCGCGGTCAGCTGCTCCGGCAGCGCATGCGCCCAGCTCGTGATGTTGCCGGCGCCGAGGCAGACCACGTAGTCGTTCGGCCGCGCGATGGCGTTGATCATCTCGGCCAGGCTGTCGGGCCCCGGCAGCGGCACGACGGAACGATGCCCGCGCGCGCGCAGCCCTTCGACGAGGGCGTCACGGTCCACGCCCGGAATCGGTTGCTCCCCGGCCGCGTAGACGTCAGCCACGATCACCGTGCCCGCATCGTTCATGCAGGTGCAGAAATCCTCGAACAGCGAGGCCAGCCGGCTGTAGCGGTGCGGCTGCACCACCGCGATCACGTCGCGCGCACCGGCCTGGCGCGCGGCCTTCAGCACCGCCGCGATCTCCACGGGGTGGTGGCCGTAATCGTCGATCACCGTGATGCCGCCCGCTTCGCCGGTGCGGGTGAAGCGGCGCTTCACGCCCTTGAAGCCGGCCAACGCCGTGCGGATCGTCGCCTCGTCCACGTCCATCTCATGGGCGATGGCGATAGCGGCGAGCGCGTTCTGGACGTTGTGGTGACCCAGCATCGGCAGGCGCATCGGCTTGAGGTTGCGCGTGCGCCCGGTCTGGCGGTCGCGCACCACGACTTCGAAGGTCGCGCCCATGCGGTCGGTGATGACGCGGTCGGCCCGGACATCCGCCTGCGGCGAGAAGCCATAGGTGATGATGCGCCGGTCCGACAGGCGCGGGATCATCGCCTGCACCTCGTGATGGTCCGCGCAGAGCACGGCGAAGCCGTAGAACGGGATGTTGCCGACGAACTGCGCATAGCCCTCGCGCATCGCCTCGCCCGTGCCCCAGTGGTCGAGATGCTCGGGGTCCATGTTGGTGACGACTGCGACGACCGCCGGCAGCTTCAGGAAGGACCCGTCGGATTCGTCGGCCTCCACCACCATCCAGTCGCCGGCGCCGAGGCGGGTGTTGGTGCCGTAGGCGTTGATGATGCCGCCATTGATCACGGTGGGATCGAGCTTCGCGGCCTCCAGCACAGCCGCGACCAGGCTCGTCGTCGTCGTCTTGCCATGCGTGCCGCCGATCGCGACGGACCACTTGAGGCGCATCAGCTCGGCCAGCATCTCGGCCCGCCGCACTACCGGGATCAGCCGCGCGCGCGCAGCCTGCACCTCGGGGTTGTCCTTCTTCACGGCGGTGGACACGACCACGACCTGCGCGCCGCCGAGGTTCGCGGCGTCGTGGCCGACGCTGACCGGGATGCCGGCATCGCGCAGGCGGGCGACGTTGTAGCCCTCCGCGATGTCGCTGCCCTGAACCTGGTAGCCGAGGTTGTGCAGCACCTCGGCGATGCCGGACATGCCGATACCGCCGATGCCGACGAAGTGGATGGGGCCGATGGAAAGCGGCAGCGCGCGCATGATTAGCGGGACTCCAGCGGCGCGGCCGCGGCGATGAGCGTTTGAACAAGATCGGCCAGGCGGCGCGCCGCTTCGGGATGCGCCTCCCTGCCGGCCGCGGCGGCGGCGCGCGCCAGCGCCGGCGGGTTGGACAGCACTGCCTCGAGATGCCGTGCCAGTGCTTCCGCCGCAAAGGCGGGCTGCGGCATCAGCCACGCCGCGCCGACGGCGGCAAGCGACCTTGCGTTGGCGGTCTGATGGTCGTCGATCGCGCTCGGCAACGGCACGAGGATGGAGGGCCGGCCCGCGCAGGCGAGCTCCGCGACGGTCGAGGCGCCGGCGCGCGCAACAACGATATGCGCCATCGCAAGCCGCGTCGCGATGTCGCTGAAGAAGGGCGAGAGGTCGGCGGGCACGCCAGCTTCGCGATAGGCGGTCTCGACGCGCGGCAGGTCCTCGGCGCGGGTCTGCTGCGTCACGACCAGGCGGCCTCGCAGCGCCTCGGGCAGCGCGGCGACGGCGCCCGGCACGACATCGGCGAAGACGCGCGCGCCGAGCGAGCCGCCGAGCACCAGAAGCCGGATCGCGCCGTCCTCGGCCGGCGGCGCGTAGTCCTGCCCGGTCAGCGCCGCCAGCGCCGGACGCACGGGGTTGCCGACGATCTCGACGCGCGCCTCGGACGGCACCTTGCCGGTGTCCTGCACCGACAGCGCCAGCAGGTCGGCGCCCTTGGCCAGAAGCCGGTTGGCGCGGCCGAGCACCGCGTTCTGCTCGTGCAGTGCGGTCACCGGCCGGCGCGACCGCGGCAGGGTGCGCGCGGCGATAATCGGCGGCACCGAGGGATAGCCGCCGAAGCCGACCACCGCGGCGGCGTCCAGGCGCTTCAGGATCCCGCGCGCCTCGATCGTGCCGGCGGCGAGCGCCAGCGTGCCCTGCGCCGCGGCCTTGGCGCCGCGGCCCGCCAGGCCCGAGCCTTTCAGGACGAAGCGCTCGGCATTGCCGAAGGCCGGGCTTTCATAGGCCGCGCTGCGCGCATCGGTCATCAGCGCGATCCGCTCGCCGCGCGCGACGAGCTCCGCGGCCAGCGCCTCGGCGGGAAAGAGATGGCCGCCGGTCCCGCCGGCGGCGATGACGACGGGACGCGCGGAGGGCCCCCGCATCACCGTTCCTCCTCCAGCCGCGACAGTCGCCGGCGCGTCAGCGCCAGCAGCATGCCCATCCCCAGCGCGATCGCCAGCACCGAGGACCCGCCATAGCTCACGAAGGGCAGCGTCATGCCTTTGGTCGGGATCAGATGGAGCGAGGACGCCATGTTCACGAAGGCCTGCAACCCGAACTGCGTCAGCAGCCCCGCCGAGGCGAGCACGACGAAGAGGTCCGTCTCGCCCAGCAGCCGGATCAGCCCGCGCACCACGATGAAGGCGAAGAGCGCCAGGATCAGCAGGCAGATCACCAGGCCGAATTCCTCGCCCGCGACGGCATAGACAAAGTCGGCATGGGCGTCGGGCAGCACGTTCTTGATCCGCCCCTCGCCCGGGCCGCGGCCGAGCAGGCCGCCATTGCCGAAGGCCTCGAGCGCGACCGAAACCTGGTAGTTGTCGCCCGCCGCGGGGTCTAGGAAGCGCTGCACGCGCGACTGCACGTGGGGGAAGATCATGTAGGCCAGCACCGCCGCCCCGACGCCCATCGCGCCGACGATGCCGACGAAGAACAGGTTCAGCCCGGCCACGAAGAACTGCGCGAAGAAAACGGCCGAAATGACCATCAGCATGCCGATGTCGGGCTGGCCCTTCAGCAGCGCGGCGATCCCGACGAAAAGCACCACCGCGAACAGGGTGGCGAGCCAGCGGCGGTTCAGCTTGCCCTCCGCGATCAGCCAGGCGGCCACGATCGCGAAGCAGGGCTTCAGGAACTCCGAGGGCTGGATGGAGCCGAGGCCCGGCAGGTTCAGCCATCGCCGCGCGCCCTTGATCTCGGCGCCGATCACCAGCGTCGCCGCGACCATGGCGAGCGAGCCGACAAGCCCGACCCAGCCGAGCAGCCTGACCTGGCGCACGTTGAGCATCGAGACCGCGACCATCACCGCGCTGGCGGCAGCGAGGTAGACGATCTGGCGCGCGAAGAACATGTTGCGGGACGACGCGCCGATGCGCTCGGCCACCGCCGGCGAGGCCGCGAGCATCATCACGTAGCCGAAGCCTACCAGCGCGAGCAGCGCGGCGAGCGTCCAGCGATCGATCGTCCACCACCAGCGCCCCAGCGTGGAGGTGTCGGCGCGCGAGACGGCCATCAGGCAGCCCTCCCGAGATCGTCGGAAATCATGCCCTGCACCAGGGCGCGGAAGCGGTCGCCACGGGCGTCGAAGCCCGTGAACTGGTCGAAGCTTGCGCAGGCCGGCGAGAGCAGCACGACGGGTGCTGCACCGGACCGCGCAGCGGCGGCCGCGGCGGGGACAGCGGCGTCGAGCGTGCCGGTCACCTCATGCGGCACGCCGGCGGCCGCCAGCGTCGCGGCGAAGGCGGGCGCATCGCGGCCGATCAGCAGCGCCTTCGCGATGCGCGGGAAGAACGGCGCCAGCGCCTCGATCCCGCCTTCCTTGGCGATGCCTCCCGCGATCCACACGACGCGGTCATAGGATGCGAGGGCGCGCGCCGTACTGTCGGCATTGGTCGCCTTGCTGTCGTTGACGAAGACGACGCCGCCGAGCGTGCCGACGCGCTCCTGCCGGTGCGGCAGGCCGGGAAAGGTCACCAGGCCGGCCGCCACCTGCGCCCGTGTCACGCCGAGATCGAGCGCGACGGCGGCCGCGGCCGCGGCGTTCTGCGCGTTGTGCGACCCGGGCAGGGCAGGGGCGGCGCGGAGGTCGGCGATCTCGCCGGAATCGTCGCGCAGCGACGCGCCCTCGGCCCAGATGCCGCCGGCGATGGGCCGCAGCGCGGAGATGCTGCGCAGGCGCGCGCGCCGGCCGGCGGCCATCGCCGCCGTCCACGCGTCGTCCTGCCCGACCACGGCAAGGTCCTCCGGCTGCTGCCGCGCGAAGATCTCAGCCTTCGCAGCGGCATAGCCGGCCATGCTTCCATGCCGGTCCAGATGATCCGCGCTGAGGTTCAGCATCACCCCGTGGTTGAAGCGGATCGATGCGAGTCGCTCCAACATGTAGGACGACATTTCGAGGGCGTAGCGCCCGTTGTGCCCCAAGATGTTGAGTCCCAGCGCGGCGGGCCCGAGATTGCCGCCGACCTCGGAGGTCTGGCCGGCGCCGGTCAGGAGGTGGTGGACCAGCGCGGTCGTTGTGGACTTCCCGTTCGTCCCCGTGACGCCGATGAACTGCGCTTGGCTGCCGGCGGCGCGGACCGCGCGGAACAGGAACTCGACATCGGCCAGGATCGGCACGCCAGCATCGCGCGCGCGGGAGGCGACGGGGTGAGGCTTCGGCAGGATGTGCGGGATGCCCGGCGAGAGCATCAGCGCGTCGAAGGCGAAGGGGCCCGCGGAGAGGTCGCGAACCGTCATCCCCGCGCGCTCTGCGCCATCGAGGCCCGCCGCGCCGTCGTCCCAGGCGACGACCTCCGCGCCCCACTCGCGCAGCCGTAGCGCCGCGGGCAGCCCGGCGCGGCCGAGCCCGACGACGGCGATGCGCTGTCCGGAGAAGGGCCGGAAGGTGCTCATCGGATCTTCAGGGTCGAAAGGCCGACCAGCGCCAGCACCATGGCGATGATCCAGAAGCGAATGACGATGGTCGGCTCCGCCCAGCCCTTCTTCTCGAAATGATGGTGCAGCGGCGCCATCAGGAAGACGCGCCTGCCCGTTCGCTTGAACCAGAAGACCTGGATCACGACGGACAGCGTCTCCACGACGAACAGGCCGCCGACGATCGCCAGCACGATCTCATGCTTGGTCGCGACGGCCACCGCGCCGAGCGCCCCGCCGATGGAAAGCGACCCGATGTCGCCCATGAAGACCTTGGCCGGGGGCGCGTTGAACCACAGGAAGCCGAGCCCCGCCCCGATCAGCGCCGAGAGGAAGACCGCGAGCTCGCCCGTGCCGGGCACGAAATGAAGCTGCAGGTAGTCCGCGAAAACCCGGTTGCCGACGAGATAGGCGATGAGCGCGAAGACGCCCGCCGCGATCATCACCGGCACGATGGCCAGGCCATCCAGCCCGTCCGTCAGGTTCACCGCGTTCGACGCGCCGACCATGACGAAGGCCGCGAAAACCGGGAAGACGATGCCGAGCGGGACCAGCAGGTCCTTGATCACGGGCACCGCGACATTGTCGTCGAGCGCCGCCGGCAACAGGAAGCCGATCCAGACCGACGCGGCCAGGCCCACCGCCCACTGCACCACCAGCTTCTGCCGGCCCGACACGCCCTTGGTGTTGCGCTTCGTTACCTTCAGCCAGTCATCGGCGAAGCCGAGCGCGCCGAAGCCCAGCGTCACCAGCAGCACCGCCCAGACATAGCCGTTGCGCAGGTCGGCCCAGAGCAGGGTGGACACGCTCAGCGCGATCAGGATGAGCAGGCCGCCCATGGTGGGCGTGCCCTTCTTGGTCAGCAGGTGGCTCTCCGGCCCGTCCTCGCGGATCGGCTGGCCGCCCTTCTGGGTGCGGCGGAGATACTCGATCAGCCAGGGGCCGATCATCAGCGACAGCACCAGCGCCGTCATGCAGGCCGCGCCCGCCCGGAAGGTCAGGTAGCGGAACAGGTTGAAGAGGATGAAATCCTCGGCCAGCGGCGCGAGCAGGTTGAAGATCACGGAACCACCTTGCCGGCATCGCCGGTCACGTCGAGCGCCTTCAGCGCGGCGACCACGCGCGCCATCCGCATGCCGAGCGAGCCCTTGACGAGCACCGCATCGCCGGGACGCACGGCTTCCGCCACGACCGCCGCGAGCGCCGCGCTGTCGGCCGCGTGGGCGCCACGACGGGCCTCGGGCAGGGCCTCGTAGAGGCCCCGCATCAGCGGGCCGCAGGCATAGACCAGGTCGGCGACGGCGGCGATGTCGGGCGCCAGCGCCTCGTGCATGGCAGGCCCGCCCTCGCCGAGCTCGAGCATGTCGCCGAGGACGACGATCCTGCGGGACGCCTGCTGCGCCGCCAGCACCGAGAGCCCCGCGCGGATGGAGGCGGCGGAGGCGTTGTAGCTGTCGTCCAGCAGCAGCGCGGCGCCGGCCTGCAGCGCGATCGTCACGCGCTGGCCGCGCCCGGCCCCGGCGTCGAAGGCGGACAACGCCTCGGCCGCCGCGACCACGTCGAGGCCGAGCGCATGGACGGCCCCCAACACCGCGCAGGCATTGATCGCGAGGTGATGGCCAGGCGCGGAGAGATGCACCGACAGCGGCAGCCCGTCCATCAGCAGCCGCGCGGTGCCGCGGTCGGGCCCGGGAATGTAGTCCGTGAGCTGGATATCGGCGCGGGAGCTCTCGCCGAAGCTGAGGATGCGCGCCCCCGCGTCCTCGGCGCGCTTGAGGAGTTGCGGCAGGAAGGGGCTGTCGGCGGGCAGCACGGCCGTTCCCTTGGGCTGCAGGCCGAGCAGGATGTCGGCCTTCTCCTCCGCGATCGCCTCCTGGCTGCCGAGGTTGCCGATATGCGCCGTGCCGATCGCCGTGATCACCCCGACATGCGGGCGGGCCATGCGCGTCAGCGGCGCGATCTCGCCGCGGTTGTTCATGCCCATCTCGATCACGCCGAAGGCGGCGTCGCGCGGCATGCGGGCGAGCGTCACCGGCACGCCCCAATGGTTGTTGTAGCTCGCCACGGAGGCGTGGGTCGTCCCCAGCGCGGAGAGCGCGACGCGCAGCATCTCCTTCGTCGTGGTCTTGCCGACCGAGCCGGTGACGCCGACGAGATGCGCATGGCTGCGGGTCCGCGCCGCCGTGCCCAGCGCCTGCAGGCCGGTCAGGGAATCCGCCACGCGCAGCAGCGGCGCCGCGCCGCCGACGCCCTGCGGGTCGCGATCCACCAGCGCGGCGGCGGCGCCCCTGGCCAGCGCATCGGCGACGAAGTCGTGCCCGTCGCGCTGGTCGCGCAGCGCGACGAAGAGGTCGCCGGGCTGGATCGTCCGCGTGTCGATCGAAATGCCACTCACCGCGACCTCGGACGCGAGCGTCCCGCCCGTCGCCGCGCGCAGCTCGGCGGAGGTCCAGAGCACGCTCATGCCGCGGCTCCGTCGGGCGAGACGATGCCCCGCACCACCGCAACGTCGTCGAAGGGATGCGTCACGCCGGCGATGGTCTGGCCGCTCTCATGCCCCTTGCCCGCCACCGCCAGCACGTCGCCGGGGCCGAGCGCCGCGATCGCGCGCGCGATCGCGCCGGCGCGGTCGCCAGCGTCGATCCCCCCCGGACAGGCCGCCAGCACGGCGGCGCGGATCGCGGCGGGATCCTCGCTGCGGGGATTGTCGTCCGTGACCCAGCAGACATCGGCGTGGCGCGCGCAGGCCGCGCCCATCAGCGGGCGCTTGCCGGGATCGCGGTCGCCGCCGGCGCCGAAGACCACGTGAAGCCTCGCGCCCGGCGCGACATGCGGCCGGAGCGCGGTCAGCAGCCGCTCCAGCGCATCGGGGGTGTGCGCGTAGTCCACATAGGCCGCCGCGCCATTCGGCAGCCGCGCCGCGAGTTCCATCCGGCCGCGCACGACGGCAAGCTTCGGCAGCAGCGCGACGACGCGCGCCGCCTGCATTCCGGTGACGATCGCCAGCGCCGCGGCCAGCATCACGTTGTCCGCCTGGAAGCGGCCGGGCAGGGCGAGTTCCACCGTGGCGCGCTGGCCGAAGACGTCGAGCTCCAGCACCTGCCCGTCTGGACGCGGCGTCTGCGCGACAAGCCGCACCGCCTCGCCGGCCTCGCCGACGGTCAGGAGCCGCAGTCCGCGCTCGGCAGCGATGGCCCGCAGCGCCGCGAGCGTCTCGCCATCCATATCGGCATTCACCGCCGCCGCGGCGCCCGCCGGCAGCAGCGTGTCGAAGAGCCTGAGCTTGGCCGCGCGATAGGCTTCCATCGTGCCGTGGTAATCGAGGTGATCGCGCGTCAGGTTGCTGAACCCCGCCGCCGCCAGCCGCACCCCGTCCAGCCGCCGCTGGTCGAGGCCATGGGACGACGCCTCCATCGCGGCATGCGTCACGCCCGACCTGGCCAGCATCGCCAGCATCCCGTGCAGCGCGACGGGATCGGGCGTGGTCAGCGACGGTCCCGGCGGCAGTCCCGGCGCGATCAGGCCGAGCGTGCCGAGCGAGGCCGCGCGCTTCCCGTCCAGCGCCCAGATCTGGCGCAGGAAATCCACCGTGCTCGTCTTGCCGTTGGTGCCCGTCACCGCGACCGCGGTCGCGGGCTGCATGCCGTGGAAGGCCGCGGCCATCAGCGCCAGCGCGCGGCGCGGATCCCGCGAGGTCAGCAGCGGGCGGGCGGGCACGCCCTCGGGCCAGGCCGTGCCGTCCGGCCCCAGCACCGCGGCCGCGCCTTGCGCGACGGCCTGGGCGATAAAGGCGCGTCCATCGGCCCTGGCGCCCGGCAGCGCGGCGAACAGGAAGCCGGGCGCGACCGCGCGGCTGTCGGCGGTCAGCCCCTCGATGACCGGCGTGTCGCCGCGCCAGCCCGGGAGGTCTTCATGCGCGCGCAGCAGTTCATCGAGGCGCAAGGCTCGCCTCCCGCTGCGGGGCGGCGGGCTGCGCGGTGCGCAAGGGCGCCGGCGGGTTGGCCTGGGCCGGCGTCGCGGCGGGCGTCGCGGCGGGCGGGTTGCCTTGCGCCGTGGGCGGCACGCGTGCCGCGGGCGCGGCGGGCGGCGTCGCGGCCGGCGTACGCGGCGCGTTGGCCGGCCGGCCCGGCTGCATCGGGATGGCGAGCGAGGCCTGGATCTCCGCCGCGCGCTCGGTCTCCGGCACCATCCCGAGGATCGGCGCGACGGAGCGGATGACCATCCCCGCTGCCGGTGCCGCCACCCAGCCCGCGGTCGCATAGCCATGGCTGTTCGCGTTGGGCTTGGGCTCATCCACCATGACGTAGATCGCGTAGCGCGGCGCATTCATGGGGAAGGCGCCGACGAAGGCGGCGATCCGGCGGTTCTGGAGGTAGCCGCCATGCGGCCCGGTCTTGAGTGCCGTGCCGGTCTTGCCGCCGACGAAATAGCCCGGCACGTCCGCCCCCTTGCCCGAGCCGTCGGTGACGACCAGCCGCATCAGCCGGCGCATCGTCGCGCTGGTCTGCTCGCTGATCACGCGCGTGCCGGGGATCTGCTCGCCCGGCGCGCGGGCGACCAGGGTCGGCTGGCGCCAGATGCCGCCGTTGACCAGCGGCGCCACGCCGTTGGCGACGTGCAGCGGCGTCACCGAGATGCCATGGCCGAAGCCGACGGTCATCGTGTTGATCTCGCGCCAGTTCTGCTGCGTCGGGATCAGCGGCAGGGCAACCTCCGGCAGCTCGACCTGCAGGCGGGACCCCATGCCGAGCCGCACCATGTAGTCGCGGTGCCGCGCCGGCCCGATCGCCTGCGCCATGTGCGCGGAGGCGATGTTGGAGGAATAGGCCAGGATCTCCGGCAGGGCGAGCCAGCGCCGCTTGCCGCGGAAGTCGTCGATGGTGAAGCGGCCGTAGCTGATCGGCCGCGAGGCGTCGAAGCCGTTCCAGATGTTGATGAGGTTCAGGTCCAGCGCGGCCGCCGCCGTGTGCAGCTTGAAGGTCGATCCCGGCTCGTAGACGCCGACGGTTGCGCGGTTGAAGCGGGGGTTGTTGCCCTGCTCCTCCCGGCTCATCGGCCGCTCGTCGCGCTGCACGGGGTCGGAGAGGTCGAAGTCGGGCAGGCTGACCATGCCCAGCACCTCGCCGGTGTTGACATCCATCAGGATGCCGGCCCCGCCGATGCCGTTGTACTCGTTGATCGCGCGCTGCGTCGCGTCGCGCAGCGTGAGCTGGACGCGCACATCCACGGACAGGCGCAGCTGGTCCATCCGTCGGCCGCGCAGCCGCTCGTCGAAATACTTCTCGATCCCCGCGATGCCGTTGCCGTCCACATCGACGCCGCCCAGCACATGCGCGGCCGTGCGGCCTTGCGGATAGACCCGGCGCTCGGCGTTCTCGAAATAGAGGCCGGGCACGCCGAGCGAGTTCACGGCCTGCTGCTCGCGCGGGGTCAGTGACCGCGCGATGTAGGCGAATTGCCGCTCGCCGGTCAGTCGCTGGGTGACGCGTTCCTCGTCGAGTTGCGGCAGCACGCGCACCAGCCGGCGGGCGATCGCGGCGGGGTCCTGGATCTCCCGAGGGTTGGCGTAGAGCGCGGTCACGGGCAGCGAGACCGCGAGGATCTCGCCGTTGCGGTCGGTGATGACGCCGCGCTGGGGCTGGTGCTCCGCCGTGCGGGTCGCTGCCGCCATCGCCTGCAGGCGCCGCGGCTCCGCGGGGTCGAGCAGCGTCGCGTCGGCGAGGCGAAAGGCGACCGCGCCGAACAGCACGCCGAAGCCCGAGGCCGCGATCAGCAGGCGCGAGCGCGTCCGGGCGAGGACCGCGCGCCGCGCGAGTTCGGGCCGCGTGACCTTGACGACGGCGTTGCGCGGGGCCTCGGCGCCGAGGGTGCGGCCGGCCGGCGCCGCGTCGGGGGCGGGGGGGATCGGGTTCATCGCGCCGGTGAGGCGCCGCGCATCCCGTCCAGTGTCGCGGCCGCTGCGGGGGACACGGGGACCGGGGGGGGCAGCAGGGGGCGCGCGCCGCCGATGGTCGCGCCACCGAGGGCGGAGGCGACGGTCGTCTCGGGCGGGGTGGCGCGGGTGACGCGCACGGGCTCGGACGGCGCGGGCGCGGCGGGGGTGACGTGGACCGCGGGTTGGATCGGCCGCGGCG
>NZ_JBNXUM010000002.1:0-353661 GCF_050563545.1 Falsiroseomonas sp. HW251
GCTCTTCGTCTCGCCGGGCGTGAAGCCTGCGCGCGGCCATGCCTTCCTGCTGGAGCGCGGCGAAGCCCGCCAGCAGGGAGAGGGAGGCGAGCGGCATCGCCCAGCGCGGCCCGCCGCGCGCGGCCAGCAGCAGCGTCCCTGCCGCGACGCCGGCGAGGACCGGCGCGCTGCGCCAGAGGTCGGGCAGCCAGCGTGCCGCGCCCGACATCCACCACCCCGCCCAGAGCGCGGCGGCGGCGGCGGCAGGCCAGGACGCCCACCCCCAGCGGCGTGCCGCCACCACCCCGGCCGGCACGATCAGCGCGAGCGCCAGCATGAGCGCGGGCAGCCGTTCCGGCACCTGGCGCGGCGAGCCCGACAGCACGCCGAAGGCAAACCACCAGCCCGCGAGGATGCCGGTCGCGGCCGCCACGGCGGCCAGCCCCGGCCGGCGCAGCGCGCGCGCGGCCAGCGCGACGCCGAGCGCGACGGCGAGCGCCAGGGCCGCCGCCTCCCAGCGGTGCAGCGCGGCGACGAGGGGCGCGGTCAGGGACGCTAATCGCTCCATCGCGCCTTCCTGCCCCGGCGCGCCGCGCCGCCGCAATCCGGCTTGCCTTCGGCGCGACGTCCCGCACAGTGGGCGGGAGCATCGCCGGGGGTGAGATGGACGGGCGGCACAGGCTGAAGGTCTGGGATCCCTGGGTGCGCCTGGTGCACTGGGCGATCGTGCTGCTGCTGCCGCTGCAGTTCTGGAGCGCGAAGACCGCGCGCTTCGACCTGCATGTCGCCTTCGGCTACGCAATGCTGGCGCTGGTCGCCTTCCGGATCGCCTGGGGCGTCGTGGGGTCGGACACCGCGCGCTTCTCGCATTTCCTGCGGAGCCCGGCGGCGGCGCTCGAGCATCTCCGGCATGTCGGGCGGCGCGAGGCGCCGGTCGATGTCGGGCACAACGCGGCGGGCGGCTGGATGGTCCTGGCGCTGCTGCTGCTGCTGCTCACTCAGGCGGTGACAGGGCTCTTCGCCGATGACGGCGTGCTGACCCGGGGGCCGCTCGCGCATCTCGTCGGCGGCGCCTGGAACGACCGCGCGACGGCGGTGCATGTGCGGGTGTTCTGGGTGATCGCGGCCTGCGCGGTGCTGCACGTCCTCGCGGTGCTGGCCTATCGGAAGGTGCTTGGGCGGAACCTGGTGGCGCCGATGGTGACCGGCAGCATGGAGGTCCCGCCGGGTATGCAGGCAAGGGCGCCGCGGATGGGCAACCCGGCGCTGGCGGTGGCGCTGCTGGCGGCGGCGGGTGGGCTGGTGTGGTGGATCAGCACGCTGAAGCCGGCGTCGCTGTTCGATTGAAGGTGGGGGGCTGGAGAGCGCCCCCACCCCGACCAGCCGGCGGTCCCGGCGGCGTTCGCCGACAGTCCCTGGGCGTCGCGGCAGTGCCGCGACCCCCCGTGAGCGGGCGAGGGAAAAGAGGCGCTCAGCGCGCGCGGAACTGGTCGCGCGGTCAGCGCGCGCGGAACTGGTTATGGCAGTTCGCGCAGATCTGGCCGGCGGCGCGCAGCATGTCCGGCGTGGCGCCGCCATTCGCGGCGGCGGTCTTCATGCTGGTGAGCTGGGCGACCATGCTGTCGGCGAGCCGGTCGAAGGCGGCCCGGTTGGGCTGGATCGCCGCCAGCGCGCGGGTCTGGCCCTCGGCCCGTCCCTCGGGCAGCGGCGGCGTCAGGGTCGGCGAGGGATAGAGCGCATCGAGGTTGCCGTAGAAGGCGATGATGCGATCGGCGCGCTCGGCGATCGCGGCCTGGCTGCCGCCGGTCTGCATGATGCCCTGGATGGCCTCGAGATGGCGCCCCATCTCCCGCATGCCTTCCTTGCGCTGGACCACGAGATTGGTCTGCGCAAGCGCGGTGCCGGCCGCCCCCAGGCTCGCCGCGAGCGCCGCGGCCATCATCCAAGGCTTCATTCCTGTGGCTTCCCCTCTGGCCCGCATGGGCGGCCGCCAGATGAAGCGGGCGTAACAGCAGGGTCAACCGCGAGGTGGGTGACGAACTGTGACGCCATGGGAGGGAATCGGCTCGCCGCGCGGCGCCGGGGCTCGCGGCGCCGCGCGGCTCGTGTCCGGCTTGCCGCCCCGCGCGCCCCCCGCTATAGGGCGCGCCTCGCCGCGATCCGAACCCTCAGGGCAAAGAAGCGGCGTGATGCCGGAGTGTAGCTCAGCCTGGTAGAGCACTGTGTTCGGGACGCAGGGGCCGGAGGTTCGAATCCTCTCACTCCGACCAGAAGACCCGGCCCGAGGGTCGCGCATCGAAAGAACCCCGCCAGGGCAGCCTGGCGGGGTTTTTCGTGCCGCGGTTCCGGCCCGGCGACGCGCCTTGCGCGTGCTTTGCGCGGCCATGCCGGATTGCACATGGCCCCTTTCGATCGCCTTGGCCCGGGACGTGCTTTCACCCGCTGTCGCGCGCTGCAGTGCAGCGACCACGTCCGGTGAAACCACGAGGGGTTGTCATGAAGATTGCACAGATTCTGGGCTCGTTCGCCCTGGCCGCGGGCATTGCCGCCGCCGCCACCCCGGCCTCCGCGCAGCAGCAGATCGAAAGCCTCGGCCTGACCGTCACCACCACGCCGGGCGTCGTCAGCGACTACCTGTTCCGCGGCATCAGCCAGACCCGCGACCGGCCGGCTGCGCAGATCACCCTCGATGTCGAGCATTCCAGCGGGCTCTATGTCGGCGTCTTCGCCTCCAACGCCTATTTCGCCGGGACCAACATCCGCCAGGAGGTGGACGGCATCGTCGGCTACCGCTTCACCGTGGCCGGCGTGAAGCTCGACGCATCGGCCATCTACATCGGCTACCCCGGCTACACCGAGCCGCCGGGCGGCTTCCAGGCGGCCTGGTGGGAGACCCAGCTGCGGGCGAGCTACGAGATCGATTCCGTGAAGCTGCTCGGCTTCTTCGCGTGGTCGCCGGACTTCAACTTCCAGTCCGGCAACGGCTTCTACCTCGAGGGCGGCGTGGACATCTCCCTGCCCTTCGACTTCACGCTGTCCGGCCGCGTCGGCCGCCAGTGGATCGACCGCAACTTCGCCAGCGTGAACCGGCCCAACGACGGCTACTGGGGGGCGCCGGACTACTGGACGGGCTCGATCGCGGTGTCGCGCGAGATCGCCTTCGGCTTCATCGGCACGCTGGGCGCAAGCTTCACCAACATCAGCCAGAACGAGTGCTTCGGCGGGCAGAAGATCTGCGACAACCGGATCTACGCGGCCATCACGCGTCCGTTCTGAGGGTACAGGGGGCAGGAGGGGCGGCGCGGCCGCCCCTCTCCTGCTAGACTGCGGCAAGACCGCAGGAAGGACGCCCCCAATGTCAGGCTTCGCCAGCACCAAGGACCTCGCGGAGAAGACCGTCTCCTTCGACGAGCTCGGCCCGGGGCTCTACGGCTACACCGCGGAAGGCGATCCGAATTCCGGCATCGTCGTCGGCGACGAGGGCGTGCTGGTGGTGGACGCGCAGGCGACGCCGCGCATGGCGCAGGAGGTCATCGCGCGCATCCGCACGGTGACTGGCTTGCCCGTCACCCACATCGTGCTCAGTCATTACCACGCGGTCCGCGTGCTCGGGGCGTCGGGCTATCCCGGGGCGGCGATCATCGCCTCCGACGTCACGCGCGAGCTGATCGTGGAGCGCGGGCAGCAGGACATGGAGAGCGAGATCGAGCGCTTCCCGCGCCTCTTCCGCGGCAAGGAGAGCATTCCCGGCCTGACCTGGCCGCACGTGGTGTTCCACAAGAAGATGACGCTCTGGATGGGCAGCCGTGAGGTGCAGATCATTCATGTCGGCCGCAGCCACACCGCGGGCGACACCGTGGTCTGGCTGCCGAAGGAGAAGGTCTGCTTCGCCGGCGACGTCGTGGAGTTCGGCGCAACGCCCTATTGCGGCGACGCGCATTTCACGGACTGGCCCGCGACGCTGGCCGCCGTGCGCGCGCTGGGGGCGGAGAAGCTGGTGCCCGGCCGCGGGCGCAGCCTGGTCACGAAGGCCGAGATCGAGGAAGGGCTCGCCGGCACCGCGTCCTTCACCTCGGACCTGTTCGCCATCGCCAGGGCGGGTGTCGCGAAGGGTGCGACTCTCAAGCAAGTGTACGATGAGGCGATGGGCGCGATGCGGCCGAAATACGGGCAATGGGTGATCTTCGAGCATTGCATGCCGTTCAACGTCTCCCGCGCCTATGACGAGGCGAAGGGCCTGGACCGCCCGCGCATCTGGACCGCCGAGCGCGACGTCGAGATGTGGCAGTCGCTCGAGCACGGCACGGCGATGAAATCCGCCGAGATCGCGCGCTGAAGGGGAGGCAGCGATGACCCTCGTCCAGTCGCAGATCGCGCAGTCCACGACGCTGAGCCCGGGCTACATGTCGGGCTTCGGCAACGGCTTCGAGACCGAGGCCCTGCCGGGCGCGCTGCCGGTCGGGCGCAACAGCCCGCAGCGCTGCGCCTACGGGCTCTATGCCGAGCAGCTCAGCGGCTCTCCCTTCACCGCGCCGCGGGCATCGAATGAGCGGAGCTGGCTCTATCGCATCCGCCCGACCATCGCTCATTGGGGCAGCATGCGCCCGGCGGCGATGGGGCATTGGCGCTCCGCGCCGTGCAGCGAGGTCGAGCTGCCGCCGGCGCCGATGCGCTGGGCGCCGGTCGCGGTGCCGGAGGGGTCGTTCTCCTTCCTTGACGGCGTGCGCACCATCACCACCGCGGGCGACGCCAGCGCCATGGCGGGCATGGCGGCGAGCCTTTTCTTCGCGACGAAGCCGATGCAGGACGAGGTGTTCTGGAATGCCGACGCCGAGATGCTCTTCGTGCCGCAGCAGGGCGCGATAAGGCTGCGCACCGAGTTCGGCGCGATCGAGCTGATCCCGGGCGAGATCGCCGTGGTGCCGCGCGGGGTGAAATTCGCGCTCGACCCCGTCAGCGGTCCGGTGCGCGGCTATCTCTGCGAGAACTACGGCGGCGCCTTCACCCTGCCCGAACGCGGCCCGATCGGCGCGAACTGCCTGGCCAATCCGCGCGACTTCCTCACCCCCGTCGCGGCCTATGAGGACCGGGAGGTGCCGACGCGCCTGGTCGTGAAATGGGGCGGGACGCTCTGGGAGACGGAGCTCGGCTGGAGCCCGCTCGACGTCGTCGCCTGGCACGGCAACTACGCGCCCTACAAGTACGACCTCAGGCGCTTCTCGCCGGTCGGGCCGCTGCTCTTCGACCACGCCGATCCCAGCATCTTCACCGTGCTGACCGCGCCGAGCGAGACGCCGGGCACCGCCAACATCGACTTCGTCATCTTCCCCGATCGCTGGATGGTGGCCGAGGACACCTTCCGCCCGCCCTGGTACCACATGAACGTCATGAGCGAGTTCATGGGGCTGATCCACGGCCAGTACGACGCCAAGCCCGAAGGCTTCCGGCCCGGCGGGATTTCGCTCCACAACCAGATGCTGCCGCACGGGCCGGACGTGGATGCGTTCGAGGGCGCGTCGCGGGCGGAACTCCGGCCGCGCAAGCTGGAGAACACCATGGCCTTCATGTTCGAGACGCGCTTCCCGCAGCGGGTCACGCGGTATGCGGCCGAACTGCCGGAACGCGAGCGCAGCTACGAAGGCTATGGCGCGAAGCTCGTGCGGAAGTTCGATCCGTCGAAGCGGGAGATTTGAGGCGTCACGTCACCTGCCCTCTCCACCCGCAGGGGGGAGAGGGCCATCGCGCCCCTACCCCGCCCGCGCCGCCCAGAACATCAGCGCGCGGGCGGGCCAGACCCAGGCGATGCCGGCGAGGGTGAAATAGGCGACCTCGACGAACCAGGGCAGGCCCAGCACGACATCCGCCAGCGCCACCACCGCCCCGACATAGAGCAGGAACCCCAGGGTTCCGACGAGCAGGGCGATCAGGGAGCGCGGCATGGCGCCGATGTGCACCGCCCGGCCCACCCCGCCAAGTCCGGCCGCTGTTGCGGCAGCCGGGCTGGCAGCGTAGCTTCGGCCCAAGGAAGGCAAGCACCAGGCCTGCCCCGCGCCCCATGCGGCGCGGGGCAACCCTGTTGCGTCGCCGCCCGGGGAGCCGCGCGACCAGCACGATGACCGAGACCACGCCGTCCCGCCTGGAGGCCGATCCGACGATCGACCTCAAGGACCATATCCGCGGCATCCCGGATTTCCCGAAGCCAGGGATCCTGTTCTACGACATCTCCACCCTGCTCCGGCACGGCAAGGCCTGGCGCACCGCCATGGCGCGCATGGCCGACCGGATCGCCCCCCACCGGCCCGACGTGCTGGCCGGGATCGAGAGCCGCGGCTTCCTCGTCGCCGCCCCGCTCGCGCTGGAGCTCGGCCTGGGCTTCGTGATGCTGCGCAAGCCGCGCAAGCTCCCCGGTCTGACCATCGGGCTGAACTACGCGCTGGAATACGGCACGGACCGGATCGAGATGCAGGCGGACGCCGTGCAGAAGGGCAGCCGCGTCGTCGTGCTCGACGACCTGCTGGCCACCGGCGGCACCATGGCGGCCGGCATCTCCCTGCTGCGCCAGGCCGGGGCGATCGTGCCCTGCGCCGCCTGCCTGATCGAGCTGACCTTCCTTGGGGGCCGGGAGCGTCTCGATGTCCCGTTCGAAGCGCTCGTCGCCTACGACGAATAGCGCGCCCGGCGCCGCGGAGGCCCGCACCGCGGCGAACGAGGCAGCGCTCTATGCCGAGGCGCTGGCCGCCTCGGTCGCGGCGGCGCCGACCGGCGTCGTCATCAGCGACCCGAACCAGCCGGACTGCCCGATCGTCTTCGCCAACCCCGCTTTCCACCGGATCACGGGCTACCCGCCGGAGGAGGTCATCGGGCGGAACTGCCGCTTCCTCCAGGGCTCGGGCACCGACCCTGCCGCGGTGCAGGGAATCCGCGAGGCGCTGGCGGCCGGTGGGGCGGTGGACGTCCGGCTCGTCAACTACCGCCGCGACGGCAGGCGCTTCGTGAACGAGCTCCACATCTCCCCGGTGCGCGACGCCGCCGGCCGGCTCGTCTACTTCATGGGCATCCAGCATGACGTGACGGAGCGCGTGAAGGCCGAGGACGCCGCCCGCCGCGCCCGCCGCGCGGCTGAGAAGGCGTCGGCCGAGAAATCCGACTTCCTCGCCTTCGTTAGCCACGAGGTGCGCACGCCGCTGAACGGCGTGCTGGGGACGCTGTCGCTGCTGCTCGACACGCCGCTGGATGCGGAGCAGCGCGCCTATGCCGAGACGGCGCGGCGGTCGGCCGAGACGCTGCACTGGACGGTGAACGAGCTGCTCGACCTCTCCCGCATCGAGGCTGGCCGGCTCGAGCTCGAGGACATCGCCTTCGACCCCGGCGAGCCCGTGCGGGAGGTGATCGCCGCCCAGGCCGCGGTCGCCGCCGACAAGGGCCTGCGGCTGACCGCGACACTCGACCCCGCGCTGCCGGCGCGAGTGATGGGCGATCCGCGGCGGCTGCGGCAGGTCGTGATGAACCTCGTGGACAACGCCATCCGCTTCACCGCCGCCGGCGCGGTGGAGGTCACCGCCGCCGTCGAGGGCGAGCGCATCGTCTTCGAGGTCCGTGACACCGGCTCCGGCATCCCGCCCGGGCTGCGCCGACGGCTGTTCCGCCGCTTCCAGCAGGCCGATGCGGGCACCGCCCGGCGGCATGGCGGGTCCGGGCTCGGGCTGATGATCTGCCGGCGGCTGGTCGGGCTGATGGGCGGCCAGATCGGCGTGGAGTCCGAGCCCGGCGAGGGCAGCGTCTTCCGCTTCGACCTGCCGCTGCGTCCCGCCGAAGGCTCGGCCGAAGCGCCGCGCGCGCCCGTCGTCGAGCCAGCGCGGCGCCCGGCCGGCGAGGCCCCCTTCGCTCGCCTGCTGCTGGCCGAGGACAGCGAGGCGAGCCAGCTCGTCGGCGCCGCCATGCTCCGCAAGGCCGGCTACGAGGTGGACCTGGTCCGCGACGGCGAGGGCGCGGTGGAGGCGGCGTCCGGCGGGTCCTACGACGCCGTGCTGATGGATGTCCGCATGCCCGGCCTCGACGGCTACGAGGCGACGCGGCGGATCCGGGCGCTGCCGGGCCATGCCGGGCGGGTGCGGATCCTGGCGCTGACGGCCTCCGCCATGCCGGGCGACGTGCAGCGCTGCCTCGCGGCCGGGATGGACGCGCATCTCGCAAAGCCCGTGGACCGGGCGGGGCTGCTCGGCGCGGTGGCGGCGCTGCTGGCCTCGGTCCCCGCGCGGCCGCGCGCCCCGGCGCCGATCGCCGAGCCCGGGCCCGCGCATGTCGTGCTGGTGCGCGAGACGCTGGAGGAGCTGCGTGCGGCCGTCGGGCCCGGGCGCCTGCCCGACCTCGTCGGCGTCTTCGCGGCAGAGACGCTGGCCCGCATCGGGCGACTGAACGAAGACCCTTCCCTGCCCGCGGTGGAGGCCGAGGCGCATGCCCTGCAATCCGCCGCCGGCACCTTCGGTGCGGCGGCCCTGCGGGAGGCCGGGACGGCGCTGGAACGCGCCGCCGCCGCGGGCAGCGCGGGGGAGGTCGCGGCGATCGTGGGGTCGCTGCCCCGGCTCGTGGACCGGACGCTGCACGCGCTGTCGCGCGCCGCGTCGGTTGCCGCGGGCGGGGGATGACCTCGCGACCCCCGCCCCTTTTTCGCCTCATTCGCTGGGCTTAGGGAGGGGGATGGATGCCGATCCCGTGACCCGCCGCTGCCTGCTCGGCGCCGCCCTGGCGGTGCCGGGGTTGGCGGCGCGTGCCCAGACCGCGGTGCCCGAGGCGGCCGAACTCATGGCGCCCGGCCCCGACGAGGGCCTGGCGGCGGGGTTCGCGGCGCGCGCGGCACGGGGGCTGGCACGGGGGCTGGTGCAGGCCTCGGCGCTGCGCGTGCATGTGCTGGGCGGGCCGGACGGCGTGACCGCGGCCAACCGCTTCGCCGCCTCCACCGCCCCCGACGGGCGGTTGCTGCTGGTCCTCCCCGGCGCGGCCTGCCAGGCCCGCATGATCGGCGACAGCCGCGCGCGCTTCGACCCCGGCCCCTGGCCCGCCGTGACGGGCAGCGCGGCGCCCGCGATCGTCGCCGGCCGGGCGGGGCCGCGCGGCGCGCCCGCGCTGCGCGTCGCGCTCCCCGGCCCGGCCTCGCCGGAAGCCGCCGCGCTGCTCGCGCTGGAGATGCAGGGTCGCGCCACGACGCCGGTCTTCCTCTCGGGCGGCGTGGCGCCGGAAGCCGCGGTGCTGGCCGGGGCGGCGGATGCCGTGGTGCTGACCGGGCGCGCCGTGCTGGTGCGGGCCGAGGCGCTCGGCCTCACCCCCTGGTTCAGCCTGGACGGCCGCGACGGCACGCGGGATCCCGCGGCGCCGGCGGTGCCGGGCTTCGGCGAGACCGTGGGCCCCGCCCGGCCGGCGCTGGTGGCGGCCGTGCGCGCGGCCGGCGCGGCGCTGCGGGCGCGCGGCGTGCTGGTGCTGCCGGCGCTGACCTCCTCGGACCAGGTGGCGCTGTGGCGGGCGGCGGCGCGGCGCTGGGGCGCGGAGGAGGCCGAGGCGCCCGAGACCGGCGCCAGGCGCCTGGCGCCGGAGGAGGCCGCGGAGCTTCTGGCGACGCTCTGCCCCGCGCCGGAGGCCATGCTGGCCTACCGGCAGTGGCTGAGACAGCGGCTCGGGTATCAGGCCGGCTAAACCCCCAGCTTCGCCGCGAGCTTCCAGATCGGCTCGACGAAGACGTTGATCAGCAGCGTCCGCACGAGGTGGAAGCCCAGCACCAGCGGCACGCCGACCTCCAGCGTCTTGGCGGTGATCGTCATCTCCGGCATGCCGCCCGGCGCCAGGCCGAGCAGGCTGGCCGCTAGCGGCAGCCCCGACGCCCAGGCCAGCAGCCCGCCGGCCAGTGCCGTGATCAGGATCAGCAGCAGCGTCGTGACGAGCGAGGCCAGCGCCAGGCGGCGGGACGACAGGAGGAAGCGCTTGCTGACCCGTTGGCCGAGCGACATGCCCATGCCGATCTGCGCCGCGTTGACCATCCACATCGGCACGCCCGACGGCAGCAGCCCCTGGGCCGACAGCGCCATCACCATCGCGCAGGGCCCGAGCATCCAGGGATTGGCCAGCCCCAGCCTGCGCACCACAAGCGCCACCGCGAAGCCCGCGGCCAGCAGGACGACCAGGCCGGGCGGGTCGAACTCCGGCCGCTCCGCAAGGAACTCCGCCACGTTGCCATGCGGCACGAAGAGCGTGACCAGCGGCGGGACGATCACCACCACCAGCATGATCCGCACGGTCTGGGCGAGGGTCACGACCTGCGCCGGCAACCCCGCCCGCTGCGCCAGCACCGCCATCACCAGCACGCCGCCGGGGACGGTCGCGTAGAAGCCGGTCCGGCTGTCGGTATGCGCCAGGCGCGAGAAGAAACGGGTCAGCAGCAGCCCAGTCGCGATTGACGCCATCGCGGCCAGCAGCAGCCAGGGCAGCGTGAGCGCGACCGCCTTCATGACCGACGGCGTGAAGGTCTGGCCGAGCCCGAGCCCGAGCAGCACCAGCGCCACGGGCCTGACCGGCGCCGACACCGCCGCCCGCTCGTGCCAGGCCAGCGCCGCCGTCGCGGCCATCGCACCCAGCATCCAGGGCAGCGGGACATGCAGCAGGCTCAGTGCCGCACCGCCTCCGGCGGCGGCGGCGGCGGTCACGAGTGGCGGCAGCGCGCGGGAGAGGGCGGGGTGAAGCGGCAATCGGGAAGGATCTTTCGCGCCGCAACATCGGCCCTGGCCCGGACCGCGTCAAACCGCGGCGGGGCAGGGCTGCCCTGCCCTCGGCGTCCGCGCCGCCCTGGACTTCATCTTCGCGCAACCATTATGCGCGAGATTGCGACGAGGGGCCGGGCTGAAGAGGGCCAGGCTTCGACCGCCAGGATGGCGCGCCATCGGGACAAGCCCCCATGATCCGCGACGCCAGCCTGTCCACCACCCCGCCGCCGGAGGCGGTGCGCCCCGTCGCGCAGACCGCCGCGCCCGCGGCCGAGGCCCCGCCGAAGGAGGTCGCCCCGCCGGTCCCCAATCCGCGCCTGCGGCTCGACCCCTTGCTGAACATCGTGGTGGTCGAGTTCCGCGATTCCGAGGGCGGCCTGCACAGCCTCCCGACCGCGCGAGAGATGCAGGCCTACCGCACCGGCCAGGCCGAGCCGCCGGGCACGACGCCGAGGCTCGACGTCACGCGCTGAAGGAGATCCGCTTCGCCGCCAGCGCGGCGATGGAAGAGGCGTCGCCCGACGCCTCGAACAGCGCGGCGGCGCCGGTGGCGGGCCGGGCCGCGTTCTCCCGCAGGGCGAGGTAGCGCGCGGTCATCCGCGACACTGCCTTCGGATCCTTGAGCTGCGAGACATCGAGGCGCCGGTTCAGCAGGTCGCGCTGCTGATCGAAATCGAGCAGGCCGAACTGGGTGGGCAAGCCGAGCGCGCCGCGCAACACCTCGGTCAGCGCGCTGTCGGCCATGAGCTGCGGGACGGTCGTCACCTGCGACGCCATGCGGCGGAAATACAGCGCCTCCCGCATGCCGGGGTTGGACGCGCCCATCGCCTTCTCGTAGCGGTTGGTCGTCGCGTTCTGCACGATCCGCTCGACAAGCGCGGCGTCGGCGAGCGGCGGCTGACCCTGGCGCGCCGCAAAGTCCGCGGCGAACTGGCGCCAGCGGCGGTCGGTCAGGCGGTTGACCAGCGCGTCCTGCCCGGCCGGGTCCTCGGACAGCGCGCGGCGAAGGATGCCGCGCTTGTCGATCTCGGATTCCAGCTGGAAGGCCTCGAGCACCACCTGCAGCGTGCGGCGGTCCTTCAGCAGCGCGTCGGCGTCGGTGATCTTCGACGCGCGTTGGCGGAAGGCGGCCATGTCGGCGCCGACGTCGCGGCGTGCGGCGAAGCGGTCGCGCAGCACCTGGCCCTGCCGGTCCACTACCGCCATCGCGGCCGATGCGCCGAGGCCGTCGAGCATGTCAGGCCGTGCCGGCGATCGCGCCGGGCGGGGTCGGCGCGACGCTGCGCATATCCGCCTGGGCCTCGAGCCCCGCGATCATGTCGCGATGCAGCGCCATCAGCGGCTCCAGGCTGCCGCGATCCGACAGCCGCGCCATAGATTCCCGCTGCGCCCAGAGGCCAAGCGAGACGAGCTGGCCCTTCAGCGCCGGCGGCAGCGCGTTGCCGGGCAAGGTCAGGTCGGCCATCAGCAGCGACCATAGCTGGTGCGTCTTGTGCAGCGCCGTCGCGCGGGACGGCGTGCCGGCGGCCGCGGCGAGCAGCCCGTTGACGTAGCGGAAGGCGCGCAGCTCGATCTCATGCGGGCCGGCGGCGGCGTTCTGCTGGGCGGCGTAGCGGGCGAGCGCCATGCGGTTCCTGGCCTTCCTGGGCAAGCGGCCGGGGCGCATGCCGCGCCCCGGCCTTTTCACGGATCAGCGGAACAGGCTGAGCAGCGTCTGGCTCTGCTGGTTCGCGATGGAGAGCGACTGCGTCGCGAGCTGCTGGCGGGTCTGCAGCGCCGTCAGCCGCGCTGATTCCTCGGCAAGGTCGGCATCCACCAGCGCGCCCAGGCCTTCCTTGATGGAATCGTTGAGCTGGTTGGTGAAGCTCTGCAGCCCCTCGACCTGGCGGAGATTGGCACCAAGGTTCGACAGCCGCGTGCCCATCAGGTCGATCGCGCCTTCGACCGCGGTGATCGGCCCGGCGCCGCCGGCGACGGTGCCGGCGGTCGCGCCGGTGACGGTCGTGGTCAGCGCCGTCGCGCCGCCCTGGACGATCAGCTCGCCCTGGCCGGACAGCGTGGCGCTGACGCCGTTCTGCTGCATCTTCGTGATCAGGTTCGAGATCATCGTCAGCGGGCTGTCGGTCGCTGTGAACTGCACGTCGTAGACATCGGTCGTCGCGTTGGGCTGGGCGGTCACCGCGGCGGAGCCGTCGTTGAACTCGAATATCTTGGTGCGGCCACCGATCGTGATCGACACCTGCTCGCCCAGCGCGGGAGCGAGGCTGTTGTCGAAGGTCAGCTTGCGCGCGCCGGTCGAGGCGGTCAGCGCCGCGATGCCGAGGCCCGCGGCGGTGCTGTTGGTGCCGGTGACGTTGGTCGTCGTGCCGTTGATGTCGCGCACGACATTGAGGTTCGTGCCGGTGACGCCCGGCACGCCGCCGACGCCGGCCGTCAGCAGGTTCACGCCGTTGAAGGTGGCGGACCGCGCATAGGCGTCGATGTTGGCCAGCGCGTTGGTGATCTGGTTGTTGATCTGCGTGACGTCCAGGCCCTGCTGCTGGCCCTGGGTGATGGTCTGCTTGAGCTGGCCGAGCTCGTTCGAGATCTGCGTCGCGGCGTCGCGCGCGACCGTCAGCGCGGACATGCCGAAGGACAGGCTGTCCTTCACCGCGGCCATGCCCTTGAGGTCGGCGCGCATGTTCTGCGCGATGGCGAAGACCGCGGGGTCGTCATTGGCCTTGCTGATGCGCAGCCCGGTCTCGATGCGCTGCTGGGTCCGGCCCATGTCGGTGCCGATGGTGTTGAGCGAGCGCACCGCGGCCATCGCGGCGACGTTGGTGTTGATCGAGGACATGGTCCCCATCTCCTGGTCGGTCGATTCCGCGGGGGCCGGTGCGTCTTGCCACCCGCCGCGGGCACGGCGCCCGGGCCATCATGGCCCACGCGCGTGGATCCGGCCCGCCGCCTCGGCGGGCCGGGAATGCCTCATCCTGCCTGGGCCTGATGAAGGGACGGTGAAGAGGACTGCATCGCCGCGCTGATCGCGGCCGTGGCACCCGGGGGCAGCGGCGCGCCGCTCACGGGATCGAGGCCGAGCACCGCCGCCTCGTGCCGCATGACGTGGCGGACCAGGCGCAGCGCCTGGTACCATTCGTCCTGCTCGGCGAGCGTCAGCGCGCGCTCCAGCAGTTGCTTCGCCATGTTGGAGGTCGTGGCCTCCTGGAACTCGGCGATCAGACAGTGCGCGTCGGCCATCGCCTGCTCGCGCTCCTCCTCCGGGCCGACATAGGCGTTCTGCAGGGCAAAGTAGATGCGCCGCGCCGGCGTGGTCGCCGTCTCCGCCGTCATCACCTGCTTGCCGAAGAGGAACCGCGCCCGCGCCACCAGCTCGACGCGGGTGCGGCCGCGGAAGCGCAGCGACGCGCCGTTCACCACCATCAGGTCGCCCGCCCGCATCTCGAGCACCAACGTGGACATGCCACTCTCCCCACCTGTCGGCGCCCCGGCGGGGGCCGTGACGCCGGCAGCCGGCACCAGCCGGCAAACGCGCGATCTTCGCCGCCACGCGGGAGCCCGCGCGCCCGATCCTCGGGTGTTCGCGCAACCTCGCCACGAGAGCGTGCGGCGGGTTGCGCGGCGGCATCCTGGGGCCGTTCGGCTTAACCGGTGTTGAAGACGATCACCGAAGCAGCGCGGCCAGCGACAGCCGCGCGACGCCGGAGGTGGTCTCGTAGCTCGCCTCCAGCCGGAGCTGCAGCGCCTTGAGCGAGGCGGAAGCGTCCGCCAGGTCCACCTGCTCCACCGAGATCACCTGGGCGCGCATTACCCCCAGCATGTCCCTGTGGCGTTCCTGCAGGTCCTGCAGCCGCTTCTCCGCCGCGCCCAGCGCGCCCTGCTCCGACGCCGCGCCGCGGGCCGCATCCGTCAGCCCCTGCGCGACGCCGGCCAGCAGGTCGTCATAGCCCTGCCCCTGCAGCGCGGTCGCGGTCGTGACCGCGGCGAGCGTCGCCAGGCCCCGCATCAGCTCCCGCGCCCAGGATGTCGCGACATTGCCGCCGGAATCCTGCGTCGGGATCACGCCCCAGGCGATGCGCTCCCCGTCCGCGGCCTGCAGCGCGCGGCGCGGCTCCGTCAGCCCCGCGCCTTCCAGGAAGGCGTTGAAGGGCGAGGTCACGGTGGCGATGCCCGCGGTGTTGGCGAGCACCGTCGCGGCATTCAGCGGCGTCAGCGACCCCACCTGCGTCGCGACTGCGGCGGCGAAGGGGCCGGTCGCGACCGCGGCGGCGTTCGGCACCGGGGCCGATGCGATGTCGGACCCCGCGAAGAGGTACTCGCCGCCGGACTGCGTGTTGAGCAGCGCGGCCACTTCCTCGAGCGCGCCGCGCGCGGTCTGGCCCAGCGCGTCCACGCCGGTGGTGCCGAGCGTGCGCGCGCGGCTGGCCTCCGCCGCGACGGAGCCCGCGATGTCCTGCAGCCGCGACAGCACGGACTGCACCGCGCCCATCCGCCCGAGCGCGGCATCAGCGGCGGCGAGATAGGCCTCGCGCCGGGCGATGTCGCCGCGGAGGTCGATGCCGCGCTTCGCCTCCGTCCCCAGCGCGCCAAAGGTCGGGCCCTTCTGGCCCGTGGAGACCTGGCGGGTCAGCTCCTCGAGGCGGATGCGCAGCCGCGCCTGGTCGAAGGCGGAGGTGCCGATGGTCGAGATGGTGGACATCGCCCTACCTCACGGCGCCGAAGAGCGCGTCCCACATCGCCTGCACCGTCGAGATGACGCGGGCGTTGATGGTGTAGGCGTTCTGCAGCTGCACCATGAGGGAGACCTCCTCGTCCACGTCCACGCCGGAGCGTGCCTGCATGCGCTGGTCCAGCAGCTTCCCCAGCGTCTCGGCGCGGTCGCCCGCCGCGCGCGCGCCGCCCGCGACATTCGCCTGGTCCGACACCAACGCCGCGCCGTAGGATTCCAGCGTTGCGTACCCCGTCAGCGAGGAGGCTAGCGTGCCGTCGGGCCCGAGGCCCGAGGACGCGACGGCGGGTTGCGGCACGCCTGTCGCGACCTCGTCGCCGAAGGTGAAGTCGAGCAGCCGGTCGAGCAGCGTCGCGAAGCCCGCCGGCCCGCCCGGCGGGTTCGGGGTGAAGGCAGTCGGGCCGCCCGGCGTCGCCGCCACCGCCTGCGTGCCGTCGCGCACCAGAGCCGGGTTGCCGGCGACGGCGGGGTTCACCTGGATCACCGCGGCGAAGCCGAGCATCGCGCTGGTGGCATAGGGCTGCGCGACGTCGGGCACGTTGCCGGCGGCGTCGGTGAAGAGCGCCAGGCCCTGTGCGTTGAAGCGCGCGGCGGTCTGCGACGCCGCGAGGTCCAGCTCGGCCGTCATGCGCGGCAGGGTCATGTCGCGCAGCTCCGCCGCCGCGCCCATCCGCCCGCCGAGGATCCGGCGCGTCACGTCCTGGCCGCCCAGCATGATGCCGGGCAGCGTGCCGGCGCCGCCGTGATACGCCGACGCGCCGACCGTCGCCGACGCTACGGAGAAGGCGGGCGAGCCGTCGAGCGGCAGGACCATCCCGCCGCGCGCGACGATGGTGATCTCGCCGCCCTGCCCGCGCAGCACCGACAGGTCGAAGGACTGCGCGAGGCGGCCGATGGCGAGGTCGCGCTTGTCCTCGAGGTCGGCGGCGCTGCGGCCGGCGGCGACCTCCCGCCTGATGTCGGCGGTGAGGCTGCCGATCTCGGACAACGCTGCATTGGCGGATTGCGCTTCCTGCACCAGCGCATCGTGCGCCTGCTGGCGCGCCGCGCCGACGGCCTGCGCGACCCCGTTGAAGCGCGCGGCGAGGTCGGACGCGGCGGTCACCACCGCGCTGCGCCGGATCGCATCCGATGGCGCTTCGCGCAGCGAGACCAGGCTGGCGCGGAGCGACGACATCAGGCCGCTTAGCGAATCGCCCGCGGCGGGATCGCCATGGGCGGTCTCGACCGAGGAGAGCAGGCGCAGCCGCAACGCCGCCGCGGCGCCGTCGCCGGACGCGCGCATCGCGCTGGATTGCAGCGCGAAGTCCACGTCGCGCGTGGCGATGCCGGTGCGCACGCCGATGCCGGTGCCCGCGGCCGACAGCGCGGTGCCGGCGACGGCCTTGCGCGTGTGCCCGGCCGTCGCGGCGTTGGCGATGTCGTCGGCGCCGCGCGCCATCTGGCGATCGAGCAGCCTGAGGCCGCTGGTCGCGACGGAGAGGGCGAGGTCGAGGGTCATGCGCGTGTTTCCCAGGCCGGGCGGAAGAGCCCTCTCCACCCGCAGGGGGGAGAGGGATGGGTGAGGGGGGCGTGCCGCATCCCGCTGTCGTCAGTCTGCTGGAGCGTCCCCGTCACCCAACCCTCTCCCCCATGAGAGGGGGAGGGGGCTTCTTTTCCCTCACCTCTTCATGTTGATGGTGTCCTGGAGCAGCTCGTCCGACGCGGTCACGATCCTCGTGTTCGCGGTGTAGGCGCGCTGCGCGAGGATGAGCTTCGAGAACTCGCTCGCGATGTCGACGTTCGACCGTTCGACCGATCCCGTGACGAGCTTGCCGACGCCGTTCGACGACGCATCGGTGACGCGCGCCTCGCCGCTTTCCACCGTCCGCAGGAAGGCCTGGCCGTCCAGGCGCTGCAGCTTGTCCGGGTCGTTGAAGGCCACGACGGGAACGCGGGCGATGATGCGGGTCTGGCCGTTGTCGTAGTTGATGGCGACGTCGCCGTTCTCCCGGATCGCGACGCCGGAGAAGGCGCCGGGCGGCACGCCGTCCTGGCTGAGGTCGCGCACGCTGTACTCGGTGCCAGCATACATCGTCAGGCCGCTGGGCTGGCCGAAGCCGCCGAAGCGCAGGTTGATGGATTGCGGGCCGAAGCCGTAGTCGGCGGTGAAGCCGAGATCGGCGGGATCGCCGATCGCCTGCGGCGCGGTGGCGGGGCCCGTCGCATTGGCCAGCGGCGTGATGGCGGAGATGGTGCCGGGCGGCGCGTTCACCGGCGGCGGGCCGGCGGCGATCTGGCCCCCGAAATCCACGTCCACGAAGCGGCCCGCCGCGGGGTTCAGCGTGTCGCCGGCCGGCGTGATGCGCAGTCGCCAGGTATCGGTGTCGAGCCGCCACCAGTCCAGCGTCACCTGGCGCTGGTTGCCGAGCGCGTCGAAGACCTGGATGACGGAGGAGACCGGCTGCTCGGCCGGCGCCCAGGGCGCGGCGGCGGGGACGGTCGCGACCGGCGTCGCGTTCGCCGGCAGGTTGGCCGAGAGGTTGATCTCGCTGGTCGGGACGGGGTTGTACACCAGCTGGCTGATGCGGATCGGCGCCAGCGTGGTGCGGTCGGGCTGGCCGCTCTGCAGCATCTGCCAGCCCTGGAGGTAGTAGCCCGCGCCATTCACCATGTAGCCATCTCGGTCCATCGCGAAGTCGCCGGCGCGGGTGTAGAATTGGCGGTCGTCGAACACGACGTTGGAGCCCTGGCCGCCGCGCGCCTGCGCGACGGAGAAGAAGCCCTGGCCGGCGAGCGCCATGGCCATCGGGTTCTCCACCTGCTGGATCGTCCCCTGCACGGTGTTGGTGTAGTCGGGCCGCGCCTCGACCGAGCCGGGCATATGCAGGTTGAGCGTCGAGCGCGTCAGCCAGGACGTGAAGTTGGTGTCCACGCGCTTGAAGCCGACGGTCTGGCTGTTGGCAACGTTGTCCGAGATGTGGCCGAGCGCGCGGGCCTGCGCGGTCAGCCCGCTGATCGCGGTGGTCATCGAGCCGAGCAGCGACATGGAGCCTCCTGGCGTGTGTTCGGCGGGGGCAGCGCAACGGGCGTGCCAGGAAACCGGCCCGCGCGGCGCGGCGAGGCTTGCCGGGCGGCGGAAGATTCTGCCGGCGGACGACGCGGCATTGCCGGGTACTGCGCGCCGCGACGCGGCACGGGCGTTGCGTGGCGCGGCGCATGGAATTGCTGCCGACCGCCGCCGTGATGGCGGCCCCGAACGCGCCGGGCGAGGCGCCGCCCGCCGATGGATTCGCCGCGTTGCTGGCCGGGCTGGTCGCCGCCGTGGCGGGCGAGGCGCGGGATGCGAAGGCCGCGGCCTCGCCGGACACGGGCGCAACGCCGGACGCGCCGGCGCCGGAGGCCGCGCCGGTGGAGAAGGACGTTCCCGTCCTGCCGCTCGTCGCGACGCTGCCGGCCATGGCGATGCCCGTGGCGCCGCCGCCCGTCGCGACGACGACGGTAACGACGACACCGGTCACGACGATGCTGCAGGCCGGGACGGCGCCGCCGCGGATGACGGGCCTGACGCCCGGAGCCGGCGCGACGGCGAAGGCCGCAGCGCCATCCGAGGCTGCGGCGACGGCCGGGACGGAGGCCGCACACGCGGCGCCGTGCGACCCGGCGATGCCGCCGGCGACCGAACCCGCCCGGCCGCCGCAGAAGACGAGCGCGCCGGCCCAAGCCACGACGACCACAGAGCCGGCATCCAGCCCCGGCGTCGCACCGCGCCCGGAGCCTGTCGCGAGGCCAGCCGAGGAGCCGGCGACGCCGATGCAGCCGCAGCCGCAGCCGGCAACGCCGCCTGCCGCCGCGCCGGCACGCGCCAGTGCAGCGAGTCCCCGAAAGACGGACGCCACCGCGCCCGCCCGCGCGCGCGAGACGGCGGATGCGCCCGTCGCGCCCGCGCCGGCGATCGCCGCCCTGCCGACCGGCACGCCGTCCCTCGCGCCCTCCGACGCGCCCCCGGCCGAATCCGCCGCGCGGATCGGCGCGGCCGCTCCCGCCCCGGCCCGCGGCACGAAGGACGCGCCGGCGCCGCGCCCGCCCGCCGCGGCCGACATCCCCGCGCCCGCGGCCTTCGCCACCGCCGCCCTCGCGCCGCCGCCCGACGCGCCCGCGCCGCCGCCTGAACCCCGCGCCGTGCCCGTCGCCTGGCCCGCACGCCAAGTCGCGCCCTTCGCGGTGTCGCTGGCGCTCGGCGGCGAGGATCGCATCAGCCTCATTCTCGATCCCGCCGAGCTCGGCCGCGTCGAGGTCGAGATCGAACGCCGTGGCGCCGAATCCCATGTCAGCCTGCGCGCCGAACGCGCCGAGACGCTCGCGCTGCTGCAGCGCGACCGCGCGGAGCTCGAACGCGCGCTGTCCTCCGCGGGCTTTGGCGCCGGCGCGGAAGGCCGCTCGCCCTCGCTGTCCTTCTCGCTCGGCGGCGAGGGCGGCGCGCGGGATCCGCGCCAGCGCGCCGGCCAGCCCGCGCCCCGCGCCGCGCAGGCCGACGCGCCGACCACGCCCGCCGCCCAGACGGCGTGCGGGATCCTCGACCTCGCGATCTGACCAGGGAGAACGACGCATGAGCGGCTCCATCGCCGGCCTGCAATCCACCGTCGCCGGCAGCAACAGCTCGCCGCGGCTGTCGGCCGACCTCGGTACCTTCCTCAAGCTGCTGACGACGCAGTTGCAGAACCAGGACCCGACCAAGCCGATGGACACGGAACAGCTGACCCAGCAGCTGACGCTGTTCGCGACGGTCGAGCAGCAGATCCAGGGCAACCAGACCCTGTCGCAGCTGCTCGCGCTGCAGCAGGCCGGGCAGCTCGCCAACAGCGCGGCGATGGTCGGCAGGCGCGTCACGGTGGAATCCGACACGCTGCCCCTGCAGGGCGGCCAGGCCGAGATCGTGCTACCCGCGGCAGGCCGCGCCACGCGCGCGACGGTCGAGATCCGCGACGCCGCGGGCAGCGCGATCCTGCGCCAGCCCGTGACGCTCGGGCCGCAGCCCACGCGCTGGCCGTGGGACGGGCTCGACGGGCGCGGCAACCAGCGCCCCGACGGCAGCTACCGCGTCGTGCTGACCGGCGAGGCCGAGGGCGGCGCGACGGTCGCGCTGACGCCGGCGGTCACCGGCACCGTCACCGGCGCGGCGCGGGTGGACGGCAACCTGATGCTGCGATTCGGCACGGCGACGATCGGCTTCGACAAGGTGCGCGAACTCCCCAACGCGCATTAACCGCGCCCTTACTCCTCGCCCGGCAAAAGCTGCCGTGCCGGCCTGATGCCGGCGATCGGGGAGCGGGCATGAAGCCAGGCGCAGGACGCGCGAGGGCACCATGGGCGGTCTGATCGCGCAGCTGCGCGGCTTCGGACCGCTGCGGCTCGCCGCCATGGCGGGCGTCGGGCTCGCCATGCTCGGGCTGCTGGGGTTCCTCGCGATGCGCGCGGCGGAACCGCCGATGGCGCTGCTCTACGGAGAGCTCGACCAGCGCGACGCCTCGGGGATCGTCGCCTCGCTGGAACGCCAGCGCATCCCGCACCGGATCGCCGGGGCGGGAAGCCAGGTGCTGGTGCCGGAAGCCGAGGTGCCGCGCATCCGCCTGCTGCTGGCGCGGGAGGGCCTGCCGGCCGGCGGGTCCGTCGGCTACGAGATCTTCGACCGCGGCGAGAGCCTGACCACCACGCCCTTCCAGCAGGACATCAACCGCCTGCGCGCGCTGGAAGGCGAGCTGAGCCGCACCATCCGTGGCCTGACGGGCGTGCGCGCGGCGCGCGTGCATCTCGTGCTGCCGCGGCGCGAGCCGTTCTCGCGCGAGCGCGGCGAGGCGCAGGCCAGCGTGGTGCTGTCCATGCAGGGCGCGCAGCGGCTGGACCGGGAAGGCGTGCAGGCCGTGCTGCACCTCGTCTCGACCGCCGTGCCCGGGCTGCGGCCGCAGAACGTCTCGATCGTGGACAGCCGGGGCGAGCTGCTGGCGCGCGGCGGCCAGGCGCTGGCCGGACCCGCCGCGGCGCAGGGCGCGGACGAGCTGCGTCGCACGCAGGAACTGCGCCTGGCGCGCGCGGTGGAGGACCTGCTGGAGCGCATCCTGGGACCCGGCCGCGTGCGGGCCGAGGCCTCGGTCGAGATGGATTTCGACCGCGTGCAGACCGTGGAGGAGCGCTTCGACGCCGAGAACCAGGTGCCGCGCAGCACGCAATCCACCACCGAGACGAGCCGCACGACGGAGCCGGGCAACGTCTCGGTCCAGAACCAGCTGCCGGGCGGCGGAAGCGACGGACCCACGCCGCGCAGCGAGCAGTCGCGGCAGGAGGAGACGACGAATTTCGAGATCGGCCGCGTCACGCGCAACACGACGCGGGAACAGCCGGCGATGCGGCGCCTGACCGTCGCGGTGCTGGTGGACGGCGTGTGGGAGCCCGTGCCGGGCGGCGCCCCGCGCTGGCGGGAGCGCAACGCGGAGGAGATGCAGCGCATCACCGCACTGGCGCGCTCCGCCGTCGGCTTCGACGAACGGCGCGGCGACCGCGTGGACGTGGTCAGCCTGCGCTTCGCGGAGCCGCCGCCGGCCGATGCGGCGCCGGACGGCTTCGTGATCCTCGGCCAGACCGTGCCGCCGGCGCTGATGGGCCGCATCGTCGAGAGCGCCATCCTCGCGCTGGTCGCGCTGCTCGCCATCCTGCTGGTCGGACGGCCGCTGGTCGGGCGGCTCGGCGTCGTGCTGGCGCCCGCCCCGGCGCTGGCCGCCGCGGGCGTCGCCGGCGCGCTGCCGCCGGGCGTGGCGGAGCCGATGCTGGCCGGCGGCACGCCGCCGGGCGCGGCGGCGCTGCCGGCGAACGAGGCTCAGGCCGCGCTGCCCGCCGCGGAGGGCGCCGCCGCCGAGGAGGAGATGGTGAACGTCGCGCGGGTTGAGGGGCAGCTGCGCGCCTCGGCGCTCGCCGCGCTGGCGGCGATCGTGGACGAGAATCCCGACCAGGCCGCGGCGGTGCTGCGGCGCTGGCTGACGCCGGAGGAGGCGGCGGCATGAGCGGGCGGGCGTGCTGCACGAACCTGCGGCCCGCAGGGCCGAGCGCGCGAAGGCGCGCCGCGGCCAATGCCGCGAAGCCAAGCGGCTGGAGGCCGCGCCCAGCGCCTGAGGGCATGAAGTGAGCGGGCGCGGAATGAGCGGACCGCAGAAGGCGGCGACGCTGATGCTCGCACTCGGCGAGGAGCAGGCGGCCAAGATCTTCCTGCGCCTGCACGAGGACGAGATCCGCGACCTATCGCTGACCATGGCCGCGCTCGGCACCGTCTCCTCGGGCCAGGTGGAGGAGGTGACGCGGGAGTTCCGCGCGGCACTCGGTCAGACCGGGCATCTCGTCGGCAGCTACGAGGTGACGGAGCGGCTGCTGCTGAAGACGCTGCCGAAGGAGCGCGTCGCCCAGATCATGGAGGAGATCCGCGGCCCTGCGGGCCGCACCATGTGGGACAAGCTGGGCAACGTGAACGAGGCGGTGCTGGCGAACTACCTCAAGAACGAATACCCGCAGACCGTCGCGGTGGTGCTGTCCAAGGTGAAGCCCGACCACGCCGCCCGGGTGCTGGCGCTGCTGCCCGAAGGCTTCGCGATGGAGGTCGTGATGCGCATGCTGCGCATGGAGACCGTCCAGAAGGAGGCGCTGGAGGGGCTGGAGCGGACCTTGCGGTCGGAGTTCATGTCCAACCTCGCCCGCGGGTCGCGCCGCGACGCGCATGAGGTGATGGCGGAGATCTTCAACAACCTCGACCGCGCCGCGGAGACGCGCATCCTGGCCGCGCTCGAGGAGCGCAACCGCGAGAGCGCGGAGAGGATCCGGGCGCTGATGTTCACCTTCGACGACCTGCAGCGGCTGGACGGGCAGGGCATCCAGGTGCTGCTGCGCGCGGTGCCGAAGGACAAGCTGGTCCTCGCCCTGAAGGGGGCCTCCGAGCCGCTGCGCGAGCTGTTCTTCCGCAACCTCTCGGAACGCGCGTCGAAGCTGCTGAAGGACGACCTGTCGGCGCTCGGTCCCGTCAAGCTGCGCGACGTGGACGAGGCGCAGGGCACCATCGTCGCGCAGGCCAAGGAGCTCGCGGCGCAGGGCCAGATCCAGCTCGCCGACGGGAGAGAGGACGAGATGATCTCATGAGGCTCGGCTTCGCGCTTCCCGATCTGTCGGCGCCGCCGCCCCTGCCTGACGCGCCGCCGCCAGATCCCGCGCTGCTCGAGGCCGCGCGCGCGGAAGGCGAGGCGGAGGGGCATGCGCGGGGCTACGCGCAGGGGCTGGCGGAAGGGATCGCGCAGCAGCGCGCGGCGCAGGAGGCGGCGATCGGCATGAGCCTCGCCGCCCTGGCGACGGCGCTGGAGCAGGCGATGGATCACGCCGAGGCCGTCGCGGTGCGCTGCGCGGAGGCGCTGGCCGGCACGCTCTTCGCCGCGGCGGATGCGGCCTTCGCGGCACGGATCGAACGCGACGGGCTGGTGGAGGCAACGGTCACCGCGCTGCTGCCCGCGCTGACCCCGCCGCGCGAGGCGACGCTGCGCGTGGCCCCCGCGTTGGCCGAGGTGATCGTTGCGCGGCTGCCGGGCTGCGTGACGGTCAAGGCCGACGCAGCGCTCGCGCCGGGCGAGGCGCGACTCGAGTGGCCGGATGGCGCGCGCATCGTCTCGGCGGCGGCGCGGCGCGAGGCGGTGCGGGCGGCGCTGGCGGCGGCGGGATTTGGAGGCGAGGACGCATGAGGAGCGAGCAAGGCTTCGAGCCGGTGCCGGCGACGGAGGCGCAGGAAGCCGCCGCCGCGCCGGTCCAGCGCGACCTGGACGCGGTCTACGACATCCCCGTGCAGGTCAGCGCGGTGCTGGGGCGCGCGACGATGCAGGTGTCGCAATTGCTGAAGCTCGGCCGCGGCGCGGTGGTGGAGCTGGATCGCAAGCTTGGCGAGGCCGTGGACATCTACGTCAACAACCGGCTCGTTGCCCGCGGCGAGGTCGTGATGGTGGACGACAACCGGCTCGGCGTGACCATGACGGAGATCGTCAAGGCGGATCGGGGCACCCCGTGATGGCGCGACTGCTGATCATCGGGTCGCTCGAAGGCGAGCTCGGCGCGGCGGCGCGCGTAGCGATCGCGCGCGGAGCGCGGCTCGCTCATGCCGAAGGCGTGGCGGCGGGGCTGGCGCGGCTGCGCGAGGCCGGCGCGGACCTCGCGCTCGTCGACCTCCGCCACGACGTCGCCTGGCTGGTCGGCATGCTGGAGGCCGAGCGCATCGCCTGCCCCGTCGTCGCCTGCGGCCGCGCCGAGGACGCGGATGCCGCGGTGCGCGCGATCGAGGCAGGCGCGCGGGAATTCCTGCCGCTGCCGCCCGACCCCGACCTGATCCTGGCGATGCTGGAAGCCGCCGGCGCCGAGCCCGCGAACGAGGGCCCGCTGGCGAGCGACCCCGCGATGACGCTGCTGCTGGCGCGCGCGTCGCAGCTGGCCCGCGCCGAGGCGTCGATCCTGGTCACTGGCGAGAGCGGGACGGGCAAGGAGGTGCTGGCGCGGCACATCCACGCGACGTCGAAGCGCGCGCGAGGCCCCTTCATCGCGCTGAACTGCGCCGCGCTGCCGGAGACGCTGCTGGAATCCGAGCTCTTCGGGCACGAGAAGGGCGCCTTCAGCGGCGCCATCGCGACGCGCAAGGGCAAGTTCGAGCAGGCCGATGGCGGGACGCTGCTGCTGGACGAGATCGGCGAGATGGATCCCCGCCTGCAGGCCAAGCTGCTGCGCGTGATCCAGGAGAAGGAGGTCGATCGTCTCGGGGGCGGCGCGCCGGTGAAGGTGGATGTGCGCCTGCTGGCCGCGACCAATCGCGACCTGGCGGCGGAGGTCGGGCGCGGCAATTTTCGTGGCGACCTGTTCTTTCGCCTGTCGGTCCTGACGCTGCACATCCCACCGCTGCGCGACAGGCGCGCGGACATCGTGCCGCTCGCCGCCTATTTCGCGGAACGCTATGCGCGCGCGAACGGGGTGCCGCTGCGCGCGCTGTCGGCGGCCGCGCAGGCGATGCTGCTGGCGCATCCCTGGCCGGGCAATGTCCGGGAGCTCGAGAACTGCATCCATCGCGCGGTGCTGCTGGCCGAGGGCCACGAGATCGGGCCGGCGGCGATCGAGCTTTCGGCGCCCCGCATGCCGGAAGCGCCGGCGACGGCCGACGCACCTGCGCCGAGGCCGCCGGGCGTGACGCCGCTGGTCGGGCGCAAGGTGGAGGAGGTCGAGCGCGACCTGATCCTGGAGACGCTCTCGCACTGCCTGGGCAACCGGACGCGCGCGGCGGAGCTGCTCGGCATCTCGATCCGCACGCTGCGCAACAAGCTGCAGGAATACCGCGCCGCGGGGCTGCCGGTGCCGCCGGCGCCGGGCCAGGCCGGCATCGTGCTGCCGATGGGCTGACACGCCGATATGCCGACGATCACGCTCCCGCATTGGGTCGGCGCGGCGAAGCCCTCGGGCGACGTCGCGCTGGGCCTGGGCGTCGTTCTGCTCGTCGCGGTGCTGGTGGTGCCGCTGCCGGCCTGGCTGTTGGATGCGGGGCTTGCGCTGTCCATCACCTCCTCCGTGCTGGTGCTGATGGTCGCGCTCTTCATGCAGCGGCCGCTGGATTTCACGGCCTTCCCGACCGTGCTGCTGCTGACGACGCTGCTGCGGCTGGCGCTGAACGTCGCGACGACGCGGACGATCCTGACCTCGGGGCACGAGGGGCCGGGCGCGGCAGGCCATGTGATCTCGGCCTTCGGCGGCTTCCTCATGGGCGGCGACGTCCTGGTGGGACTGATCGTCTTCGCGATCCTGCTGGTGGTGAACTTCGTCGTGGTCACGAAGGGATCGGGCCGCATCGCGGAGGTCGCGGCGCGCTTCAGCCTGGACGCCATGCCGGGCAAACAGATGGCGATCGACGCCGACCTCTCGGCCGGGCTGCTGACCGAGGCCGAGGCGCGCACGCGCCGCAAGGAGCTGGAGGAGGAGAGCGCCTTCTACGGCGCGATGGACGGTGCCGCGAAGTTCGTGCGCGGCGACGCGATCGCGGGGCTGGTGACGACCGCGATCAACCTGCTGGCCGGCATCGCGATCGGCACGCTGCGGCACGGGCTACCCTTCGGTCAGGCGATCGGCACCTTCTCGCTGCTGACGGTCGGCGACGGGCTGGTCGGCCAGATCCCGGCGCTGCTGGTGTCCATCGCGGCCGGCATCGTGGTCACCAAGGGCGGCGTGGAGGGGCGCGCGGACAAGGCGCTCGCGATCCAGCTCGGCGGGACGAAGCCGCTGGCGCTGGCCGGCGGCGCGGCGGTGGTCATGGCCTTGATGCCGGGCATGCCGATGCTGCCCTTCCTGGCGCTGGCCGGCGGCGCGGCCTGGCTCGCGCGGGCGCAGTGGCGCGCCGATCGCGCGAAGGCCATCGCCGCCGCGGCGCCGCCGCCCGCCCCGGGCGAGCCGCCGGTCAGCGAGACGCTGAAGATGGACCTGCTCCGGCTCGAACTGGGCTATGGCCTGCTGAGCCTGGCCGCCGGCGATGCGCCACGGCTGTCGGAGCAGATCCGCGCGCTGCGGCGCACGACGGCGCAGGAGATGGGCTTCGTCCTGCCGAGCGTGCGCATCCAGGACAACCTGCAATTGCCCGCCGACACCTATGTCCTGCGCGTGAAGGAGATCGAGGCCGCGCGCGGCGTGCTGAAGCCGCCGCTTCACCTCGCGATCGACCCGTCAGGCAACCCGCCCCCGCTGCCGGGCGAGCGCGTGCAGGAGCCGAGCTTCGGCCTGCCCGCGACCTGGATCGAGGAATCGCGCCGCGAGGAGGCGCTGGCCCTGGGCTGCACCGTCGTCGATTCCGCCGGCGTGCTGGCGACGCACCTGACCGAGGTCGTGAACGAGAACATGGCCGAGCTGCTCTCCTTCGCGGAGACGCAGAAGCTGCTGGATGAGATCGCGCCGGAGCACAAGCGCCTTGTCAGCGACCTCATCCCGTCGCAGGCGTCGCTCGGCACGGTACAGCGCGTGCTGCAGATGCTGCTGACGGAGCGCGTGTCCATCCGCGACCTGCCGACGATCCTGGAAGGCATCCAGGAAGCCGCGCTCGCCGGAACGCGCAGCGTGCCGGGGATCGTCGCGGCCGTGCGGCTGCGCCTGGCGCGGCAGATCAGCGATGCGGCACGCGGGCCGAACGGAATCATCCCCGTCCTCTCGCTCTCGGCGGAATGGGAGCGAGACTTCGCGGAATCGCTGGTCGGCCCCGGTGAGGAGAAGCAGCTCGCGATGGCGCCCTCGCGGCTCTCGGCCTTCATGGGCGGGCTGAAGGACGCCTTTGACGCCGCAAGCTCGGCCGGCGAGCCCGCGGTGCTGGTCTGCTCCGGCGCGATCCGCGCGCATGTCCGCGCGGTGGTGGAGCGCTTCCGACCGCAGACCGCGGTGCTGGCGCATGGCGAGATCCATCCGCGCGCGCGCATCCGTTCGCTCGGCACGGTCGGCGGATGACCTCCTTGCCCATACGCACCGACGTGCGGCCGACGAAGGCGGCCCGCCGGAAGTCCGGCGAGCCAAGGGCCGCAGGCCCGCCGGCGCTTGAGGGCGACGTGCGCCAGCACGTCGCATCCACGTAGTGCGGTTGCGCACGATCCAGGCGGCGCGGATGACCGACGCGCTGGCGACGATGCGGGCGGAGCTCGGCGAGGAGGCCGTGATCCTCGGCACGCGGCGCATCGCGGGCGGGGTCGAGATCACGGCCGCGATGGCGCAGGACGACGAGCCGCTGGTGATCGCGCCGGATGCCGCGCCGAGCGTTGCAATGCCGGCGGCGCTTCGGCGGCACAACGTGCCGGCGGCGCTGGCGACGCGGCTGGCCGGCGCGTCGCTCGACCAGGCGCTGTCGCGCGTGCTGCGCTTCGCGACGCTGCCCGAGGACGGCGCCGTGCTGTTGGGCGGCCCGGCGGGCGCAGGCAAGACGCTCAGCTGCGCGAAGCTCGCGACGCGGCTGGTGCTGGCGAACGCGCCGCCGCTGCTGGTCTCGGCCGATGGGCGGCGCGCCGGCGCGGCGGAACAGCTCGCGGCCTTCGCGCGGGTGCTGAACCTGCCGCTCGCCGTCGCGACGACGCCAGTGGCGCTGGGCAAGGCGCTGGCCCGGCGCGCGGCGGGCCAACTCGCGCTGGTGGACCTGCCGGCCTGCGATCCGTTCGACGCCGCGGCCGCGCGGCGCCAGGCAGCGCTGGCGGAAGCGGCGGGGGCTGCCTCCGTGCTGGTGCTGCCGGCGGGTCTCGACGCCGAGGAAGCGGCGGAAACCGCGCGCGCCTTCCACCTGCTGGGCTGCCGGCTGCTGCTGCCGACGCGGCTGGATGCGGCACGGCGGCTCGGCGGGATCCTGGCGGCGGCGGCGGAGGCCGATCTCGCGCTGACGGAGGCCGGGATCGGGGCGGATGTCGCGGCGGACCTGGTGAGGCTCACGCCCGCCTGGCTCGCGGCGCGGCTGCAGGGGGAAGGACGCGCGTGAGCGGACGGATCATCGCCATCGCCTCGGGCAAGGGCGGCGTGGGCAAGACCTGGTTCGGGATCACGCTGGCCCAGGCGCTGGCGCAGCGCGGGCGGCGCGTGGTGCTGCTGGATGCCGATCTCGGGCTGGCGAATGCCGATGTGCAGCTCGGGCTGTCGCCGCGGGTGGATCTCGCGCATGTGCTGGCGGGCAGGGCGACGATCGCCGACGCGTTGATCGCGCATGAGGCGGGCTTCGCGCTGCTGGCCGGCCGGTCCGGCGCGGCGTCGCTGGCGGAGGCGCGGGATGGCGCGCTGGACGCCGCGCTCGATCTGCCGGCCCAGCTCGCGGCCGGCTTCGACGAGGTCGTGCTGGACCTCGGCGCCGGGATCGGTGGGGCACAGCGCGCGATGCTGGCGCGGGCCGGCGTGCCGCTGCTGCTTGCGACGGAGGAGCCGACCAGCCTGACCGACGCCTATGCCGTGCTGAAGCTGCTGGCGCGCGACGCGCCGGCGGCGGCAGCGCGTCTGGTGGTGAACCTGGCGGGCAGCGCCGGCGCCGGGCAGCGCGTGCATGCCGCGCTGGACGCGGCGGCGGGAAAGTTCCTGGGGCGCGGGATACCGCTGGCAGGGGTGATCCGGCGGGACGCGAAGGTGGTGGACGCGATCCGCGCGCAGATGCCGCTGCTGACGCGGCACCCCACCAGCGTGGCGGCGGCAGAGGTCGCGGCGATCGCGCGCGGGCTGGGGTGACGGCGCGCGCAAGGCCCCCATCCCTCCCCTCCCCCGCAACTGCGGGGGAGGGAGAAGGGCGGCGGCGAAGGTCGTGGGGATCGCGCGCGGGCCGGGGTGATCAGCGCCGGCGCAGGACGAAGAGCGTGCCCGCGACCGGCGCGCCCTTCTCCTCGCGCAGCGTGGCGTCGCGGCGGGCCAATGCCTCGAAGCCGGCCGCGGCCGCCAGGGCCGCGACATGCGCGGGGTCGTGGCGGTAGCGCAGCCCGCTGCCCAACGCGACCGGCGCCTCGCCGGTCTCGACGCTGAAGGCGGCGATCCCGCCCGGGACCAGCACGCCCCGGATGCCGGCCAGCGCCGGGGCGAGGTCGCCGAGGTAGTTCAGTACGTCGGCCGCCACCACCAGCTCGAAGCCCGCGCGCTGGCGCGGCAGCCAGGCCAGCAGGTCGGCTTCCTCCAGCCGGTCATACAGGCCCCGGCCGCGCGCCACCTCCAGCATGCGCGGCGAGAGGTCGAGGCCCGTCATCCGCTTCGCGAAGGGCTTCAGCGCCACGCCCGACAGCCCCGTCCCGCAGCCGAGGTCGAGCACGCGCCGCGCGCCGTCCGGCAGCACGCCCGCACCCTCCAGCAGCGCCGCCAGCAGCGCCGGGGTGCGATAGGCCAGGCGCCCTTCCAGATCCTGGTCGAAGCGGGGGGCGTAGCGGTCGAAGAGCTCCCGCACATAGGTGGCCGGGGCGCGATCGGGGGCGGCTTCCTCGCCCAGCGCGGCAAGCAGGAAGCGCGCCTGCTCCGCGATGGCGCCGTCCCTGCCGGCCTGGTCGATCGCATGCCGGGCGGCCTCGGCGGCGCCCTCGGCGCCGGCCTCGCGGCGGGCATGGGCCAGCGCCAGCCAGGCCTCCGCCATGGCGGGGGCGAGCTCGGTCGCGCGCGCCAGCGGCGCGAGCGCCGCCCCGGCCTCCCCCGCCGCGGTCAGGGCCTGGCCGAGGTTGCGTAGGGTCTGCACCTCGTCAGGCCGGCGGGCCAGCGCGGCGCGCAGCGCGCGGATCGCCTGCGGCAGGTGCCCGGCCTCGGCCAGCGCGGCGCCGTGATTGGCCAGGAACACGAAGCTGTCCGGCCGCAGCGCGACCGCGCGCGCGGACAGGTCCAACGCGCGCACCAGTTCGCCGCGCTGCCGCGCGATCACGCCGAGAAGGTTCAGCGCGTTGGGGTCGTCCTTCTGCCGGGCCAGCACCTTTCGGTAGAGCCGCGCCGCGCCGTCGAGGTCGCCGCGTGCATGCCGCGCCGCGCCCTCGCTCAGCAGTTGGTCGGCGTCCTCCGCCATAAAGGGGTCCTTCCATGGCGCAGCGGTGCAGGGCCGCAACGCGCCCGCCGGGCGGGCCGGGCACCGGGAGCCACGCGCGCGGATTGATAGGCATCGCGCGCCGATGCGTCCATCCGAAGGCGACTGTTGCCGATCGGCAACAACGATCACGAAACGATGCCGGAGGGGGAACGGCCAGGAACTGGCAGCCGTGCCGGGCGCTGCAGGGCCATGAGCGCGCAGCTTCACCCCCATGGCGCGCCGCCTCCGCGGGCGGCGCCCGCCCGGCAGGCGGGCCAGGACAGCGACCCCGGCGAGGTCGCCTTCGACTGCTGGCTGCGGCAGGAGCTCGCGCGGCTCTACGACACGACCCTGTCCGAGCCGGTGCCCGATGAGCTTGCGCGCCTGCTCCTGCCTGGGAAGAAGTAGCTAGAACAGCCCCTCGATCCGTCCCTGGCCATCGAGACGGATGGCTTCGGCCGCCGGCTTCCGCGGCAGGCCGGGCATGGTCATGATCTCCGCGCAGATCGCGACGACGAAACCGGCGCCGGCGGAGAGCCTGGCGTCGCGCAGCGGCAGGATATGGCCGGTTGGAGCGCCGAGCGCAGTGGGATCGGCGCTGAAGGAATACTGGGTCTTCGCGATGCAGACCGGCAGGTTGCCGAAGCCCTCGGCCTCCCAGCGGGAGAGCTTCTGGGCGACCGGCGCGGGGATCGAGACGTCGGCGGCGCGGTAGACCTCCTTCGCGACAGTCCGGACCTTGTCGGCCAGCGGCATCGCATCGGGATAGAGCGGCGCGAAGCGAGCGGCGCCGCGGTCGAGCCGCGCCTTGACCGCGTGGGCGAGCGCCGTCGCGCCCGCCGCCCCATCTCCCCAATGGGTGCAGAGGATCGCCTCGGTATCCAGCCGCGCCATGGCCTGCTGGACGGCGGCGATCTCCGCCGGCGTGTCGGAGGTGAACCTGTTCAGCGCCACCACCACGGGCAGGCCGAACTTGTGCATGTTCTCGACATGGCGGGCGAGGTTGACGACGCCGCGCTCGACCGCGGCCACGTCCTCCCTGCCCAGTTCCGACTTGGCGACGCCACCATGCATCTTCAGCGCTCGAATGGTCGCCACGATCACGCAGGCGCCGGGCTCGAGCCCCGCCAGGCGGCACTTGATGTCGAGGAACTTCTCCGCGCCGAGGTCGGCGCCGAAGCCGGCTTCCGTCACCACGACATCGGCCAGCCCCAGCGCGAGCCGCGTCGCGACCACGCTGTTGCAGCCATGCGCGATGTTGGCGAAGGGCCCGCCATGGACCAGCGCGGGGGAGCCTTCGAGCGTCTGCACCAGGTTCGGGGACAGCGCGTCGCGCAGCAGCACCGCCATTGCGCCGTCGGCCTTGATGTCGGCGGCCGTGATCGCCTTCCCGTCCCGCGTGCGGCCGACGATCATGCGCCCGAGCCGCACCTGCAGATCCGCCATGTCGCGCGCCAGGCAGAAGACGGCCATGACCTCCGACGCGACGGTGATGTCGAAGGCGTCCTCCCGCACGACGCCCTGGGACGCGCCGCCGAGGCCCACGACGCAGTCCCTGAGGTTGCGGTCGTTCATGTCCATCGCCCGGCGCCAGGTCACGCGGCGCGGATCCAGGCCGAGCTCGTTGCCCCAGTACATGTGATTGTCGATCATCGCCGCGAGCAGGTTGTTCGCCGCGGTGATGGCGTGGAAATCACCGGTGAAGTGGAGGTTGATGTCCTCCATCGGCAGCACCTGGGCGTAGCCGCCGCCCGTAGCACCCCCCTTCACGCCGAAGCAGGGGCCGAGGGAGGGCTCGCGCAGCGCGATCATCGTCGTCGTGCCAATGGCGTTCAGCGCGTCGCCGAGGCCGACCGTCGTGGTCGTCTTGCCCTCGCCGGCCGGCGTCGGGCTGATGCCGGTGACGAGCACGATCTTGCCGGGCGGGCGGGCGGAGGCCTCCGCCACGAAGCGCTGGTCGAGCTTCGCCTTGTACTTGCCATAGGGCTCAAGGGCGTCGGCGGGGATGCCGGCGCGGGCGGCGATCTCGGTGATCGGGCGGAGGGTCGCGGCACGCGCGATCTCGAGGTCGGTCGGCATGGCGCGGTGTGTCCCCCCGGTGCTGGTCGTCCCCGGGGCGCTTATCCGGGCACGCGCGAAAGGTAAAGCGGTTGCAATCCGCTGGTGTGCCGTCCACCTGCGGGCAAACCGCCGGGAACCGCTGTTCCGATGCGAGCCGCCCTCCCCGCCGCAGGACGACGCAGGGCATCGTCGACCTGACCGTCGCCTGTCGCTTCCTGCCCTGAGACGAGCGGCGCCGGGCGGCGTTGCGGGGGCATGGCGAGCCCCTGCATCGACGTCTGCCGCTATGACGAGGCCACGGGCTGGTGCCTGGGGTGCGGCATGACAAAGCCCGAGAAGAAGCGATGGAAGAAGGACAAGGCGGAGCGGCCAGTGGTCCGCGCCGCCCTGCCGCCGCGCCTGGCCGCGCTGGACGCGGCGGGGCTGCCGACGGGGAAGGCGGCGAAGAAGAAGCGAAAGGACCTCAGTCCAGCTTGATCCCAAGCTCGCGGATCAGCGGCCGCCACAGCGCGGATTCCGCTGATATCTGCGCGTTGAAGGCGGCCGCGTCGCCGGGCACCGGCTCGGCCGAGAGGTTGCGCACGACCTGCATCACCTCCTCCGTCGCGATCGCCTCGTTCAGCACGGCGTTGAGGCGCGCGACCATCGGCGCGGGCGTGGCCGCGGCGACGCACAGCGCCATCCAGGCGTAAGCCGGGTCGATGTCCACGCCGAGCTCGCGGAAGGTCGGAACGTCGGGCAGCGCGGGCAGGCGCGCCGGCGTCAGCACCGCCAGCGCCCGGGCCTGGCCCTGGCGGATCGCGCCCATCGAGGTCGCGCTGTCCGTCAGCATGCAGTCGATCTGCCCCGCCACCAGGTCCTGCACCGCGGCGGGCGAAGCGCGGTAGGGCACATGCATCGCGTCGAAGCGCGCGCGGCGCGCGAGATACTCCATGCCGAGATGCTGCGGGCTGGCGACCGCGCCCGATCCGAAGGTCGGCGCCTTCGCCCGCGCCGCGGCCAGGAACTGCGCCCAGTCGCGGATCGGGCTTTCGTTGCGCACGATCAGGATCAGCGGGAAGCGCGCGATCAGCCCGACGCCGGTGAGCTGCCGGTCGGGATCATAGGGCAGGCGGGCATAGAGCGCGGGCGAGTAGACGACCATGCCGTTGTCCACCAGCAGCAGGGTGTGCCCGTCGGCAGGCTGCTGCAGCAGCGTCTCGGTCGCGAGCACGCCGCCGCCGCCGGGGCGGTTGTCCACCAGGACGGCCTGGCCGAGCCTGGCCTGCATCTGCCGCCCGATCAGGCGCGCGAAGGTGTCGGTCGGACCGCCCGCGCCATAGGGCACGATCCAGCGGATCTGGCGCTCGAAATTCTGCGCCTGCGCAACGGCCGGCAGGGCGAGCGCGGCGAGGCCGAGCGTGCGGCGGCTGAGCATGGGACGTCTCCGTCGGTCGTTGCCGCAACCTTCGCCGTCACGCGCCGGGCTGGCAAGCCGCGCGATTCCGCCTAGCCTGCCCGTCATGCGCAACCGTTCCCGCATCACGACCGAGGGCCTCGACCGCGCGCCACACCGCGCCTTCTATCGCGCGATGGGGCTGAGCGAGGACGACCTGGCGAAGCCTCTGGTCGGCATCGTGCACTTCGGCGGCGACCAGACGCCCTGCAACCAGACGCATGGCTTCCAGGTGGAGGCCGCGCGGCTCGGCATCGCCGCAGCCGGCGGGGTGGGGCGGGCGTTTGCGGCGCCGTCGGTCTCGGACGGGATCAGCATGAACCACGAGGGCATGAAGTTCTCGCTGGTCAGCCGCGAGCTCGTCGCCGACACGATCGAGGCGACGGTGCATGGCATGGCCTATGACGCGCTGCTCGGCTTCGGCGGCTGCGACAAGACGCTGCCCGGCGTGATGATGGGCATGCTTCGGGTGAACGTGCCGGGCGTGTTCCTCTATGGCGGCTCGGCGCTGCCGGGTCGGCACAGGGGGCGCGACCTGACGGCGCTCGATGCCTATGAAGCCGTGGGCGCCGTGATGGCCGGCACGATGGATGCGGCTGAGGCGGCGGCGATCGAACATGCCTGCCTGCCCACGGTCGGCGCCTGCGGCGGGCAGTTCACGGCGAACACCATGGCGATGGTGGGCGAGGCGATCGGCCTGTCGCTGCCCAACACCTCCATGATCCCCGGCGTCTATTCCGTGCGCGGTGCGGTCGCGCAGGATGCGGGCAAGCGGCTGCTGGCGATGCTCGCCGCCGGCGGGCCGCTGCCGCGTGACATCGTCACGCGCAAGGCGCTGGAGAACGGCGCGGCGATCGTCGCCGCGACCGGCGGGTCCACCAACGCCGCGCTGCACCTGCCAGCCATCGCCAACGAGGCCGGCATCCGCTTCACCATGGAGGACGTCGCCGAGGTCTTCGCGCGCACGCCGCTGATCGGCGATCTCCGCCCCGGCGGGCGCTTCACCGCGAAGGACGTCCACGACGCCGGGGGTGCCGCGGTGATCATCGGCGCGCTGATCCGCAGCGGCCACATCCATGGCGACTGCCTGACCGTGACGGGCCGGACGATGGCCGAGGAATACGCGGGCGCGGAGGCGCCTGACGGCCAGGTCGTACGCGATCCCGCAACGCCGATCGCGCGCGACGGCGGCGTCGCCATCCTGCGCGGGAACCTCTGCCCCGACGGCGCGGTAATCAAGGTCGCGGGGCTGAGATCGCTGGTCTTCGAAGGCGCCGCCCGCGTCTTCGAGAACGAGGAAGCCTGCGTCGAGGCCGTGCGCGCGCGGGCCTACGAAGCCGGCCAGGTGCTGGTGATCCGCAACGAGGGGCCCGTCGGCGGCCCGGGCATGCGGGAGATGCTCGGCGTCACCGCGCTGATCTACGGGCAGGGCATGGGAGAGCAGGTGGCCCTCGTCACCGATGGCCGCTTCAGCGGCGCGACGCGCGGCATGTGCATCGGCTATGTCGCGCCGGAGGCCGCGGTGGGCGGCCCGCTCGCGCAGCTGCGCGACGGCGACCGCGTGCGGATCGACTGCACGGCGCGGCGGATGGATGTGCTGGTGAGCGACGCCGAACTTGCGTCCCGCCGCGCGGCCTGGACGCCGCCGGCGCCGAAGCATCGCGCGGGGCTGCTGGCGAAATACGCGAGGCTGGTGGGCCAGGCGCCGGGCGGCGCCGTGACGCATGAGGGACCCGCGGCATGGCCGTGATGCGCATCGCCGTCCTCGGCGGCGGCAATGGCGGCTTCGCCGCCGCCGCGGATTTCGCGGAGGCCGGCCACGAGGTCCGGCTGTGGCGCACCGATGCCGCCGAGGCCGCGCGCCAGAACGCGGCGGGCGGCGCGATCCTGCTGAAGGACGTGCGCGGGGAGCGCGAGGTCAGGCCCGCGCTGATCACGGCCGATCTCGGCGAGGCCGTGCGCGGAGCGACGCTGATCCTCTGCCCCGCGCCGGCGACGACGCATCCGGCGCTCGGGCCGCGGCTCGCGCCGCATCTGGCGGACCGGCAGGTCGTCTTCGTCACGCCGGGCACGCTGGGCACGGTGATGCTGGCCCGCGCCCTGCACGCGCATCGCCGCGACGCCCGCGTCGCCTTCGCCGAGACCGGGACCCTGCCCTGGCTCGCGCGCAAGCACGGGCCGGACAAGGTCGCGATCACGGTGCGCGCGAAGCGCCTGCCGGTCGGCGTGTTCCCGCTGGATCTCAGCGAGCGTGCGCTGAACGTCATCGGCGCCGCCTTCCCCGGCGTGATCGAGAACTGCGGCGACGCGCTGTCGGGCGCGCTGATGAACGCGGGCCCGATCATCCATCCGCCGCTGATCACGATGAATGCCGGGCCGCTCGAACACTTCGAAAAGTGGGACATCCACAAGGAGGGCACCCAGCCCGCCATCCGGCGCGTGACCGACGCGCTGGACGCGGAGCGCATCGCAATCCGCGAGGCGCTGGGCTATGGCGCGCCGCATTTCCCGCTGGCGGACCACTACGCCAAGGAAGGGCCGGAATGGATGTACGGCCGCGGCAGCCATGACAGGCTCACCGACAGCGGCGACTGGCGCGAGCGCATCGTGCTGGCGAACCACCGCTACATGCGAGAGGACGTGGCCCTCGGCCTGTCGCTGCTCTGCGACGCCGGGCGCGCGGCTGATGTGCCGACGCCACTCGCCGCGGCGTTTCTGGCCATCGGCGGCGCGGTCTGCGGCGACGATTTCTCGCGCGCCCGCCCACTCTCGTCCTGCGGCCTGCCGGACGACGCGGCCGAGCGCGCGAAGGTGCTGGCGCATGGCTTCTGAGCGCCCGCCCGTCGCCTGCCTCGGCGCCGGGCGCATGGGCCGCGGCATCGCGGTGTCCTTCGCCTATGCTGGCCATGACGTCGTGCTGCTGGATCTGAAGCCGCGCTCGGCGGAGGATTTCGCGCGGCTGGCAGGCGCCGCGATCGGGGAAGTGCGGGACACGTTGGCGATGCTGGCGGATCTCGGACTCGGCGAGGCCGTGCAGGTGGACGCGATCGCGTCGCGCGTCCGCGTCGTGCCGGCCGCCGACACCGATGTGCTGCGCGACATGCCCGTCGTCTTCGAGGGCGTGCCGGAGATCCCGGACCTCAAGCGCGAGGCGCTGGCCCAGGCCGCGCAGCACATGGCGCGCGATGCGATCCTCGCCTCCACCACCTCCACCATCATGGTGGACGACCTGTCGCCCGCCGTCCCGAACCCCGAGCGCTTCCTCAACGCGCATTGGCTGAACCCGGCCTATCTCGTGCCGCTGGTCGAGGTCTCGCCGGGGCGGCACACCGACGAAGACGTCACGGCGCGGCTGATGGCGCTGCTGGAGTCCGTCGGCAAGGTGCCGGTGCGCTGCGCGCCCTCGCCCGGCTTCATCATCCCGCGCATCCAGGCGCTGGCCATGAACGAGGCCGCGCGCATCGTCGAGGAAGGCGTCGCCACCGCGAAGGACGTGGACCGCGCGCTGCGCTACGGCTTCTCCTTCCGCTTCGGCGTGCTGGGGATGCTGGAATTCATCGACTGGGGCGGCGTGGACATCCTGCATCACGCCAGCCGCTACCTCGAAGGCGCGCTCGGCGATGCGCGCTACCGCGCGCCGGCGATCGTCGGGCGGCACATGGCGGAGGGCAAGATCGGCATGCAGACCAGCAGCGGCTTCCTGCCCTGGGACCGCATGGACGTCGCGGCGCACAAGCGCCGGCGCCTGGCGGAACTGGTCGCGCGGCTGCGGCAGGAAGGGCTGGCGCGGCCGCCGGTTCTCCCGCAACGATAGGCGCCACGGGAAGGGAGACACCCATGCTTCGCCGCAGCCTGATTGCGAGCCCGCTGGCGCTGGCAGCGTTGCCCGCCGGCGCGCAGGCCCCCTGGCCTGACCGGCCGACGCGATGGATGGTGGCCTATGGCGCGGGCGGCGCGTCCGACCTGTTTGCGCGCCTCATCGCGCGCACGCTGTCAGGTCCGAACACGCCGGCCATCGTGGTGGAGAACCGGCCGAGCGGCGGCGGGATCGTCGCGACCGAGGCCGTGCTCTCCGGCCCCGCCGACGGCAGCAACGTGCTGCACGTGGACAACGGGATGATGATCTACAACCCCGCGCTCTATGCGCGCCTGCCCTTCGATCCCGACCGCGACCTGGTCATGGCCGGCTTCATCGCGCGCTTCCCCTTCTTCATCCTGGTGCGCCCGGAAAGCCCGATCCAGAGCTTCGAGCAGTTCCTGGAGGCGGCCAAGGCGCGGCAGCTGACCTATGCGACGCCGGCGGTCGCCAGCCCCCACCACATGGCGATGGAGCTGCTGCGCGTTCGCGCGGGGCTGCAGCTGGAACACGTGCCCTATCGCGGCATGCCCGCCGTGCTGCAGGACCTGATTGCGGGCCGCGTGGACTGCGCGGTCGCCGACGTGACCAACGCGACGCCGCTGCTGAGCACCAACCGCGCGCGGGCGCTCATCACCTTCGGCGCGAAGCGCGCCGAGGCACATCCCGCCATCCGCACCGCCACCGAGGCCGGCATCGCCAATTGCGTCGCCGATGGCTGGCAGGGTGTGGCCGTGCCGCGCGCGGCCAGCGCGGAGACGGTGGCACGCATCAACGCCGCTATCCGCGGCGCGATGGCGACCCCCGAGGTCCAGCGCCAGCTCGCCAGCACGGGTGCCGAGACCGAAGCGCTCACCGTCGCGCAATGCGCCGAGCTGATCCGGGCGGAGAACGCGGTCTGGCGGCCGCTGATCCGCGATCTCGGCATCCGGCTCGACGCCTGACCAGGCGCTTTGGCGCGGCGGCCCGGCGAAGCGCCGTCGGCCGCCGCTCTACAGCCGCTCGACGATCAGCGCGATGCCCTGGCCGCCGCCGATGCACATGGTCGCCAGGCCATAGCGCCCGCCGGTCCTCTGCAACTCGTGCACCAGCTTCGTGGCAATGATCGCGCCCGACGCGCCGACGGGATGGCCGAGCGCGATTGCGCCGCCGTTGGGATTGACCTTGTCCGCGGCCAGGCCGAGCTCGGCCGAGACCGCGCAGGCCTGGGCCGCGAAGGCCTCGTTGGATTCGACGACGTCGAGGTCGGCCACAGAGAGCCTGGCGCGATCCAGCGCGCAGCGGGTCGCAGGCACGGGCCCGATGCCCATCACGCCGGGATCAACGCCGGCATGGCCCCAGGCGACGATGCGCGCCATGGGCTTGAGCCCGCGCTGCGCGGCCTCCTCGCCCGCCATCAGCACCAGCGCCGCGGCGCCGTCGTTGATGCCGGACGCATTGCCGGCGGTGACGCTGCCGTCGCGCCGGAAGGCCGGCCGCAGCGAGGCCAGCAAGGCCTCGTCGACATCGGCGCGGACATGCTCGTCGGTGTCGAAGACCCGCGTGCTTCTGCGGTCGGCGACCTCGACAGGGAGGATCTGGTCGCGGAAGCGGCCCTCGGCGATGGCGCGCGCGGCACGGCGGTGGCTCTCCGCGGCGAAGCGGTCCTGCGCCTCGCGCCCGATGCCATGCCGGGCGGCGACGTTCTCGGCCGTGATGCCCATATGGCCGTTGCCGAAGGGATCGTTCAGCGCGCCGAGCAGCATGTCCGTCGCCGTGGCCTCGCCCATCTTCTGGCCCCAGCGGGCGGAAGAGAGCAGGTGGCCCGCGCGGCTCATGCACTCCGCCCCGCCGGCGAGCGCCGTCCGCGCCTCGCCCAGCGCGACCATCTGGGCGGCGCTGACGATCGCCTGCAGGCCGCTGCCGCAGAGCCGGTTGACGGTCAGTGCGGGAGTGGCGACGGGCACGCCCGCGCCGATGGCAGCGACGCGGGCCAGGTACATGTCCGCGGGTTCGGTATGCAGCACGGTGCCGAAGACCGCGTGTTCGATGGCGTCGGGTGCTACGCCGGCGCGGCGGATTGCCTCGGCCGCGACGAGGGCGCCGAGCTTCGTCGGCGGGTGCCCGCGCAACGCGCCGCCGAAATCGCCGATGGCGGTGCGGACGGCCGAGAGGATGACGATGTCGGGGGTCTGGGCCATAGGCGGGGTATCCTGCGCCCCCGGCAAGCCGGGGATGGAGCGGGCGATGGGAATCGAACCCACGACATTCAGCTTGGGAAGCGGCTTCCTGGCAGCCTCGGAAGCCGGTTTGCGCGCGCGGGTCGACGCGGTCCCTCACCAGAACAGTGTCTTAGCGGCTCCCAGCGTATCTGGCCATATCACCCAGTAGCGCTGCCCTTGTGCCCCCGGCGAAAATGGGGGCGGAATTGGGGGCACGGCCAAGCTGGACGGGGGCACATGGGCCCCCTCCGCGCGGCCCGGGAAGCGATGAAGCGGGACATCACCGACGCCTGGCTGCGCACGCTGCAGCCGCCGCAGGATGGCAGGCTCGAGGTGCGGGATGCCCGATAGCCCGGCCTCGTGCTGCGCATGACGTCCACCGGCGCCGCCACCTGGAGCGTCCGGACGCGCAGGACGGACGGCAAGCACACCCGGCCGAAGCTGGGCACCTGGCCGGCGATGGGCATTGCGAAGGCCCGGAAGGAAGCGAAGGCGGCGATCGCCGCGGTGCAGAGCGGCGGCGACCCGGTCGCCGAGAAGCGCCAGGCGCGGGAGGCGCGGCGACGCGAGCAGGCCGAGCGGCGCGGCGCCGGCACGGTCGCCAGCCGCCTGGCGGAGTGGCAGGCCGCGAGGAAGGCGGATCCGGCCGGGCCGTGGTCCCTGAAGTACGCGGCCGAGTGAAGCGCGTCTGCGACCAGGCCGTCGTGCCCAAGCTCGGCGATCGCGTCCTGGCGGAGACCACGCGCGAGGACTGGACCCGGCTCATAGCCGGCTGGCGTGCGGCAGCTGCTCGGCCGAAGGCGAAGCCGAAACCGGGCGAGAAGGGCAAGAGCGGCGCGCCAGGCCGCGACGGCGCCGGCGCCGCGGCATTCCTCTACCGGATGGTCTCGGCCTTCCTGAACTTCGCCGAGATGCAGGGCTGGATCCCGGCGCCGCTGCTGCCCCGGAAGGGTGCTGGCGTCATCGCGCCGCCGCTGGCGGCGCGCGCGCGCGCGCTCAGCGAAGCCGAGCTGGTCTGGCGCGCCGCCGATCGCGAGCCGCCGAAGCTCAGTGCCTTCGTGCGGCTGCTGATCCTCACGGGCGCGCGCGAGGCCGAGGTCGCCGACATCGCCGCCGGCGAGCTCGACCTCGGGGACGGGCGCTGGGCCATCCCTGGCCACCGGACGAAGAACGGGATCGGCTACGTGCTGCCGCTGTCGCCACTCGCGCTCGTGGAGCTGCGCGCGGTGTGGCCGAACGAGACGCCGGATGCGGAGCATCCGTCTGCTCGGCCGTGACGGAGGCAGCGGCTTCAAGGGCTTCGGCCGCCTGAAGGCGCGCATGGACCTTGCGGCGAAGATCCCGGCCTGGCGCTGGCACGATCTGCGGCGCACGGTGCGCACCGGCCTGGCGCGGCTCGGCGTCTCGCCCGACCACGCCGAGGCCGCGATAAACCACGTCTCGCACCGGACGAAGCTCGAGCGGACCTATGCCCGGGACGATTATGGGCCAGAGGTCCTGGCCGCCTTAAGCCTATGGCAAGGGCACGTCGCCGGCCTGGTCGGCGCAGCGGCGCCGGTGGTAGCGCTGGCAGAGCGTCGAGGCGCATGAGCAAGTCTGACTAGAGGCTCTGCCGTGACTGAGGACAAGTCGACCCGTGGTCGGGTGATCCGTGAGGCGCGCGTTACCCGCGAGATGGTGCGGGAGCAGCCGGATAGGCTGTTCGTGTTCGGAGACAACATGGAGCGGCGCGGCTTTGGCGGGCAGGCCGCTGCGATGCGCGGCGAGCCGAACGCCATCGGCGTGCCGACGAAGTGGAAGCCGGAGCGCGGGCAAGATGCCTACTTCACCGATGCAGACGCCGACCTGTTCCAGGTGCGCGACGCCATTTTCACGGCGTTTCAGCAGATGGAGGCGGCGCTTGCTGCCGGGCGTAATGTGGTGATCCCGGCCGATGGCCTCGGGACCGGGCTGGCGGATCTTCCGACCCGTTCGCCCCGCATCTATCGCGACATAGAGCGGCGCATCGCTAACCTGACCGCAGAGCCTACCAATGATAGACCCGCTGCACCCTTTGGCCGTCTACCGTTTGCAGCCCGGCGCCGAGTTGACCAGGCTTCTGCTTTGCGCTGCAAAAAACGCGCCGCTGACCAGGCTAAGGTCAGCGGGGCTGAGGGGAGCGCGCGGGCCTACACCTGAAGGATCCGAGGACGAGCTCAGCACGACTGCGGGTCGGAGGTCCTCGCCGCGCTGAGACAGTGGCAGGGGCATGTTGACGGTCTGGTCAGGGTGACAGCCGAGGCGATTCCACTGGTTGACAGGCGCCGCGCTCGCCGCACCTGGGCTACGATGCGGCATGGCGGCGCTTCCGACATCGACCACCACCTTGGCCGAGCTCGAGGACTGGTCGATCGAGCTGCGGTGCGGCTGCCGCGTGGTGTTCATGCCGTGCAAGCTGCTGGCGCGGGACCACGGCGGCCATCATCAGGTGCCCCGCCCAGACGGCGCGTGGTGGGATATCTGATCCACGAACGCCCGTCATCGCACAGGAGAGTCCGCTTCGGGTCGGACTCGGCGGTAGACCCTGCGGCGGGCGGGGCTACCGCGCACTTGGGCCGATTGCAGACCCCCACGCCGGCCGAATAGCATAGCGGGGAAATCCGCAGGTCACGCTGCGGTTAGTCTATCTTTGCCTCTCTCTCGGGTGGCTTCCGCCGCCACGCCGGCGAGCTCCTTCTGGAAATCGGTCCGGATTCCGCGCCGGCCAGAGCCTCGGCGTTGCGCCAGGACGAGAGCGACGGTCGCCGCGGGCCGAAGCGGCAGGGTGGCGATACAGTCACCGGCACGAGAGGCGACCGCCCAGGGCAGGATCGCCACGCCCACGCCCGCGGCGACGAGGTCCAGCAGCATCATCGTGTCGCTGGTTTCCAGCGCGCGCTTCGGGACGAACCCCGCCGCCCGGCAGAGAGCGTCGATCGCCAACTGCAAGCCGCATCCCTCGTGCTGCGTGGCGATGACGAAGCGTTCCGTCGCCAGCGCATTCACCGCAGCCAGCTCCCCGCGTGCCAAGGGGTGATCGGTCGACGTGGCCAGCACGAGCGGCTCCCGCCAGACCTCGGACAGCAGCAGCGCGGGATCCTTCAACGGCGCAACCACGAGGCCGACATCGATCTCCTCCGCTTTCAGCGCGCGCACCTGGGCGGTGGTGGACATCTCCCGCAGCGTGATCGATGCGTCGGGGTGCCTCGCGCGCAGGCGGAGCAGCGCCCGTGGCAGGACCGCATGCGCCGAGGATCCTTCGAAGCCGATCCGCAGGCTGACCGGCGCCGGCCCGGTGCTGCGCACGGCCGCCACCGTCCGCGCCCCCTGTGCGACGAGCACCGTGGCCTCGCGCCGGAAGGTTTCGCCCGCCGGCGTGACGGCAACGCCGCGCGGGCCGCGGGTGAAAAGCGCGACGCCCAGCTCCGCCTCCAGCGCTGCAATCGCGCGGCTCAGAGGCGGCTGCGAGATGCCGAGCAGTTCCGCCGCCCGCCGGAAGGAGAGCGTCTCCGCCACCGCCAGGGCGTAACGCGCCTGCCACAGTTCCATGATGCTTCCTGGGTATCGGTCGCTGCCCAAACGATATTGGACGCGTATCGCGTCTGCACTCTACATCGATCGCGGTGCCGTGGCACGCCCCGCGGCCAGCACGAGGAGAGACCCGATGCCCACCGCCGTCGCCAGGCCCGGCGCCACGCTGCTGTCGCCCGCCGACCATACCCTCATCCTGATCGACCACCAGTCGCAGATGGCCTTCGCGACCAAGTCCATCGACGCGGTGCTGCTCCGGAACAACGCTGCGCTGGTCGCCAAGGCCGCGGCCGAGTTCAAGGTCTCCACCATCCTGACCACCGTGGCGGAGAAGAGCTTCTCCGGCCCGATCTTCACCGAGATCAAGGACGCTTTCCCCGGCGCCGACGCGATCGACCGCACCACGATGAACACCTGGGAGGATCCGCGCATCGCGGAGCGCGTGAACGCGATCGGCAAGGGCCAGATCGTCTTCGCGGGCCTCTGGACCAGCGTCTGCATCGTCGGCCCGGTGCTGTCGGCGCTCGACCAGGGTTTCGAGGCCTATGTGATCGCGGATGCCTGCGGCGACGTGACGGACGAGGCGCATGAGCGCGCGATGCAGCGCATGATCCAGGCCGGTGCGCGCCCGATGACGAGCCTTCAGTACCTGCTCGAGTTGCAGCGCGACTGGGCGCGGGGCGAGACCTACAACCAGACCGTCGCGACCTCGATCGCGCATGGCGGCGGCTACGGGCTCGGCCTGATCTACGCCAAGACCATGTTCGGCGGCGGCGAAGGGCACTGAGCGGTGAAGGCGCTGTTCACGCCCGCCGATGCGGCGATGCTGCTGATCGACCACCAGGTCGGCACGGTGAAGCTCGCCGTCAGCACGCCTCACGACGAGATCGTCAGGAACACGCGGGCGCTGGCCCGCACGGCGGTGGAGACCGGTATGCCGCTGGTCCTCACCTCGAGCCAGGAGGACCGATTCCAGGGCCGGCTCTTCGCCGACCTCGAGGAGATCGCGCCCGACGCCTACGCGGCGCGCGTCAAGCGCCCCGGCGTCGTGGATTGCTGGACCTACGCGCCCTTCCGCGACGCGGTCCTCGCGACGGGGAGGAAGAAGCTGATCATGGCCGGGCTCACCAACGACGTCTGCATCGTCTATCCCGCGATCAGCGCGACGGAGGACGGCTTCGCCGTGCAGGTCGTGGTGGATGCCGGCGGCTCGCCGACCAGCGCCGCCGACGCCGCGGCGGTCGAACGCATGCGAAGCCACGGCGTCACGATCACCTCGACCAACCAGGTGATGGCGGAGCTCGCGACGGACTGGGCGAGCCCGACCGGCGCGGCGATCCAGCGCATCATGTACGAGGAGGTGCTGAAGCGCCTGGTCGAGGGCTGAGGCGGTGGAGGCCGGCATGAAGGCCTATCTCCTCGCCGTCGCCGTCGGGCTGCTGGTCGGCGCGATCTACGGCCTGCTCAACGTGCGCTCGCCGGCGCCCCCGGTGATTGCGCTGCTCGGGCTGCTCGGCATGCTGGCCGGCGAGCAGCTCGTCCCCGTCGTGCGCCGCCTGCTGGCCGGAGAGGGCATCGCCGTCTCCGCCGTGCGGGCGGAGTGCGCGAAGCACATGTTCGCGCAGCTGCCCTCGCACCAGGCGGCGCGTGACGCCGCAAACGAACCGCGCGCATGATCGCGCCCACGCGCCGCCAGGCGGCTGCCGCGCTCGGCGCCGCCGCCCTCTCCTCATTCACGGGAGCCCCCGCGATGGCGCAGAGCGCGCCCGACATCATCCTGACCAACGGCCGCTTCACCACGCTCGATCGCGGCAACCCGGACCCGGAGGCGGTGGCGATCACCGCCGGACGTTTCTCCGCCGTCGGGCCGGCGCGGGAGATCATGCCGACGGCCGGGCCGACCACGCAGGTGATCGACCTGTGCGGCCGGCGCGCCATCCCCGGGCTGATCGACAGCCACATGCACATCATCCGCGGCGGACTGAACTACAACATGGAGCTGCGCTGGGACGGCGTGCGCAGCCTGGCCGACGCGATGGCGATGCTGCGCCGCCAGGCGCAGGTCACGCCGCCGCCGCAATGGGTGCGCGTCGTCGGCGGCTTCACCGAGCACCAGTTCGCCGAGAAGCGCCTGCCCACCATCGAGGAGCTGAACGCGGCCGCGCCGGACACGCCGGTGTTCATCCTCCACCTCTACGACCGCGCCCTGCTGAACGCCGCGGCGCTGCGCGCCGTGGGCTACACCAGGAACACGCCGAACCCGCCTGGCGGCGAGATCGTGCGTGACGCCTCGGGCAATCCCATTGGGCTGCTGCTGGCCAAGCCGAACGCGCTGATCCTCTACGCCACCCTTGCGCGCGGCCCGAAGCTGCCGGAGGAGCAGCAGCTCAATTCCACGCGCCACTTCATGCGGGAGATGAACCGCCTCGGCGTCACCGGCGTCATCGACGCGGGCGGCGGCTTCCAGGCCTACCCCGACGACTACGAGATTATCCGCAAGCTGCACGCGGATGGCGAGCTGACGCTGCGCATCGCCTACAACCTCTTCACCCAGAAGGCCGGCGAGGAGCTGGAGGATTTCACCCGCTGGGGCCGCCTGGTCCGGCCCGGCGAGGGCGACGACACCTACCGCCACAACGGCGCCGGCGAGATGCTCGTCTTCTCCGCCGCCGACTTCGAGGATTTCCGCGAGCCGCGGCCGGAGATGCCGCCGGCCATGGAAGGACAGCTCGAGGCCGTCGTGACCCGGCTGGTCGAGAACCGGTGGCCCTGGCGGCTGCACGCGACCTATGACGAGACGATCTCGCGCGCGCTGGATGTCTTCGAGAAGGTGAACGGCGCGAAACCCTTCGGCGGGCTGCACTGGATGTTCGACCACTGCGAGACCATCAGCGACCGCAACATCGATCGCATTGCGGCACTCGGCGGCGGCATCGCCGTGCAGCACCGCATGGCCTACCAGGGCGAATACTTCGTGGAGCGCTACGGCGCGGCCGCGGCGGAGCGCACCCCGCCGATCCGCCGCATGCTGGAGGCCGGCGTGCCCGTCGGCGCCGGCACGGATGCGACCCGCGTCGCGAGCTACAACCCCTGGGTCAGCCTGTCCTGGCTCGTCACCGGCCGCACCCTCGGCGGGCTCCGCCTCTACCCCGAGCGCAACAGGCTCGACCGCGAGCAGGCGCTGCGGCTCTGGACGGAAGCCAACACCTGGTTCTCCACCGAGCAGGGCAAGAAGGGCCAGATCGTGGTCGGGCAGCTCGCCGACCTTGCCGTCCTCTCGGCCGACTACTTCAGCGTGCCGGAGGACGCGATCCAGGACATCGAGAGCGTGCTGACGCTGCTCGGCGGCAAGCCCGTCTTCGGCGCGGGCGACTTCGCCGGGCTCGCCCCGCCGCCGCCGCCGGTGCTGCCCGAATGGTCGCCGGTGCGCAGCTTCGGCGGCTACCAGAGGCGGGCGGAGGCGGTGGACCCCGCGCGCTTCGCGGCCGACTGCGGCTGCGGCACCGCCTGCGGCGTGCACGGCCATGCGCATGCCTGGGCACGCGGCGCGCCGGTGCGCGAACAGGGTGCCTTCTGGGGCGCGCTCGGCTGCGCCTGCTGGGCCGTCTGATGCGCCGCATCGCCGAGAGCCGGATCCTCGGCTGGCTCGCGCTGCTCTGCCTCTGCGCGGCCTATATCCAGGGCGGGCTCAACAAGCTGCTGGACTTCCCCGGCGCGATCGCGGAGGCCGCGCATTTCGGCCTGCCCGTCCCGCCGGTGACCGCGGCGCTGACGATCGCGGTCGAGCTCGGCGCCTCCGCCCTCATCCTCTCGGGGCGGCTGCGCTGGGCGGGCGCGCTGGCGCTGGCGCTGGCGGCCTTCACCCTCGCCGCCACCTTCGTCGCCAACCGCTTCTGGGTGCTGCCGCCGGGCATGGAGCGCTTCATGACCGCGAATGCGTTCTTCGAGCATCTGGGCCTGGTTGGCGGCTTCCTGCTCGTCGCGCGGCTCTTCCTGCGGCGAACGGAGCCGTGAGCGGCGCGGCGCCGCCGCGGCTGGATGCCCTGCCTGGGGCGATGCTGTCCTTCGCGGCGGGCTTCGTGGACGTGGTGGGCTTCGTCGCGCTGCAGGGCCTGTTCACGGCGCATGTCACGGGCAACTTCGTGCTGATCGGTGCCGAGGCGGCCGGCCTTTCGGCCGGCGGCGTCGTCGGCAAGCTGCTGGCGCTGCCGGTCTTCGCGGCCGCCGTCGCCTGCACGCGCCTGATGCTGCGCGGGCGCGCGTCCGGCAGCCTGCGGCACCTGCTTGTCGCGGAGATCGCCTTCCTCGTGCTGTTCCTCCTCCTCGGCCTACTGGCCAGCCCGGTGCGCGACGCCGATGCGCCGCTTGCGATCCTGGCCGGCATGGCCGGGGTCGTCGCCATGGGCATCCAGAACGCCGGCGCCCGCATCCTGATGCCGACCGCTCCGCCGACGACCATCATGACAGGCAACACGACACAGGTGGTGATCGACCTCACGGACCTGCCCGGCGCGTCCGCCGATGCGCAAGCCGCGGCCGGCGCCCGGCTGCGCCGGATGCTGCCGGCGGTCGGCAGCTTCGCGGCCGGGGCGATCCTCGGTGCGCTCGGCTATGCGGCGCTCGGGTTCTGGGCGCTGCTGATTCCGGTCATGGCCTTGGCGGCCTTGGTGATGCGAGCGGCGCGGGCAGGCTGACCGGTACGACGTCACCGGCCCTGCAGAGGGCGACAACACATCCACGCGTGCTGAGCATCGGCTTTGGGTGCGGAAAGCGGTCGTCGCCGCTCACCCGGCCATGAATGATCACGGCTCGCCAGTGTCGTACCGAACCTCGGGCGCGTCTTGCAATCGATGTGTACCCCAAGCCTCCCGCAATCGGCCGCATAGACAGAGATGCACGGGATTTGCCACGGGAAGCCGCGTCTGGCGCGATGCCAGCGCCGTCGTCCGTGACTCACCATCTGGCGGAAGTATGCTTTCATCCGCGGCATGGTTGAAAGGACCCCGGTCCGCAGCCGGATCGTCCTGTTCGTTCCAGGCTTCGAGCCACTGCCGACCGTCGCGCAGCGCGACCGGTTCGCCCGGACGCTTGCCCGCACGGCCGGGCTCTGGTCGCTGGAGGCCGCGGTCGGGCCGCTTGCGCCGGGTGGGGCCGATACCATGCCGTCCTTCGCGGCAAGCGCGCGGGGTGCGGACTGGCGCTGCGCGGCGGAGATCCGCCTGCTGGCCTGGGATGACCTGATCGCGGGAGAACTCGCACGCGGCTGGCCTGCCCTCGTCAGGCGAGGCGGCGCGGCGGTCGCGGCGGTGCTGCTGGATGGGACCGTCGCGCGCTACGCCGCTGCACATTGGCGCTACGCTCTCTTCGCGCTCGCGGCCTTGCTGCCGTTCCTAGGCATCGCCGCCGCGCTGCTGTTCGCGGGATTCGGTGTGGGTGCAGGGGCTCCCTGGTCGCTGCTGCCCGCCACGCTGTCGCTTCTGCTCGCGGCGCTTGCTGCATGGCGGCTGTCGTTTCCGGTGTTGCTCGCGGATTGGGCGCTGGCCCGCGACCTCGCCGGCGGCTGCGACCCCGCGCAGCAGGCTCGCATCGCGTGCTTCGCGCGCGCCATCCTCGCCACCCGCGGCGAGGCGGTGGACGAAGTGCTGCTGGCCGGCCACAGCCTCGGCAGCGTCTTCGCTGTCCAGGCGCTGGCACAGGCGCTGCGGCACGATCCGGGCTTGCTGCGGCGGATGCCGCGGCTGGTGCTGGTGGGGCTCGGCTCCTCGGTGCTGAAGGTGGCGCTGATGCGCGGTGCCACGGCGCTGCGGGCGGATCTGGCGCTGCTCGCGCGCAGCGAGGGCTTCGACTGGATCGAGTTCGCCTCCCGTCGGGACGTGCTGTCCTTCGAGCGAACAGGGCCGCTTGGCCCGCTGGGCATCACGGGGCGAGGGCCGGTCCTGGAAAGCGTGCATCCCCGCGACATGCTGGATGACGCGACCTGGCGGCGCACACGCTGGCGCTTCCTGCGGATCCACCGGCAATACGTCATGGGCAACGGGCGGCGGTACTTCTGGGATTTCGGGCTGGCCGTCTGCGGGCCGCTGCCGGTCGGCGTGGTCTGGCCGGACCGCGGGCTCGGGCCCAGCGGGGCGCTCGGCGCCGCGGCGATCGCGAAGGCGGCCGCGTGACGCCGCTCGTCGCCAAGCTCCTGCACCTCGGCTGCATGGTGGGCTGGTGGATCATCCGCCGACCCTTCGCGCGCAAGACGCGGCGCATCGCGCTGGCGCGCAACGCCCGCGACGCCCGCGAATGGGCCTTGCTGTCGATCTCCACGACCGGACTCGGGCTGATCCCCTTGTCCTACGTGCTGACGGGTTTTCCGGCCTTCGCCAATCAGGCCTTCTCGCCGGTGCGGGCCTGGGTGGGGGCGGTGGTGTTCGCAGCCGCGCTGGCCCTGTTCCAGGTGACGCACAAGACGCTCGGCCGCAACTGGTCGGTCACGCTCGTCGTGCGCGAGGGGCACGCGCTTGTTACGCAGGGAGTCTATCGTTACCTCCGCCATCCCATGTACGCGGCGTTCTGGCTCTGGGCGGTGGCACAGGCGCTGCTGCTGCAGAACTGGGTGGCGGGACCGGCGGGGCTGATCGGCTTCGGCACGCTCTACGCCTTCCGCATCGGCCGCGAGGAGTCCCTGATGCGTGCGACCTTCGGGGCGGATTGGGACGCCTATGCCGCGCGCACGTGGCGCGTGGTGCCCTTCCTTCATTAGGCCAGGAGGTGGCGGGCCATGCGACGACGCGCCTTGGGCCCGGCTGCCGCGGCCCTGGCACTCGGGCTCGTGGGCTGTGCGGTGCCTGGACCGGACAGGAAGCAGCCCGGACGCGGCCATGTCGTGCTGCTGCGCGGGCTGGCCAACGTCTTCTCGACCGGGATGGACCGGCTGGCGGCAAGGCTGGTCACAGCGGGGTACGGGGTCGAACTCGGCAACCATCTGGAGTGGTCGGATGCCGCCGCGCGGCTGATGGCGGCCGAGCGGAGCGGCGAATTGCAACGGCCGGTTGCGGCAGTTGGCCATTCGCTGGGCGCTGACGACGCAATCCGCCTGGCGGACGCGACAGGCGAGGCAGGGCTGGCATTAGACCTGCTCGTCACCTTCGATCCGGTGTGGGTGCATGACGTGCGGCCGGGTCCGCGGCGGGTGCTGAACTTCTACCTGGCCTCAGGGGCGTGGGGCCATGCACTCGCCGCTACGCCGGGCTTTGCAGGGCAGATCGAGAATGTGGAAGTGGACGCGCTCGGCCTGACGCATTTCGATATCGAGAAGGATGAGAGGCTGCACGCGGCGGTGCTGACGGCGCTGGGACAGGTGGAGAAGGCGTAGGCGTCAGCGAGTTCCATAGCGCAGTTACGGCCTGGTCGGCGAAGACCCTGCGCGTGTCACGGCAAGCAACGTCAACGCGGCGCTCCCGGTCGGGAATCGAAGTCGTGCGCCGACACCCTGGCGCGCGCGCCCGCCACCCAGCCCATGAATATCTGGTAGCCCAACGCCAGCAGCGTGGCCCCGACGAACATCCCGAGAATCCCGCCCGTCGCCATCCCGCCGAGCGCGCCCAGCAGGATGATCGGCATCGGTGCATCGACACCACGGCCAAGCAGCAGCGGCTTGAGCACGTTGTCGGTCATGCCGGCGACCAGCAGCAGTACGGTATAGGCAATCGCCGGCACGCTTTCATACGCGCCGCTCAGCCAGATGTAGGCGATGGCCGGTAGGGTGACGATGACGGCGGGGACCTGCGCGATACCAAGCACGAGTACGATCAGGGCGAGCACGCCGGCCAGGGGAACGCCGGCAACCAGCATACAAAGGCCGACGATGATGGCCTGGATGAAGGCGACGCCGACGACGCCGAGGGCGACGGCGCGAATGGTGGCGACCGACAGCGCGACGAGTGCCGGTCCGCGCGCTTCGCCGGCAAGCCGCGCGAAGATCGCCTGGCTGGCGCGGCCGCCTGCCTCGCCGAACGCCATGATGACGCCGGCAATGGCGAAGGATGCCAGCAGTTGCAGCATGCCGCCGCCGATGCTCGCGATGAAGCCTAGCGCGGCCGCCGCCAATTCGCCGATCTTGGGCTGCAGGGTCCGCACCAGCGCGGGCAGATCTGCGTATGCCTGGGCCCAGACAGCATGCGCGCGGCTGCCGACGACCGGCCAGGTCGCCAGGGAATCAGGCGGCGGCGGTATCGCGAGCGAGTTGGTCTGCACGCCGGTGATCACGTGCTGCACCGAATCGCCGAGCGAGCTCATCAGCAGTGCCGTCGGCGCGACGATCAGCAAGATGGCGAGGAGGACCAGCAGGGTCGATGCCAGCCCCTTCCTCCCACCGATCCTGCCGGCGATGGCCTGCTGCAAGGGATACAGCGTCACCGCCAGGATCAGCGCCCAGGCCATAAGCGCCAGGAAGGGCGAGAACACCTGATAGCACAGCATGACCATGGCCAGGATCAGGCCGGCTCGAATCAGCACTTCGAGGAAGCGGGAAGCGATGCGGTCCTCGAAGTCGGGATCAGTCGGGCTCATGGCAGGCCTCTCGTGTCACGCTGGACGGCGGCGTCGCGCGATTCAGGGGCAGCGCCTTCTGCCCGTCTCCGTCGTGAGGCCGCCTGCTTTCCCGCTTCCGTAGGCGACGCGATCGAGCGGAGTTGCAGTGTCGGCGTCCGCGGCATGACGCGGCCACGGAACTCGACGTATCAAGACATTCCAATGCTCGCTTCATTTCGGAAGAAGTGCTCGGTTCGTCGATTCTCTTCGCTGCGAAAGTCATTTCTGCCTTCGGATATCGCATCGAAGTCAATTTTCGCAGCAATGACGGCGCGGCACGTCATGTATGCCTTCGTCGCGGGTGTCTCTATCTCGTCCATGTATCGCTGGACAATTTCCACCATCTCCGCCTTGCGCCGGAAAAGGCTCAGCTGACCTTCATACGTATTGTTCTGTTGGGAGAGGAGTCGGGTTGTGCATTGCGCAAAATCTTCGCCGCCGCACCACGCCGGCAATCTTGCGCGGTTGTGCGCCCGAACGTCCGCCGGCGTGTATGAGCTAGCCTGCACAAGGGCGCGGAGCATCTCGTCCATGTAGAGCTGCGCCTGCTGGAACAGTGGAAGATCGCAGGTGTCGCAATCCGGCCTGATCGACTGCATCAGCCACCCGAAGAGGCTGCCTCGAGAGTTCCTCTGCTGTCTGACGATGGCATTATCGTGCGCCATGATCTCGTCCACGTCGATGAGCGACTGCCTGCAGGCCTGACCTACCCAGGCTGCGAGCAATTCGTCGTCGCTACGGACCGCACTCCCGGCCGTGGGCATCAAGTCGCCCCGGACCAGCAGGCGGTTCGCGCGGTCGTCGTAGGCGAAGCTGACGCGCCGGTAGGCGATCGGCCAGTCCGACAGCGAGCTTACGTTGAGTTCGAGCACGGGACGCAGCCCGGGCAGCCGGTGTTCCGCCCAGAAGCCACGATGCGTATGGCCGGAAAGGTAGACGAGCGGGTTACGAACGTCGGACATCATCCCGTACATCAGCAACCGTGTCTGCAATTCGAGCGACTGCCAGTTGTGGTGGCCAGCGAACACGACGATGTCGCCCTGCGTGACGGCTTCTCTGATCCACGGTGCGACGGCACGGAGCTGATCGGCGCGGATATGTCCCAGGCTGCCGGCGCTGCGTCCCATGATCGTGTCCCAGGTGCTGACGAGCGGGCCCGCTTGGTTCGTGTCGAGCGCGATGACAACGACGCCCCGCGTTGCCCCCGGCGCCCGCGGTAGTCGCAGGCGCTGCGCGATGAACGAATTGGCATAGTCGCGTCCGTCGATCAGATGCGCCTCTATGCCTGACACGAACGCGTCTGGATCGGGGTTGCGCCAGCTGACGCTTCGATCACCGGAAGAGGGTGGCGGCACGAGACCTGCGCCACGCGGTGCGACGCGGGCTTGGCCCGTGATGTACCGTGTGATGAAGTCGGGTTTGATGAACGCTTCCCTGTCTGTCCTGTGTGCGAGGTCCCCAGGTGTCGCGCCCCGGCGGCAGGCGCGGTTCCACCGATCTGCTCCGGGATCGAGTGAAGAGACCTGGAGATCGTAGGCGAAGATACCGAACAAAAGGCCGTCGTGATTGCCGGGCAGGATCGCGCCAGGCCGGTTCGCTGCACCGAAGACCTTGCCGATGCGCTCTGCCTCTGTACGACAGGACATGTCCAGGACATCGCCGAGGTGAATGAACGGTTCTGTCGGGTGGTTCTGCAATGCCCACTCGAGAATGCGGCGTCCGAAGAGCGTCTGCTGTGGTGGGCGCTGGCTCACCTCGACATAAGCGTCAATCGCACTCGCGTTATCGAGCAATGGGTAGCCTGTCGATTCGTGCTCCTGGGTGTCACTGACCACGACGATGGGGGAAGTCAGCGCGACGTAGTTGCCGCCAGGCTCCGGTCCAGGCACCTGTTGCGGGACGAAGCCATTGCGGCATCCCGTGAGGAGCGACGCTCCCAGCGCGCCCGCCAGCAGGGATCGGCGATTTCGCGGTTGCTCCATCGAGGAAATGTCCATTGATCCTCCCCGACATTCCCTAGATGCGCTGGAGCGAAAGGGTGCGCCTATTTGAAGGCTTTGCACCTATCAAAATCGGGCGCGCATGGCCGACCGACGCCTGCTGGTAGTGGCGGCGGCCGGGCGTGTTACCCGACGACCCGATTTGACAGCCAAACCTACCCGCCGTTGCGAATTTTCTGGCCGGTTCTCCAAATCAGTCCAAGATGATACGTCGGCTCGCCGATACGACTGCGAGGTCGCGCCGCCTCATCGATGTCGCAAAGGCACGATCGGCGGCGCGTTCAAAGGAAGGCTCTGCTCCCGATGGCTATCGGCATGGTCCGGCGCTGCCTGAGGCTCGGCCTGTGTGTCGCTGCAATGGGCGGCTGCACGTCGACGCCGCTGCTGGCCCCCGACCTTGCGGCTCCGCCAGCCATGTTGGTGCCCGCAGGCGCCGCCGGCGTGGTGGACTTTCGCGCCCGTTTTCGCGAGATACTCTGTGCCGTCACCCCGCCGGATTCGACCCGCACCTGCCAAGCCATGTTGCACAGGCTTGGCGGCGAGGCTCAGCCAAGTGGGCGGCCAGTCTGGCAAGGACCGCCGCGCCTCCCGCTGCGCCTGGCCATCGTTCCCGGCTATGGCGCGGACTGTTTTGCGGGCCTGGTCACCATCCTCGGCGACGCCCGCGCGCATCTGGCCACCATCGGCTGGCAGAGCATCGAAGTGCCAGTCGAGGGTCTGTCCTCCTCGACGCGGAACGCCGAGCTCATCCGTAATCGCGTACTCGCGGAGCCGCTCGCGCCAGGCGAACGCCTGGTCCTGGTCGGCTATTCCAAGGGCACGGCAGACATGCTGGAAGCCCTGGCGCGCTACCCAGAGATCCGCCCTCACATCGCGGCCGCCGTCAGCCTGGCCGGCACGGTCGCGGGCTCGCCGCTGGCGGACAATCCACCGCGCTTGTTGCCATGGCTGGCGCGCAACGCGCCGGGCTCCGGATGCGACGAAGGCGACGGTCGCGCCTTCGAGAGCCTCAGGCGGTCCACGCGTCTCGCGGCACTTGCGAGCTATTCCCCCTCGTCGAGTGGCGTGCCGATGTTCTCGCTCGGGGCTTTCACCGCGCGGCAGGATACCTCCTCCATATTGGTGCCGATGCATGACCGGTTGTCCGCGATGGATCCACGCAACGACAGCCAGACCTTGTTCACCGACCAGGTGATTCCGGGTTCCGTGCTGCTCGGCTACCTGAACGCCGACCATTGGGCGGTGGGACTTCCGCTCGACCAGGCACGGCCATTGCTCGCGGCCCTCTTCACCGACCGCAATGCGTTCCCGCGCCCTGCCATGCTGGAGGCCGTGATGCGCATCGTCGAGGAGACGCTGCTGGACGGCTCGCCTTCGTTCTCGCCGCCGCCCTCGCTGGCGGGACGGCGTCGAGCTGGCAGTGAATTGCGCTGGCCGAGCTCGCGCGAGTGACGCTGCTGGAGCGCGTGGCGGAAGCCGCGACTGGCGGAATCATCATCGGCTTCCTCGGCGTCGCACTTGGACCGGCCGTCGCGCTGCTATCACGGCGGTCGGCAGTTGGACGCTGCCGCTACTCGCCGCTGTGGTGCGGCTTGCGATTGACGCTGCCGCCCTCGCGCCGCGGCTCCGTACGGTGACGTAGCGGCGTGGCTCCAGCTCCGGGGGAAGCGGGACCCAGATGCAACCCTGGCCGCGCACCGCCGTCAGTGGATTGCCGTCGCACGATGTCGAACGCCCTGGAGCGACGCGTTGCCTGCAGGAGGCCAGATCGTGCACATCAACCTGCGCCGGTATCCCGTGATCGGGGTCGACCGTGACGTCGTCGAAAAGTCGGTCAGCGACGAACTGCTGCCGGCCCTGAAAGCCCTGCCAGGCGTCGAGGCGTATGTGGCGTTCTGGGATGGTTCGGGCGCCGGGGTCAGCGTCAGCGGCGCCGCTGACGCGGAGGCGGCGTACCGCTCGACCAACGCGGCTCGGCAATGGCTGGCAGGGCACCTGGACTTCTTTCCCCGCCGCGGCGACGAATTCTCGGGCGAGTGCTTCGTGAGGGAGGAAGCGCCCAGGCGAGCCTCACCGGGCGAGCCGCTTCCTTACGTCCTTGTCCGCGTGCTGGCCGGTGTCCCGGCAACCCAGGACACCCGAGCCTTCGTCGAGCAGCGGACGCTGCCGATGATCGCGCGCTCCCCGGGCTTCCGGGCAGTCTGGATGGCGCGAAGCGACCGCGAACCGGACCAGGCAGTGGTTGCCACATTCTTCGACACGCCAGACGAGGCCCTGGCCTGCCACGAAGCGGCCGTGGCGCTGCTGCGTGAAGGCCTGCCGACGGTTTCTCTTACCCAGCTTCTGCATGGCCGGGCGGTGATCGCGAGCGTCGCCTGAGCCTAAGCGGCCGCTGGTCGGATGCGCGGCTCCGTCACGCTCTGCCGTCGTCGACGCGGCGACCGGGATCGATTGGCCGCACACCCGGGCGCAGGCGGCGATAGGCATAGCCGCGGAGATCCGCGAGGTTCAGACCCGGCGCGGCCGCGACGATGATGCGAGCGGCCATCGCCTCGTATTCCGCGCGGAAGTGCACGGTGCTCTTGAGCACGACGATGGCGACCTGCCGCGGGTCGATCCCGGCATGCCGCAGTATCGCCGTGTCCGCCGCCTGCAGGCGCCGCTCCGAGACCAGCACGCGCACGCCTCGATGCCGAAGCAGGGCGGTGGCGCCGACGTCCCAGCGGATGCCGCGATACATCGGGCCGACGGCCGTGATGCGGCCGTCGGCGAGGCGCGCGACGGTGAAGCTGGCTTCCACCGGCGCCTCGCCGGGCACCGTGGCGGCATGGGCGCCGAGTCGAAAAGGCGCGGCGGCACCTGCGCCGATCGCATGGGCCTGACTCACGGCCGCGGGGTCGTGCAGCAGGGCGAACACCGCATCGGGTGCGTCCAGCGCGATCAACTCGCGCAGCAGGCCGACCGTGTCGCCCATCCCGCCCGCGCCAGGATTGTCCTGCGTGTCGGCGACGACGACGGGCCGCCCGGCCGCGTGCCTCGCCGCGGCGATCGCTTCCCGGATTGCCGCCTCCGGACCGGGCAACGCGGCGTCGAACTCGTGCTCCGCCTGCAGCAGCCAGCGCGCGATGTCATCCGCTGCCCGCTCGGCATCCGCCGCTACGCCTGCAAGGACGACGATCGCGGGCCCGGCATAGGGCACGTCGGCCGGAGGAAAACCGAGCGCCAGCTCGGCGCCGGCGATGCCCTGGTGCCGCCCCAGGGCCTCGCAGGCTTCGAAGAGCCGGGCGGCGGGGCCCGTTGTCGTTCCCTGAGCATGTAGAGGGATGAGGAAAGGCAGCGAGCGGAAGGCACTGTGGAAGCGCTCGCCAGCCATGCAGCGCATGAGCAGCGCCGCGGCACGCGCCCCTGTGACATCCATGTCGAGGTGCGGATAGGTGCGAAAGGTCGCCAGCCCGTCCAGCGCCGCCACGCGTTCGGGCGAGAGATTGGCATGTAGGTCGAGGCTCGCCACCACCGGCACGTCGGGTCCGAGCCGCGCGCGCAACCGCCGCAGCAGCGTCAGTTCCGGATCAAGATCGTCCTCGGCCACCATCGCCCCATGCAGGTCGAGGTAGACGCCGTCGAGCGAAGGCACCTTCGCGATGCCGTCGAGGATCAAGCCTGCGATCGTCTCGAAGGCGTCGCGCGTGACCGGACCGCAGGGCACGGCGCTGGCCCAGGCGACGGGATGCAGCTCGTGCCTCGCCGCGGAGAGCGCTTGCATCGCGCCAGCGATCGGCACGTTCAGCCCACCGAGCACCGGAGCCATGTCGTTCCCCCTGGTCAGCCCGGGCAGCGTGCCCGGTCGCAGGAACGAGGCGAGGTCCGCCGGGATCGGCGAGAAGGTGTTGGTCTCGTGGAAAAAGCCGGCGAGCGCGACCTTCATCCGGCGCGCCGCACGCCGTGGAAGACGACGCCGCCCTCGACCATATCGACGAGGTCGCTGCGCCAGGCCATGGCGCGGCGGATCAGGCCGAGGGGGATGTAGGGCACGTCCTCGAACATAGTGGCCTGCATCTCGTCGCAGATGCGCTTCTGCGCGGCGGGGTCCGGAGCCTCGAACCAGGCGTCGCGCAAGGTCTCGAGCCGCGACGAGGTTGGCCAGCCGAACCACGCGCTGCGTCCGTTGCCGCGCAAGGCGAGGTTGGACGCGGGGCTCGCCATGTCGAGGCCGGGGAAGCCGGAGTGGTGCACGTTCCAGCCACCCCGGTCGGGCGGTGCCGTCGAGGTGCGGCGCTGCAGGACCGTGTTCCAGTCTAGAACCTGATAGTCGAGGTTTATCCCGATCCGGCGGAACATGTCGGCGGCAACCTCCGTCACAGCCTTGATCTCAGGCACGTCGCTGACGCCGAGGAACACGACCCGCTCGCCGTTATAGCCCGCGGCCGCGAGGTCGCGACGCACGCGCCCGAGGTCGCGCGGGCCGGTGAGACGATCCATGCCCACCTCGCTCGCCATCGGCATGCCGGGCGTGAAAGCGCCGCAGCGCGCATCCCACATCGCGGGGTCAGTGCCGGCCGCCGCGATCATGTAGTCCTGCTGCGCGACCGCGCCGATGATGGCCCGACGGATGGCGGGATTGTCGAAGGGCGGGTGCAGGTGGTTGAAGCGCAGGAACTGGAGCGCGCCGGTGGGATCGAGCACCCGCACCGTCACCCGGCGGTTACGGCGAAGCAGCGGCAGCATGTCGGGCGTGGGGCGTTCCCACCAATCGACCTCGCCGGCCGCGAGGGCGGCGGCGGCCGTTGAGGGATCGGGGATGATCACCCACTCGACACGGTCGAAATGCGCGACCTTCGGACCTGCCGTCATGCTGGGCTGCCCGCCCTGGCGCGGCACGTAGCCGTCGAACCGCTCATAAACCACACGGTTGCCCTGGGACCATTCTCCCGCGACGAAGCGGAAGGGCCCGCTCCCCACCATCTCTGTCACGCGCGTGCCGGCGTCGGTTCGGGCGAGACGCTCGGGCATGATGCAGGGCATGTTCACGCCCGGCTTGCCCAGGGCCTCGGGCAGCAACGGGAAGGCGCGTTTCATGCGGAACTGGACGACGCGGTCCGATGCGGCCGACAACTCGTCCGTCGCGGCCATCAGCGCGGCGCCGTACGCATCGCGGGCGGCCCAGCGACGAATGCTGGCGACCGCATCCGCCGCACGGACCGGCTCCCCGTCGTGGAAGCGCAAGCCTTCGCGCAGGGTCAACCGCCACAGGCGGCCTTCCTGCTCCGCGACGTGCCCCTCCAGCATCTGGGGCTGGATGCGATACGCGGCATCCATGCCATAGAGCGTGTCGAAGACGAGGTAGCCGTGGTTGCGCGTGATGTTCGCGCTTGTCCAGACGGGATCGAGGATGGCCAGATCGGCCTGGGGCACGAAGCGCAGCACGGCCGCCGCCCGGGCAATCCGAGGTGCCAAGCCCGCGGCCAATGCCGCCATCAATGGGCGCCGACGCATGAGAACATCTCTCCGGGGTCCAAGATCGAAATCTAGGTGTTCCGTGGGCGCGCGCCTATTCGAAGTTGAACCTGAGGCCTGGCCGCCTTCCTCCTGCGCCGGCACTCGGCGGACTGGCAGCCCTGTCCTGTCCGCAATCGCGCAGTGGCGCCGCGATCGAGTTGGCAGCGAAGGTCGCAGCAGGGCGGAACGCAGTCCGTTGCGGTCTGACGCGAGAGGAGAATCCGGCAGTCCGGTCGCCTCGTATTCTCATGGCGAAATGGGCGGGTTGCCCCGCCACTTCCCCGACGGAATCAGCGCAGCGCATTCCCCAAGAAGCCGGCGAGACGCTTGACGGTCGGGTCGATCACCTCCGGAGCGTCGTAGTAGGCGAGGTGCGGAGTATCGCCCTCCCAGGAGAGCTCCTTCTGTGCGCTCGGGATCGCCGCGAAATGGCGCCGGGCGGCCTCTGGCAAGAAGGAATAGTCGCTGTGGATCATCAGATACGGCTTCGTGAGCCGGGCGGCAGCGCTCAGGCTCTCGTAGCCCAGCAGGTCGGCATCGTTCATGACAGCGTAGCGGTTGTCCCAGATGCCGCGATCGGCCCAGGTGTGGTACCAGTCCCAAACGAACTTTCCGGGCATGCCGACATCCATTCGTTCGGCGTCGACGCCAGGCACGTACTCCACCTCACCCGTCTCGTCGAAGCGGAATCGCGCCTTCCAGCCGCGCTCAAGCCGCAGCTGGAGCGCGGCTTCACCGAGCCACTGCACGTCCGCGTCGTGGTCCCTGTAGTGGCCAGCGATCGTCGCGCCAGCCCTGATCGTCTGCTCGTCGGCGAGCGCGCGCATCATCTCCAACGAGCCCTGGCAGATGCCGAGCCCGGCGATACGCCCCGCATCGACCTCGTGCGCGATTGACGGCGAGGTAGTGGCCGCGGACGACGAGGTCGTCGACGGACCAGCCGGCGTTCTGGCCGGCCTCGACGTGCAGGCCCTGCCATCCGAAGCCGCTGCTGGAGGCGTGCAGGGGCGCATGCGCAAGCGCCTTGACGGGCGCCCCACGGGCGGCGCCTTGGCCGAATGGGATCCGCGATCCCGCTACTCTCGACGAGGGTTTCGTCACGCGTCCATCACGGCTCATTCGCGCATGCGCAGGCACGAGCTGGCAACTGAAATAAGGATGAAAGCATGCTTCAGCTCATCGGCAGGTACGCGCTTCGCGGCCGAGGGCACCTCGCTCGCCACCGTCCGGCTTCAGCGAGCGTCACGCTGCGAGGCTAGCCCATGTGATGCAACGCCGGTCGGCGTCCAGGTCGCCGCCCGTCCTTGCGGACGAGGGTGTCTGGAAGAGGGATGAGTGCTCGCCATCTGACGATGATGTCAGAACAAGGCGAAAACCTTGTCCGGCCCGTCTGCTCGTCCGGTAGCGGCGGCTTTCTGCGGTTTCTGCCGGACGACCGCCCGACGAGCGCGGACGACGAAGCCCGAAGGCGGCGCGGCCGACAGCCTGGATCGCATTCGATCCGCCGGTCGACTCTGGTGTGCCCCCGCTCAGGCTAGTGCCCCCGTCCTTACCATCCTTCAGCTTTAACCTACTGAAAAATGGAGCGGGCGATGGGAATCGAACCCACGACATTCAGCTTGGGAAGCTGACGTTCTACCTCTGAACTACGCCCGCAGCCCTTGAGGCGCTCCCGTTATAGGGGGGCCGCCCCGCCCCGGGCAAGCGGCCTTGACCCCGCCGGGGTGACGGACGTAAGCACGGTGCCGGCAGCGATGCCCCTCGCGATTTGTCCGGCCTGCTTGCGGCGAGGTTCCGAAAGGACGGTGGCCCTCCACCGAAAACAAGCGCGCTAAACGGCCGCAGGGCAGATCGCTGCCCTCGCCCCGTGCAGGGGGCCGGACGCCCGTATTCGCGCCCCGCGCGCGCAGAGGTGTCCCGATGGCCAAGCGCCTGCCCGAACGCTCCCTCCGCCCCGCCACCCAGCTCGTGCGCGGCGGGCAGATGCGGTCCGGCTTCGACGAGACGTCGGAGGCGCTCTACCTGACCTCCGGCTTCGTCTATGACGACGCCGAGCAGGCCGAGGCCACCTTCCTCGGCACCGCCCAGCACTACCAGTACAGCCGCTTCGGCAACCCGACGGTGACCATCCTGGAGGAGCGCCTGGCCCTGCTGGAAGGCGCGGAGGCCTGCCGGCTGACCGCGACGGGCATGGCGGCAGTGCATGCGTCGATGCTGTCGCAGCTGAAGACCGGCGACCGGGTGGTGGCGAGCCGTGCTCTGTTCGGGTCCTGCCACTGGATCGTCTCCACCCTGCTGCCGCGCTACGGCATCTCCACGGAGTTCGTGGATTGCGGCGACCTCGACCAATGGAAGCGGGCGCTGTCGAAGCCGGCCGCGCTGGTGCTGCTGGAGACGCCGTCCAACCCGATGCTGGAGCTGGTGGACCTCGCCGCGGTCTGCGACCTCGCGCATGCCGCCGGCGCGATCGTGGTGGTGGACAACGTCTTCGCCACCCCCCTGCTGCAGAAGCCGCTGCAGTTCGGCGCCGACGTCGTGGTCTATTCGCTGACCAAGCACATGGACGGCCAGGGCCGCGTGCTCGGCGGCGCGGTGATGGGTCGGAAGAAGTGGGTGGACGAGGTGCTGCAGCCCTTCATCCGCAACACCGGGCCCTCCATCAGCCCCTTCAACGCCTGGGTCATCATCAAGGGGCTGGAGACGCTGCATCTGCGCCTGCCCGCGATGTGCCGCTCCGCAGCCGCCATCGCCGACTTCCTGGCCGAGCGCAGCGAGGTCGGGCGCGTGCTCTATCCCTTCCGTGCGGACCATCCGCAGCAGGCGTTGGCCAAGGCGCAGATGGCGGCCGGCGGCAGCCTGGTGACCTTCGACATCAAGGGCGGGAAGGACGCGGCCTTCCGCTTCATGAACGCGCTGAGGCTGGTGGACATCTCCAACAACCTCGGCGACGCGAAGTCGCTCGCGACGCATCCCGCGACGACGACGCATATGCGCGTCGGCGCGGAGGAACGCGCCAGACTCGGCATCGGCGATGGCACGATCCGTCTTTCCGTCGGGCTCGAGGATGTCGCCGACCTCATCGAGGACCTGTCGGAGGCGCTGGATGCGATCGCACCGGCGCCGCGCAAGGCCTGGACGCCGGCCGCCGAGGAGCCGGCGCCGGCGGCCGCGCCGGCCAGGCCGGAGAGGCCGCGGCGTTCCGCGCCGCCGCCGCTGCTGGCGGAGGCCGGCCTCGACCTGCCGGCGGCGCCGTCGCGCCGGAAGTAGGTCTTCGGTTGCGTCAGGCCATCGCCGGACGGCCAGGCCTGCGTCGAGTCCTGTAACCGGCGTCGGCTTTTACTTGACGCAAGTTCACGGATCGGGGATGGCGGTGGCCGATCGTGCACGGGATCGGCCACCTCCTCCGGATCGTCTTCTGCGGCGCGGCGCTGCTTGGCGCGGCCTGCTCGCCGGTGGTCATCCCGGGCGGGCCGGCCAGCATCGCGCCCGACCTGGTGGGGGATGCGATCGTCGCGCCGGACGGCGCGCGCCTGCCGCTGCGGCGCTTCGCCCCCGATGGCCCGCCGCGCGCCGTGATCCTCGCCCTGCACGGCTTCAACGACCACAGCGGGAACTTCCTGACCGACAGCCTGCCCGCCCTGCATGAGGCCGGGCTGCTGGTCTATGCCTATGACCAGCGCGGCTTCGGCCGGGCGCCCAACCGCGGCTACTGGGCAGGGACCGAGACGATGGCGGCCGATGCGGTCGCCGCGGCGCAGGTGATCCGGCGCCGCCATCCCGGCCTGCCGCTCTATCTGCTCGGCGAGAGCATGGGCGGGGCGGTCGCGATCGTGGCGAGCGGCAGCGCCACGCCGCCGCCGGTGGATGGCTATCTCCTGCTGACGCCGGCGCTCTGGTCGCGCGACTACATGAACGGGCCGATGCGCGGCGGGCTGTGGCTGGTCGCCCGCACCATCCCCGCGCTCAGCGTGTCGGGCGGCGTCGGCGGCATCGTGGCGTCGGACAACACCGAGGCGTTGCGGCGGCTCGGCCGCGATCCCCTCGCGATCCGCGAGACGCGGGTCGATTCCGCGGTGGGCCTGGTGGACCTGATGGACGCGGCGGTCGCGGCGCTGCCGGCCTGCTGCCGGCGCGCTGACGGGACGCGCGCGCCGACGCTGCTGCTGATCGGGGACAAGGACATGATCGTGCCGACGCATGCCTCGCGCCGGGCGATGCGGCGCGTGGCGCCCGACGCGCCGGTACGGATCGGCGTCTATCCCGAGGGCTACCACCTGCTGCTCGCCGGCGGGAACCGCGACGACGTCGTGCGCGACGTCGTGTCCTTCGTCACCGTCCCGACCGCGCCGCTTCCCTCCGGCGCCGATACCGAGGCGCGGCGCTGGCTGGTCAGGCCAGTCCCTTAGCCCGCGGTCGGCCTGAGTGTGCTCACTGAAGGTGGGCACGCCAGGCCGTGAATCGCCGGGTCAAGGAAAGCTGGACCCGTATCGGGCTGACGACAGTCAGCCCGATACGGGTCGAGCCCGCGATCGCTCTGAGTGTGCACGCCGCAGGCGGGCATACGAGGAGCGTGAATCACCGGGCCAGAGAAAGGTGACCTGCGTTGCCCTGACCACAGTCAGGGCAACGCAGGTCCAGCCCGCGATCGCCGCAGGCACGCAGCGCCGGAGGCGTGAATCGCCGGCTACAAAGTCTTGAACACCGCGTAGAGCGCGTTCTTCGCCTCGAAGCCGATGCCGGGGATATCGGGCATCTGCACGCGGCTGTCCTTCACCGGCACGTCGTCGGCGAAGCCGCCGAAGGGGGCGAAGACCTCGGGGTAGCTCTCGTTGCCGCCGAGACCCAGGCCCACTGCGATGTTCAGCGCGAACTGGTGCCCGCCATGTGGCACGCAGCGCCGCGGCGACCAGCCATGCTCGACCAGCATCTGCAGCGTGCGGAGATACTCGACCAGGCCATAGGACAGCGCGGGGTCGAACTGCAGGATGTCGCGATCGGAGCGCAGCCCGCCATGACGGATCAGGTTGCGGCAATCCTGCATGGAGAACAGGTTCTCTCCGGTTGCGATCGGCGGGCCATAATGCTCGGCCAGCGTCGCATGCGTCGCGTAGTCCAGCGGGTCCAGCGGCTCCTCGTACCAGCGCAGGTTCAGGGGCTGCAGCGCCGCGGCGTAGCTCAGCGCGGCATGCAGGCCGAACCGGCCGTTGACGTCGACGCAGAGCCGCGAGCCGTCGCCGCCGAGCAGCTTCAGCACGGCCTCGATCCGGCCGACATCCTCGACCAGCGCAGCCTTGAGCGGCGTGCCGGGCGCGCCGCCGATCTTCATCTTCACGGTGGAATAGCCCATGTCGAGATAGCGCTTCATCTCGTCCACCAGCGCGTCCACGCCCTTGCCGGGATAGTAATAGCCGCCGGCCGCATAGACCCAGGCCGCGGCATCGGCCTTGCCGTTGTTGTAGCGGTCCGCGAGCAGGCGCCAGAGCGGCACGCCTTCCAGCTTCGCGGCAGCGTCCCACAGCGCCATGTCGAGCACGCCGACGGCGACGCTGCGCTCCCCATGGCCGCCGGGCTTCTCGTTCTTCATCATCACGGACCAGGCGCCGGCGGGGTCGAGGCGGCCCTGGCTGTCCGTCACCTGCGCCTCCGTCGCCTCGGTCAGGCGAGGGACGAAGCGCTCGGCAAGCAGGCCGGGCTGGGCATAGCGGCCGTTGGAGTTGAAGCCGTAGCCGGTGGCGCGCTTGCCCTCGCCCTCGACGGTCACGGCGACGATGGAGGCCGTCATCTTGGAGAAGTCGATATAGGCGTTGGCGATCTCGCTGCTGATCGGCGCGACGCCCTGCTTCACGCTCACGATGCGCATGGCTTTGTTCCCGGTATTCCTGGCCCTCTTGTCGCGCCGGGCACCCCGGCCGCACAAGGGGGCAGCAAGCCGGAGGAAACCGATGCCCGACATCCTGCACGAGACGCGCGGCCCGATCGCCTGGACCACGCTGAACCGCCCCCAGGCCCGCAACGCCATGACCTTCGCCATGTACGAAGGCCTGGTGGAGCAGGCCGCGCGGGTGAGGGACGACGACGCGATCCGCGCCTGGGTCATCACCGGCGCCGGCGGGAAGGCCTTCGCGGCGGGCACCGACATCAGCCAGTTCACCGAATTCAGGACCGGGCAGGACGCGCTGGACTACGAGGTCCGGATCGACCGCGTTCTGTCCGCGATCGAGGACTGCCCGAAGCCCGTCATCGCCGCCATCGCCGGCGCCTGCACCGGCGGGGGCCTCGGCATCGCCGGCGTCTGCGACCTGCGCATCGCGGCCGCGAATGCCCGCTTCGGCCTGCCGATCGCGCGGACGCTCGGCAACTGTCTGTCCATGGCGAACTATTCCCGTTTCGCCGCGCTGATCGGCCCCGCGCGCGTGAAGGAGCTGGTCTTCACGGCACGGCTGGTCGAGGCACCGGAAGCGCTGAGCCTCGGCCTGGTGTCGGAGCTGCTGGAGACGCCGGATGCGCTGGAGGCCCGTGCGATGGAGCTTGCCACCCACATCGCGGGCCTGGCGCCGCGCACCCTGACCGCGACGAAATTCGCGCTGAAGCGGCTGCGCCTGGCGGCTGGGGCGATCCATGGTGACGACCTCGTCACGATGTGCTTCGGCAGCGAGGATTTTCAGGAAGGCGTGAAGGCGTTCCTGGACAAGCGCGCCCCCAACTGGACCGGGCGCTGACGCCGCGCCATCCTCCCCGCCCAGAAGAACCGCAGGGAGGAGGCGCCATGATCCCGCGCCGCACATTGGTCGCCGCCGCGGGCACGGCCGCACTGCCGAGGCAGGCCCGTGCCCAGGGCGCGTACCCCGCGCGGCCCGTCACCCTGCTGGTCGGCTTCGCGCCGGGCGGCGGCACCGACATCATCTCCCGCCTGCTGCAGCCGCAACTGCAGGACGAGCTCGGCCAACCCATCGCGATCGAGAACCGCGCGGGCGGTTCGGGCACCATCGCGGCGGCCGCCAATGCCCGGGGGAGGCCGGACGGCTACCAGATGCTGATGACAACCGTTAGCGCCTCGGCCGTCGTGCCGCCGACCATCACGCCGCCGCCCTTCGACATCATCCGCGACCAGACCGCGGTGGTGCTGGCAGGCACGGTGCCGCTGGTGGCGGTGGTGCCGCCATCCTCCCCCGCGCAGGATTTCCGGCAATGGCTGGACTACGCGAAGGCCCATCCGGGGAAGCTGAATTACTCCTCCTCGGGCGTCGCGACGCAGCAGCACCTGGCGGCCGAGGCGCTGTCGGCCGAGGCCGGCATCGCCATGCAGCACATCCCCTTCCGCGGCACCGGCCAGGCCGTGAACGAGATCCTGGCCGGACGCATCGACATCGCCTTCGACACGCTGCCGACCTATCTGCCGCATATCCGCGCCGGCCGCGTGCGCGCGCTGGCGACAACGCTGCCCGACCGCGTGGAATGGCTGCCCGACGTGCCGACCGTGGCGGAGAGCGGCTTCCCCGGCTTCGACCAGAGCGTCTGGTACATGGTGATGGGCCCGCCCGGCCTGCCGGAGCCGGTGATCGGCCGCTGGGTGGACGCCGTGAACAAGGTCCTGCGCGATCCCGGGCTGCGGCAGCGCGTCGTGGACGCCGGCTTCATCCCAGGCGGCGGCAGCGCGGCGGATGCGGCCAACCTTCTGCGCCGTGACGCCGATCGCTACGCCGCGCTGATCCGCCGCGCGAACATCCGCTTTGACTGATAGCGCTTATCCTCTCCCATTCCGCGAATTCCCTCCCCCGTCAGCGGGGGAGGGTTAGGGTGGGGGTGCTTCACAAGCGAGCCGTCTATCGGTTCCGCCGCAGAGCCTCCGGGTTCACCACGACATCCGGATCGAGCTTGCCCTCGAAACACGCGATCACCGCCTCGGCGCTTTCCATCGCCATGCGCCGCAGCCCTTCCTGCGTGCTCGCCGCGACATGCGGCGTCATCACCAGGTTCGGCGCGGAGAACAGCGGGATCTCCTCCTCGATCGGCTCCTCCTCGAACACGTCGAGGCCGGCGGCGCCGAGATGGCCCGACCGCAGCGCGCCGTCCAGCGCCGCCTGGTCCACGATCGTCCCGCGCGCCGCGTTGACGAAGACCGCACCGCGCTTCATGGACGCAAGGAAGGCCGCGTCTGCCATGCCCCGCGTCTCGGCATTCGACGGGCAGTGCATGGTGACAATGTCGGCCTCAGCCAGGGCAGCCGTCACATCCTCCACGGGCTCGTAGCCCGCGCCGCGGATCGTGCCCTTCGGCATGTAGGGATCGCGCACCAGCACCCGCATGTCGAAGGCCTTGCAGAGCCGGGCGACCCGCGTGCCGATGCGCCCGAAACCGAAGACCAGAACCGTCTTTCCGGACAACTCGAAGGATGGCGCGTCCGCCTGCCCACCCCAGACCAGGTTGCGGATGTTGGCGTCATAGGCCTTCAGCTTCCGCATCGAGGCCAGCATCAGCATCAGCGTGTGCTCGGCAACCGAGACCGCATTGGCTTCCGGCGTGATGGTCAGCGGGATGCCGCGTTCGGTCAGCGCGGGCACGTCGATGATGTCGTAGCCTACGCCGTGCCGCGCCAGGATGCGCAGCTTCGGGCAGTTGGACAGGAAGGCGCGGTCCACGCGGATGGTGCGCAGGATCAGCGCATCCGCGTCGGGCAACCGTGCCGCGAGTGTGCCGGGCCGGCGGTCCGGCAGGATCTCGATCGTGAAGCCCGGCGTCGAGGCGATCAGCGCCTGGGCATCGGGATGAATGACCTGTGGGCAGATGACGTGGGGCACGGGCAACTCCGGTCGAGGAAGTCGGGCGGGCAAGGCGGCCGGCGCAGCCGGCCGAGCGCCCGAACGGGCGCCGCCGCAAGTGCGGCGAGCCAAGGCGGCGGAGCCGCCGCCGGCGCCTGAGGCATCACAGCTGATGGTGGGCGGACGGCCCGAGCACGGTCTCGCGGAAGCGCGCGGTGAGATGGGCGCCCTCGCGCGGCGGCAGCACCAGCGGGTGGTTGCCGGGCGCGACCTTCACCACGGCGAACAACGGCGCCGACGCCGCGTGGATGTCGGCGCGCAGCCTTTCCACGCCGCCCATCTCCGTCACGACGCGCGCATCCGCAATGCCCGCGCCGCGCGCCATGGCGGCGAGGTCCACGCCGTGCCGCGTCGCCGTCTCCTGCCCGCCGGTCTCGCTGTAGTGCTCGTTGTCCAGCACGACGACGGCGAGGTTCGCCGGCTTCGTCACCGCGATGGTGCAGAGCGCGCCGAGGCCCATCAGCATCTCGCCGTCGCCCGTGATCACCAGCACGCGCCGCTTCGGCTGCGCCAGCGCCAGGCCGAGGCCCAGCATCGCCGCGCCCCCCATCCCGCCCCAGAGCGGCAGGTTCTCCGCCCGGTCGCCGGCAGCGGTGATGTCCCAGGCGGAGGCGCCGAGCCCCGCCGCGACCAGGAGGTCGCCGCGGTCGGCCAGCAGGCCGCGCACCACGTCGCGGCGGTCGATCGTTCCCGGCATCGTCTCAGTCCTTGCCGAAGGTCTTGGCGCCGATCAGCCGCTGCCCCAGCAGCGCCGCCGTCGGCCGATAGGTGTTGAAGGCGAGCCGGATGGTGGCATCCACGACGGAGGCCACGTCCTGCGCGACATCGGCGCGGCGCACCAGCGTGCCCATCGCCTCCAGCACGGCCTGTGTCGCATTGCCCATCGGCACCTGGGCCGGATTGAACTCGCCGTAGTCGCCGCGCATCGTGACGATCATCGGCAGGGGCGCGCGGTGCAGCACCGGCAGCGACAGCATGTTGATGCAGTTGCCGACGCCGGAGGACTGCATCAGCAGCACGCCCTTGGCGCCGCCCATCCAGGCGCCGACCAGCATGGCGACGCCCTCCTCCTCGGTGGTCAGGGTCACGACCTGCATGGAGGCATCGGCCAGGCAGCGGCGGATCAGCCGGGCGTGGCCGGCATCCGGCACCAGCGCGACCTGGGTGATGCCGTGCTGCTTCAGGCAATCGAAGATGCGGTCGGGCCAGTCCGTTGCCGCATCGGGGCGCATCTCCAGCGCGTCGCGGTCCATCGCGTCCTCCCGGTGGTCGGGGCGCATCCTCCGGCGGCGTCGAAGGGCTGGCAAGACCGATGGGATCGCGCCATGTGTGGGGCGGAGGTCCGGCATGGGGTTCGCGCACAGCGTCGGCGGGACGCGATATGTGTTCGGGGACCTGCGCACGCTGCTGGCGCGGGCGACGCCCTTTCGATCGGGCGACGCGCTGGCCGGGGTGGCGGCGGCGAGTGCGGCGGAACGCGTCGCCGCCCAGCGCGCGCTGGCAGAGGTGCCGCTGGCGCATTTCCTGGCCGAGGCGGTGGTCCCCTACGAGGCCGACGAGGTCACGCGGCTGATCCTGGACGGGCATGACAGCGCGGCCTTCGCGCCGGTGTCGCACCTGACGGTCGGCGGCTTGCGCGACTGGCTTCTCGCGGAGGCGGATGCGGCCGCGCTGGCCACGCTTGCGCCGGGGCTGACGCCGGAGATGGTCGCGGCGGTCAGCAAGATCTGCCGGCTGCAGGACCTCGTCAGTATCGCCGCGAAATGCCGCGTCACGACGCGCTTCCGCAACACCATCGGGCTGCCGGGAACGCTGTCCATCCGGCTGCAGCCGAACGATCCCGTGGACGATCCGCGCGGCGTCGCGGCGCAGATCCTGGACGGGCTCCTGCTCGGCGCCGGGGATGCGGTGATCGGGGTCAATCCCGCGACCGACAATGTGGACAATCTGTGCCGGCTGCTCGCGATGCTGGACGGCATCCGCGCGCGCTTCGACATCCCGACGCAGACCTGCGTGCTCGCGCATGTCACGACGACGCTGCTGGCGATCCGGCGCGGCGCGCCGGTGGACCTGGTCTTCCAGTCCATCGGCGGGACGCAGAAGACGAACGAGAGCTTCGGCGTCTCGCTGTCCGTGCTGCGGGAATCGTATGACGCCGCGCTCGCGCTGAAGCGCGGGACGCTGGGGGACAACGTCATGTACTTCGAGACGGGACAGGGCAGCGCGCTGTCTGCCGACACCCATCACGGCTGCGACCAGCAGACCATCGAGGCGCGCGCCTACGCCGTCGCCCGCGCTTTCCGGCCGCTGCTCGTCAATTCCGTCGTCGGCTTCATCGGGCCGGAGTATCTCTATGACGGCAAGCAGATCACCCGCGCGGGGCTCGAGGACCATTTCTGCGGCAAGCTGCTCGGACTGCCGATGGGCGTGGACGTCTGCTACACGAACCACGCCGAGGCCGACCAGGACGACATGGACGCGCTGCTGACGCTTCTCGGCGTCGCGGGCGTGACCTATGTCATGGGCGTGCCGGGGGCGGACGACGTGATGCTGGCCTACCAGTCCACGTCCTTCCATGACGGGCTCTATGCCCGCGCCGCGCTGGGCAAGACGCCGGCGCCGGAATTCGCGGCCTGGCTCGATCGCATGGGCCTGGCAGGGCGCACGCCGGAACGCCTGCCCGCGTCGATGCCCCCGGTGCTGGCATGAGCACACCGGTCCTGTGGCGGGACCTCCGGCGCTTCACCACGGCGCGGGTCGGCCTGGGTCGCGCCGGGCACGCGCAGCCTACCTCGGCGCATCTCGACTTCCAGGAAGCGCATGCGCTGGCGCGGGATGCCGTGTGGTCGGAGCTCGACGTCGCCGCCTTTGCCAGCGCACGGGTGGTGGCGAGCGAGGCAGCGGACCGCCGGACCTACCTGCTGCGACCGGATCTCGGGCGGCGCCTGCGCGCGGAGGATCGCGCGGCGCTGGCGGCCGAGGCACGACCGGGCTGCGTCGCGCTGGTGGTCGCCGACGGGCTCTGCGCGAGCGGCGTGCAGATGCAGGCGCCCGCGGTGCTGGACGCGCTGCTGCCGGGCCTGCGCAAGGCCGGATGGGACGTGGCGCCGCTGGTCGTCGCGCGCCAGGCCCGCGTTGCGCTGGGCGACGAGGTCGGCGAGGCGCTGGGCGCTTCGGCGGTCGCGGTGCTGATCGGGGAGCGGCCGGGGCTGTCCTCGCTCGACAGCCTCGGCATCTACCTGACCTGGGCGCCGCGGCGCGGGCGGAGCGATGCGGAGCGCAACTGCATCAGCAATGTGCGCGACGCCGGCCTGGCGCCGGCAGAGGCCGCGCGCAAGCTGCTGTGGCTGCTGGCGGCGGCGAAGCGGCTGGGAGGGACAGGGGTCGCGCTGAAGGACGAGCAGCCGGCCGAGATCGAGGGGAGCGTGGCGAAGCTGGTGACGTGACTGGCCGCGGTGCCGCCAACCCCCACCCGGCTTCGCTTCGCTCAGCCACCCTCCCCCGCAAGCGGGAGAGGGAAAATTGCGCGCCTGCTCCCTCTCCCGCTTGCGGGGGAGGGTCGGGGTGGGGGTGGGCGCGACCTCAGCCCTTGCCGACGATCGCTTTCAGCGCGCCCGTCGCAACCTTGCCTAGCGCAGTGCGCGGCAGCGCCTCGACCACCACCACCGCCTTCGGCCGCTTGAAGCGCGCGATGCGCCCCTCGAAGTGCGCGAGCACCGCCGTGGCGTCGAAGCCCTCGCCGGGGACGACGACGGCGACGGGGACCTCGCCCCATTGCGGATCGGCGCGGCCGACCACGGCGCCTTCCATGACGCCGGGCGCGGCTACCAGCACGCGCTCGACCTCGGCGGGGTAGATGTTCTCGCCGCCCGAGATGATGACGTGCTTGAGCCGGTCGGTGAACCAGAAGCGACCCTCTGGGTCGACGTGGCCGACATCGCCGGTCGGAAACCAGCCGCCGGGCAGCAGCGCGTCGTCGCGCTTCCAGTAACCGCGCAGGACGGAGGGGCCGCGCAGCTGGATCTCATGGCTCAGCGGATCGAGGCGAGCCTCGACATGCATCGCGGGGCGGCCGATGGAACCGGGCGCGGCGAGCGCCTCGGCGCGGGTCTGCACGATGGCGGTCGGGCAGGTCTCGGTGGCGCCGTAGATCTGCTGGACCGGCACGCCCTTGGCGTGGAAGGCCTCGATCAGCGGGACCGGCACATCGGAGGATCCCGCGCCGACGGCGCGCAGCGACGACAGGTCCGCATCGCGCCAGCGCGGATGCCTGGCCAGCGCGGCCATCACCGCGGGCACGACCAGCGACAGCGTCGGCCTTTCGCGCTCGACCGCATCGAAGAAGGCCTCCGCGTCGAAGCGGGGATGCAGGATCACCTCGGCGCCGGCATAGAGTGCCGGGGTGGTCTGGATGTTGAGGCCGCCGACATGGAAGAGAGGCAGCACCGTCAGCACGCGATCGGCGCCGGTGAGGTCGAAGGCGTGCAGCCCGTTCAGCGCGTTGAACAGCAGCGCGCGCTGGTCCAGCAGCGCGCCCTTCGGCCGGCCCGTGGTGCCGGAGGTATAGACAAGCAGCAGGGGATCGCTGTCCTCGCCGGTCGCGGGCACGGGATCGCCGCCGGACCCGGACAGTGCGTCGGCCTGCACCACGTCGCAGCCATGCGGCGCGGCGGCTTGCGCGCTAGCCAGCATCTCGGCGGTCGCACAGAGCAGGCGGGTGCCGGAATCCTCCAGGATGAAGGTCCATTCCGGCGCGGCAAGGCGCCAGTTCAGCGGAACCTGGATCGCGCCGAGCCTGGCCAGCGCGAAGAGCAGCACGAGCTGCGAGGGATGGTTCTGGCCGAGGAAGCCGACCCGATCACCGCGGCCGACGCCACGTGCAGACAGCGCTGCGGCGGTCCGTTCCACGCTGCAAGCAAGTGCCGCATAGGTGGTCGCCGCGTCCTCGAAGCGAAGCGCGACCTTGTCGGGCGCGTGGTCCGCGTGACGCTCGAGCCAGCGCCAGATCACGGCCGCATCCGATGACCGGAGGGCGGAGCCTCGCCCAAGGCGGCGCGAGCACCGGAGGTCTGGATCGAATGCGAGAGCATCAATCGCTTTCGCCCTTCTCGTACAGCGTGTCGCGACCCAGCCGATCCAGGCACAGCTCCGCCGTCCAGGGCAGCATCAGCGATCCGCAGCGGCTGTCGCGATAGATGCGCTCCAGCGGCAGCGACTTCAGCATGGACTGGCCGCCGCAGGTGCGGATCGCGAGTGTCGCGATCGCGTTCGCGTTCTCCATCACCGTGTGCTGGGCGGCCAGCGCGCGCAGCATCTGTTCCTTGGTCGGGTCCGGCCGCGCATCGGTGATGGCCTGGAACCACAGCGCCTTCGTCGCCTCCAGCATCACGCGCATCTGCGCGACCGCGATCTGCTTGGTGGGGTACATGCGCCGCTTGACCGGCGGCGTGCCGGGCTGCTCGCCCCGGAGGTAGCGGACGGTGAAGTCGTAGGCTGCCTGCGCCAGGCCCATGTAGGTCGGCGTCAGCGTCATGAACATGTGCGGCCAGCGCGAGGCCGCCTGGAAGTAGAGGCCCGGCGGCATGAGCGCCGCGTCCTCCTCCACGAAGACGTCCTTGAAGATCAGGTTGCGCGAGACGGTGCCGCGCATGCCCAAGGGATCCCACTCGCCATCCACCGTCACGCCCGGCGCGTTGGCCGGCACGCCGAGATAGAGCGTGTCGCGGCGCGACAGCGTCGAGCCCTCATGCAGCTCGGTGCAGAGGATGCCGTAGTAGTCGGCATGGCCTGCCAGCGACGCGAAGATCTTCTTCCCGTTGACCAGGAAGCCGCCATCCACACGCTTCGCCGTGGTGCCGAAGGCGACCGTCCCGGCCGCGGCCGCGCCGCCTTCGGAGAAGGGCTGCGAATAGACCTGCCCGTCCTTCAGGATGCGGTCGTAGTGGACGCGGCGGCGCCGGCGATGCGTCTCGCGCGTCGCCTGGTCCATATCCAGGTCCTCGGTCAGCGCGCCAGTCCAGAGGGTGGAGCAGACATGCATGTTCCAGGTCAGCGCGGTCGCGCCGCAATAGCGCCCGATCTCGGCGGCGGTCAGGCAATACGCGCGGAAGTCCGCGCCGATGCCGCCGTCGTCCCGAGGGATGCAGACGCCGAGCAGCCCCTCGCGGTGCATGTCGCGGTAGTTGTCGGTGGGGAAGGACGCCTCGCGGTCCCATTTCGCCGCGCGCGGCGCGAGGACGCGCTGCCCGAACTCGCGCGCCTTAGCCGTGAGCTCCGCTTCCAGCGCCGTCAGGCGGAAAGCGTCGGGGTCGTAGATCGGCGCGTCAGCGAGGCCGGTGGCGGGCAGCGCGTCCATGTCGGTCACTCCGCGAGGAAGGGAAGCAGCGCCGCACGGAACTCCGCGGGCCTGTCGATGTGGACGAAGTGCCCGGCGCCCGCGATGGTCACCAGGCGCGAGCCGTGAATGGCGTCGGCCATGCGCTGCATCGTCTTGGGCGGCGCTGCGGGATCGTGCTCGCCGGCGATGAGCAGCGTCGGCGCCGTGATCCCCGGCAGGTCGGCGCGGCGGTCGAAGGTCGTCAGGCAGCGCAGCGTCGCCTGGTAGACCTCCTTCGGCGTCGCCGCGAGCGCGCCGATCGCGCGCGCGATGCCGGCCTGGTCGGCGCCCTCGGCGAACATGCCCGCCAGCAGCGCGGGTGCGGCTTCCGGCATGGTGCGGCCTTCCAGCGGGCCGAGGCGCGAGGCCAGGAAGGCCTCGGCGAAGGACGGGTCGCGGCCGCCGAAGGCCGGCGTCGTGGCGTAGAGCACCAGCTTCGACACGCGGTCGGGGAAGGTCGCCGCGAATTCCATCGCGACCATGCCGCCCATGGAATGCCCGACCAGCGCGGCCTGCGCGACGCCGCGCGCATCCATCGCGTCGCGCAGCGCGGAGGCCAGCGCCGAAAAGGTCATCTCGGGCAGCGCGGCGGTGCCGTGGAAGCCCGGCATCGGCCAGTCCCAGGCGCCGGGCACGCCGTCGCCCCAGGACGCGCCGCCGATGCCGTGCAGCAGGATGACAGACATTACACCACCTTTCCGTCGCGGACGACCGCCTCGCCGTCCAGCGCGATGGTGCAGCCGAAGACCGGGATGTCGAAATGCCCCTCGGTGTAGCGGCCCGCGAATTCGTTGGCGCCGGTCGAGAATAGGAAGTTCCCCGCCGCCGCGCGAAGCTCCGTCGCGTTGATGTCGCCGCGGTCGTGGAACCACAGCGCCTCGCGCCGCGCGCGCGGGTTGAGCCCCCAGCCGACATGGCTGACGGCATAGGCGCTGGGCTCGCCCCAGGCCTCGAGGTGCTCCCGCATCAGGATGGCGTCCACGCCACTGCCCTCGATCGAGACGATGTGGTCGTCGCGCAGCGTCAGGCGGACCGGGCTTTCGATGTAGCGCTTGAAGGTGAGGTTGGCGTCGCCGGGCGCGAGCACCAGCGTGCCGTTGACCGTGCCGGCCTGCGGGAAGGCGACGACGACGCCGGCGGGCCAATGCGCGATGGTGCCGGGCCGGTCGGTCCAGCCCCAGACGCCGGCCGAGGGCGCGCCGGCAATGGCCACCGTCAGGTCGGTGCCGGCGGCGCTGGTCACGCGCATCTCGCTCGCGGCGCGCAGGCGCTTCACCGCGGCCTTGACCGGCGCCTCGTCCTCGGCGCGCGGGACCAGGCGTTCCAGCACCTCGGGGTGCTCGTCGCTGACCATCATCACGCGCGCGCCGCTCGCCAGGATCTCCTTCAGTTCCGGCGCGTGCAGCAGCCCTTCCAGGGTCAGATCCAAGATCAGCGACGACGCCTTCAGCGCCGCCAGCACGGAGGGATGCCCCTGCAGCGCGCGCGAGGCGCCGGTGGAGCGCATCGGCAGCCGCGAAGCCGGCGGTGTCGGCACGACCAGGCGGAAGGTCCGGCAACCAAGCCGCCGCGCGGCAAGCTCGGCCAGGTCGCCGTTCAGCGCGCGCGACCGGCTTTCCGTCAGGAGGCAGACCGTCTCGTCCGGTTGCGCCTTGCACAGGCGCAGCACTGCCTCGAAGGCGTCGATCCAGTGCGGCTCGATGCGGTCGTCTCGCACGCGGCGCCCCTTTTCCGTCCGGCGGGCATCCTAATGCTGGAACGCCACGCATGAAAAGTCATATGTTAGGTCATGGCCAGCCCGCCCCGTTTCGTCGAGGACTACCTTCTCTACCTGCTCGCGCGCGCTTCCCACGTCGCCTCGGCCGGCTTCCACGCGCGGTTGAAGGAACGCGGCGTCGCCGTGCCGGTCTGGCGCGTCGTCGCCACGCTGCATGGCGCTGAACGCGGCGAGACCGTCGGCGCGCTGGCCGCTGCCTGCCTGATGCAGCAGCCCACCATGACGAAGCTGCTGGACCGCATGGCGGAGGACGGGCTGGTGAAGCGCAGGCGGGAGGGAAGGCAGACCCGCATCCTGCTGACGCGCGCCGGCGAGAGGCTGGCGGGCGACCTCATCCCCGAGGCGCGGCGGCACGAAGCCGCGCTTCTCGCCCGCCATGCCGAAGCCGCGCCCGCGCTGAAGGCGCTGCTGCGCGGGATCGTCACCCCTTCCGGTTGAGGCCACGCGGGCCCATCTGCGCGCCATGCCGCCGATGTCCACGCTGAACCGCATCTTCCTCGTGCTCATGGTCGTCGCTGCCGTCGTGCAGATCCTGGTGCTCGTCTTGCGCTGACACGCGGCAGCGGCGAGGCTGGCTGCGACACGGGGAGTGTACGTCATGCAGGTCGCGGTGATCGGGCTCGGCGCGATGGGAATGGGCGCGGCGAAGTCCTGCCTGCGCGCGGGGCTCGCAACGGCGGGCTGCGACCTCCGCGACAGCGCCCGGGCCGAATTCGCCGCCGCCGGCGGCACGGCCTGCGCGAGCCCCGCGGAGATCCCCGCGGGCACGGAGGCCGTGCTGGTGCTCGTCGTCAACGCCGCGCAGACCGAAGCCGCGCTGTTCGGCGAGCAGGGATGCGCGGGACGACTCGCGCCCGGGGCGGTGATCGTCGCCTCCGCCACCATGTCGCCGGCGGATGCGAAGCGCCTGGCGGCGGAGGCGGAAGGGCGCGGCCTGCTCTATCTCGACGCGCCGGTCTCGGGCGGCGCGGCCAAGGCGGCGAGCGGCGAGATGACGGTCATGGCCTCCGGCCTGCGCGCCGCCTTCGACAGGGCGCGGCCGGTGCTGGACGCCGTCGCGACGAAAGTGTGGGAGCTCGGCGACGCCGTCGGCATCGGCGCCACGGTCAAGGTCGCGCACCAGCTTCTCGCGGGGGTGCACATCGCGGTCGCGGCGGAGGCGCTGTCGCTCGCGATCCGGGCCGGCGCCGATCCCCGCCAATTCTACGACGTGGTGACGAGCGCGGCCGGCAATTCCTGGATGTTCGAGAACCGCATGGCCCGCGTGCTGGAGGGCGACGACGCCCCGCGCAGCGCGGTGGACATCTTCGTCAAGGACCTCGGCCTGGTCGCGGAGATGGCGCGGAGCCTCGACCATCCTGTGCCGATCGCGACTACCGCGCAGCAGCTCTTCACGGCCGCGAGCGCGATGGGTCAGGGGCGCGCGGATGATGGGTTCGTCATCCGGGTGTGGCAGGCGCTGACGGGGATCGCGCTGCCGAATGACAGGAGGAAGGGGTAGGGCTGCACTCAGCCGCCAGGGCCGTTCCCTCCCCCGCTGGCGGAGGAGGGAGCCGCTTGCGCGGAGGGAGGCATTCAGGCCAGCGCTGCCTCCACCGCGCGCGCGACGTCGAGGAGCCTCGCGTCGCCCATCGTCTCGCCCATCAGCATGAAGCCGACCGGCGGCTCGCCCGCGCGGTGGCAGGGCAGGCTGATGGCGCAGCGGTCGAGGAAGTTGCCGATCGTCGTGTTCCGCAGCAGAAGCAGGTTGATGCGGCCGTATTCCGCCTCGTCCTCCACCTCCATCAGTGCCGGGGGAACAACGGGACAGGTCGGCATCACCACGGCGTCGAAATCAGCGGTGCGGGCGGCGATGGCGGCGATCAGCCGCGCACGCTCCTGCATCAGCACCACGTAGTCCGCGGCCGCCATCGCCTCGCCCCGGCGGATGCGGCCGAGGATGCGGGGATCGTACGACGCGGCCTTGCGCGCAACGAGATCGCGATGCCAGGCCCAGGCCTCGCTGGCGGCGAAGTTGGCCTTCGACATTGCGGCGGGGATTTCCACGAGCTCGGGCACTGTCAGTTTCCCGATCCGCGCGCCCGCCGCGGACAGTGTGGACAGCGCGCGCTCGAAGGAAGCGGTCACGGTCGCGTCCCAGCCCTCGGTCACGTAGCCCTGCAGCACGCCGAGCCGCAGCCCCGCGACCGGCATGGGCAGGTTGGGCGCGACGGAAGTCCCTTGCGGCTCCTCCCCCGCCATGATGCTGTCAAGCAGCGCGCAGCAGGCAACGGAGCGCGCGAGCGGCCCGAGGCTGTCCAGCGTGAAGGACAGCGGCAGCGTGCCCGTCAGCGGCACGCGCCGCGCTGTGGGCTTCCAGCCCACGATGCCGCAAAGCGCGGCGGGGATGCGGCACGACCCGCCGGTGTCGGACCCCAGGCCCGCGAAGCCCATCCCGTCCGCGGTCGCGACCGCCGCGCCCGCGGACGAGCCCCCCGGAATCCGCCCCGTCGCGCGGTCCCAAGGGCTCAGCGGCGTGCCGTAATGCGGGTTCACGCCAAGGCCGGAGAAGGCGAATTCCGTCATGTTGGTGCGCCCCAGCACGACGAAGCCCGCGCGTTCCAGCCGCGCTACTGACACCGCCGTCGCCTCCGCCGGCGCCGCGTCGTCCAGCGCCACCGATCCGCCGCGCGTCACCACGCCCTTCTGATCGTAGAGATCCTTGATGCTGATCGGGATGCCGGCCCAGGGGCCCGGTGCGCGGCCGGCAGCGCGCAGCGCATCCATCGCCGCGGCACTCGCCCGCGCCTGATCCGCCTGCACCGCAATGAAGGCGCGCGCGCCCTCGCCGGCGGGATCGGCGATGCGCGACAGCGCCCCCTCAACCAGGGAGACGGAGGTGGTGCGGCCTGCCGCGAGATCGGCGGCCGCCTCGGCAATGGTGGGGAAGGGCATGGGATCATCCAGCGAACCAGGGCCGGATGCTTGGGCGTCGCGCCCTGCCGGTCAACCCGGGCGCGGCTTTCGTCCGGCGTCGTTCGCCGGGGGGTTGGCCAGGATCAACTGAACCGCAAAGGGATAGAGCAGGAATCCCACCGCGCCGGCGGGCACCAGCGGCACGTCGGGCATCTCGGCAGGCCTGGCTTCACCGTCACGATCCATCAGAGATCCCCTGCATCACGACGCCAGCGCATGAAAGGTCGCCGCGTTCCCGCCCGGCTGCGCACCGATCCCCCGTCTTGCCTTCGCGCCACGCCTGCCCGACCCTGCCGCGCATCACACGGTAGGCACGAGGAACGATCCGCATGAACGACAAGCCGATTCTGCTGACCGGCGCCTCCGGCGCGCTCGGGCGCATGCTGGCCAAGGAGCTTGGTGCCGCGGGTTACACGCTGCGACTGACCGACATCGCGCCCTTCCCCGACCCGCTGCCGCCGCGCGCTCGCTTCGTCCGCGCCGACCTCGAGGAATCGCTCGCCATCGTCCGCCAGGCCGAGGGCTGCTCCACCATCCTGCATTTCGGCGGCAACGCCACCGAGCAGCCCTTCGAGACCATCATCGGCCCCAACCTGCGCGGACTCTACCACATCTACGAAGCCGCGCGGCGCGAGGGCGCGCGCGTGGTCTTCGCGAGCTCCAACCACACGATCGGCTTCCACGAACGACCGGTCGGGAACGAGGGCAAGCTCGACTACGACTGCCAGTTCCGTCCCGACGGCTACTATGGCCTGTCGAAGGCGTATGGCGAGCTGATGGGCCGGCTCTACTGGGACAAGCACGGCGTCGAGAACGTCAATGTCCGCATCGGCTCCTGCCTGCCGAAGCCGAACAACGCGCGCGGGCTGGCGACCTGGCTGTCCTATCCCGACCTCGCGCGCATGATGGTCAGCGCGATCGAGGCCGAGCGCGTCGGGCATTGCGTGATCTGGGGCGCGTCGAACAACCCGAAGAGCTTCTGGGCGAAGGACCACCGCGACCGCATCGGCTGGCAGCCGCAGGACAGCGCCGAGACCAACCGCGCCGAGATCGAGAAGGTCGTCTCGGGCAACCCCGTCGAGGAGCGCTACCAGGGCGGCTTCTACTGCCCGATCGAATACAGCCGCCAGGGCGGCTTCTCGCCCCGCGATCCGTTCGCGCTGGACTGACATGGACATCCGCGCCGGCGACGCAATCGCCACCATCCTGCCCGACCGTGGTGCCGCCTTCACGCGGCTCGACGCGATGGGCCGCGCGATCCTGCGCCCGATGCCGGACGGCGCCGATCCCAACCGCGGCTTCCATGGCTCCTTCCTCATGGCGCCCTGGACCAACCGGCTTGACGCCGGTCGCATCGTCGTCGCGGGCGTCGAGCACCGCATGCCGATCAACCGGCCGGAGGAGAACACCGCAATCCACGGCTTCCTGCGGGAGATGGCGTGGACGGTGGAGGCGGCGGCGTCCGACCGCGTCGTTCTTTCCTGCCGCTTCGACCGCACGCCCTTCACTGGCGTCGCACGGATGGATGCGCGCATCGCGCCCGACCACCTGGCCCTCGACGTCGCGCTGACCAACGAGGGCGCCGTGCCGACGCCGATGGGCTTCGGCTGGCATCCCTATTTCGACCGGCCCGCAGGGACGCGCATCGCCGCCGGCGCGCGGATCGTCTTCGGGCGTGACGCGCGCAACCTCGCGATCGCGCCGCGGCCGAGCGGGGGCCTGCTCGGCGATGGCGACGCGCCGGATGGGGTTGATGGCCACTATGCCGGCTGGGACGGAAGCGCGCGCATCGACTGGCCGGACGGGCATGGCATGGTGATGCGCGCGACCGGCGCCTGGGCGCGGAACATGCATTTCTTCACGCCGCGCGACGGCAGCGCCATCGCGGTGGAGCCCGTCACGCACGCGCCGGATGCCATCAACAATCCCGCCGCCGCGGCACACGGCGCGATGCATGTGCTGTCTCCCGGCGAGTCGCTCGCGGGCTCACTGATGATTCATTGGCACTGAGCGCACCTCCTTTGGGAACAATCGCCGCGACGTGACGTTCGCCCCTGCAACCGCGCACGCCGAGGCGCGCGCGGCAGGCGCGGCGGCACGGTAGGGTCCGCGCCGCGACCGCCGAACCGGCAAACGGAAAAGCAGGAGCGACCACGCCATGAGCGACGAGATGAACGAGAACAGGATGGAGGAAGGCGGCGAGCAGCAGCCGCAGGAACAGGAGCAGCCGCGCCGCCGCGCGACACGTCGCACCGGCACGACGCGGAAGGCATCCTCCACGACGCGCAAGGCGTCGGGCTCCTCGACGCGCAAGGCGTCGTCCTCGACCGGCCGCAAGACCACGGCCAAGACCGGTGCGCGCGGCGCGGCCGGGCGCACCGCCGCGGCGGCGAAGGGCGGGCGGGCCAGCGCCGGCACGCGCAAGAGCGCCTCGTCCTCCCGCAGCACGGCCAGAACCGGCGCGGCGAAGAAGGCGACTGGCACGCGCGGCAAGGCCGCGAGCGCCACGCGCGGCAAGGCCGCGACGGGCACGGCGAAGAAGGCGGCCGGCACGCGCGGCAAGGCGGCGAGCGGGCGCAAGACCGCTTCGGCCTCGCGCGGCACGACGACCGCCAAGCGCGGTGCGGCCGCGTCCAAGCGCACCGCCGGCAGCCGCAGCACCGCCAAGTCCGGCACCGGCCGCACCGCGGCGAAGGCCTCGACCCGCGCGAACGGGTCGAAGGCGAAGGCGACGCGCACCGCCAAGGCCGCCACGACGCGCCGCACCGGCACCGCGTCGAAGACGGCGTCCAAGGGTCGCACGGGCAGCGGCACGCGCGGCACCGCCGGCCGCGGCGGCGGCACCAGCCGCAGCCGGATGCACTGAGCGGGGGATGACCAGCGGGGCGCCTGCGGGCGCCCCGCCCCTCTCGCCAGGCCCGCCGCCGCGGGCGAGTTGCCGCGAGGCCGCCAGGCCCGCCCCCTTTTCCTGACATCGCCAGGATGCTTCACCCCGACGCGGGGCTTGCGCTCGCGCGCGCGACGCGCGAAGGCCCTGTCGGCGACGCCCGGGCCCAGGCTGCGCCACCGAACGGAGGAACATACGGCATGACCCGCAGCACGGCCGCCGACGACCTCATCCTTGGCCTCACGCGGGTGGTGGACCTGCCGGGCATCGCCGCCGCCGCCGGCGCGCCGCTCGCGGCCGAGGACATCGCCGCGATCGTCGGCGAGTGCGACCGCTTCTGCACGGAGGTCCTGGCGCCGAACTGGCAGTCCGCCGACCGGGAAGGCGCGCACTACGCCAATGGCCGCGTCACCGTGCCCGACCGCTACCACGCCGCCATGAAGGCCTGGGTCGAATCAGGCTGGCAGGGCGTCGCCGCGCCGGAGGCCTTCGGCGGCCAGGGCCTGCCGCATTCCATCTGGACCGCGGTCTGCGAACTCGCCTCCTCGGCCGACATGTCCTTCTTCCTCGGGCCGCTGCTGACCACCGGCGCCATCGACCTGCTGCTGGAATTCGGCTCGGAGGACCAGAAGGCGCGCTGGATTCCGAAGCTCGTCACCGGCGAATGGCCCGGCACGATGAATCTGACGGAGCCGCAGGCGGGTTCGGACCTCGGCGCCATTCGCACCCGCGCGGAACCCCTCGGCGACGGGCGCTACGCCATCCACGGCCAGAAGATCTACATCACCTGGGGCGAGCACGAGACCACCGACAACATCCTGCACCTGATCCTGGCCCGTTTGCCCGACGCGCCGCCGGGCTCGCGCGGGATCAGCCTCTTCGCGGCCCAGCGCATCCGGGACGACGGCACGCGCAACGCGCTGCGCTGCGGCGGCATCGAGAAGAAGATGGGCATCCACGCCGCGCCGACCTGCGTGATGCTGTTCGATGGCGCCGAGGCCGAGATGGTGGGCGAGCCCAACCGCGGGCTGCAGGCGATGTTCGCGATGATGAACGCCGCCCGCCTCGGCGTCGGCGTGCAGGGCGTCGGTCAGGGGGCCCGTGCGCTGGCACTTGCCGAAGCCTATGCCGACCAGCGCGTGCAGGGCGGCCGGCCCATCGCGCAGCACCCCGACGTCGCGCGCATGCTGACGGAGATGCGCGCGGTCACGCTGGCCGGCCGGCTGATGGCGCTGGAGGCCGCCGCCGCGCTCGACCGCCAGCACCTGCTGAAGGACGAGGAAGCCGGCACGCGGCTCGCGCTTCTCATCCCCATCGTGAAGTCCTGGTGCAGCGACCGCGGCGTGGACGTCGCCTCGCTCGGCGTGCAGGTGCATGGCGGGATGGGCTTCGTGGAGGATGCCGGCGCCGCCCAGGTCCTGCGCGACGCCCGGATCGCCCCGATCTACGAAGGCACCAACGGCATCCAGGCGATCGACCTGCTGGTCCGCAAGGTCGCGAAGGACGGCGGCGCCGCCATGCGCGCCCTGCTGGCCGAGATCGCCGCCGTCCCCGGCCTCGGTCCCGCCGCCGCCCAGCTCGGCCAGGCGACCGCGACCATGCTGGCCATCCAGGCCCGCGACCCTGACCTCGCCCAGTCGCTCGCCGTCCCCTATCTCGAGGCCTGCGGCTGGACGGTCGGCGGCTGGATGCTGGCCCGCGCCGCCGCCGTGGAGCGGGACCGTGCCGGTCTGGCCGCCTTCTACCTGACCCGGCTGCTGCCGCGGGCCGCCGGGCGGTGCCTGGAAATCGAGGCTGCCAACGCTAGCATGGCTTCCCCCGCAGCCCCCGTCGCGGCATGAGTTAGCCGCGCTGCCCCTTGCGACTTCCCGTGCCGGGGGCATCTGGCTGCGGAAACGATGAACAACACGCTTGCCTCCCCCGCCGTCAGGCGCCCGAGCACCAGGATCGCCATCGTCGGGGCAGGCCCCGGCGGCCTCGCCGCCGCGATGCTGCTGGCCGCCTCCGGCGCTCGCGTCACCGTCTATGAGCGCGACCCCGTGGTCGGCGGGCGCACGCGCACGCTGACCACCGAGGACGGCTACAGCTTCGACCTCGGCCCGACCTTCTTCCTCTACCCCCGCATTCTGAAGGAGGTATTCCAGCGCTGCGGGGCGGAGCTGGAATCCGAGGTGGACCTCCGCCGGCTCGATCCGCAGTACCGCCTGGTCTTCGAGCATGCCGGCGGACAGACCCAGCTCGACTGCTCCTCCGACCTGGAGCGGATGGAGGCGGAACTCGCGAAATTCGCGCCGGGCGACGCCAAGGGCCTCAGGACCTTCATGGCGGAGAACCGCGCGAAGCTCGAGGTCTTCCGACCCGTGCTCGAACGCGCCTTCGAAGGCCCGCTCGACATGGTCAAGTGGGACATGATCCGCGCTCTGCCCAAGCTGCGGCCCTGGTCCACCGTGGACAAGGACCTGGCGCGGCACTTCCGTGACCCGCGCGTCCGCCTCGCCTTCAGCTTCCAGACAAAGTACCTCGGGATGAGCCCCTTCCGGTGCCCGTCCCTCTTCACCATCCTCTCCTACCTCGAATACGACCACGGGATCTTCCATCCCATCGGCGGCTGCGGCGCCGTGTCCAGCGCCATGGCGCGCGTTGCCGAGCGGCTCGGCGCCGAGATCAGGCTGGACACGCCGGTGGACCGCATCGCCTTCGAAGGGACCCGCGCCAAAGGCGTGGAGGTCGCTGGCAGGCGACACGACGCCGACGCGGTCGTGGTCAACGGCGACTTCGCCCACGCCATCCCCCGGCTGATCCCGGCCTCGCTGCGCAAGACCTGGCCCGACCGGAAGATCGAGAAGGCGAACTACTCCTGCTCGACCTTCATGCTCTACCTTGGGCTCGACCGGCCCTGCCCCGAACTCGCGCACCACACCGTGCTGCTGAGCGAGGGCTACCAGGAGAACATCGCCCAGATCGAGCGCGGCACCATCCCCGACGTGCCCTCGATGTATGTGCAACACGCCGGCGCCACCGACCCGACCCTGGCACCGGAGGGCCACACCGCACTCTACGTCCTGGTGCCCGTGCCGAACCTGCTGAAGCAGCCGGACTGGCCCGCCCAGACCGCACGCTACCGGGAAGTCGCCCTCGACCGCCTCCAGGCGCTCGGCCTGCCCGACCTGCGCCCCCATATCCGCTACGAGAAGATCGTGGCCCCCCAGGACTGGCGGGACGACTACGCCGTCGGCTACGGCGCGACCTTTAACCTGTCGCACGAACTGCCGCAGATGCTCTACTTCCGGCCGGGCAACCGCTTCCGCGACGTCGAGGGCGTCTACCTCGTCGGCGGCGGCACCCACCCCGGCAGCGGCCTGCCCGTGATCTACGAGGGCGCGCGCATCACGGCCAACCTCCTTTCCAAGGACCTCGGCCTGACCACCGCCCCCTCCCGCCCGACCGTCGCCGGCGACCTCGCCGCGGCCACGCCGGCGGCCGCCTATGGACCTGAACGTTAGATTGCAGACGGGGTCGCCGCAGGGGGGCTTTGCCCCCTGCACCCCCCACCAGGAGGCAGCGGCCTCCTGGACCTGCGATCGGTTTAGTGCCGAAGAAGAGGGGGGCACTTCGGCCCCCTCTTCTTCGGCACTGAAAAACAGATGACGGGGTCCGGGGGGCGGCTCGCCCCCCGGCGGGGGCGCGGGGGCAGCGCCCCCGCAGCAACCTCGTCAGCATGCTACGCTTCAGCCCCATAGGAGGACGCACGCATGGCGCAGCGGGTGGTGGTGGTCGGGTCCGGGCTGGGTGGGCTCGCTGCGGCGGCGGTGGCGGCGGCGCGCGGGCACAAGGTGACGGTGCTCGACAAGAACCCGTGGCTGGGTGGCAAGGCGGCGGTGCTGACCTTGGATGCGCCGGACGGGTCGGGCAGCTTCCGCTTCGACATGGGGCCGACGATCCTGACGGTGCCGCGCGTGCTGCGCCGGATCTTCGCCGAGGCCGGCCGCGACCAGGCGCAGGACCTGCCGCTGATCCGGCTCGATCCGCAGTGGCGCTGCTTCTTCGACGACGGCACGCGGATCGACCTGATGGAGAACGTGGACCGGATGGCGGCGGAGATGGACCGCTTCGCGCCGGGCACCGGCCAGGGCGAGGGCTACAAAAAGCTGCAGGCTGAGGCGGAGAACCTGCACCGCGTCTCCGAGAATTTCTTCTTCTGGAAGCCGGTCGAGGGCATTGCCGACACGCTGAACTTCCGAATGAACCTGAAGCCCGACACGCTGAAGGACGTGCTGAGCCTGAAGATGGGCCGCACGGTCGCCAAGGTCATCCGCGGCCATGTGCCGGATGCCAGGCTCGCGCAGATGCTCGACCACTACTGCCAGTATGTGGGGTCCTCGCCCTACCTGGCGCCGGCGGTGCTGACCTCGATCGCCGACATGCAGGCGCATGAGGGCGTCTGGTATCCCGTCGGCGGCACGCGCGCGGTGGCCGAGGGCCTGGCGAAGCTCGCCGGCGATCTCGGCGCCGATCTGCACCCGAGCACCGAGGTCACGGGCTTCGACATCGTGGACGGGGCCGTGAAGGGCGTGGTGACGTCCACGGGCGAGAGGATCGCCTGCGACGCCGTCATCTCCAACATGGATGCGATCCGCACCTATCGTGAGCTCGTCGGCGGCGAGCCCGCGCGCAAGTACGACGGCAAGGGGTTCGAGCCGGCGTGTTCGGGCATCGTGCTCTATCTCGGGCTCAGGAAGCGCTACGACCACCTCGCGCATCACTGCTTCGTCTTCTCCCGCGACGCGGAGGAAGAGTTCGACGCCATCTACAAGCGGGGCGAGCCCGCGCCCGACCCGACCGCCTATCTCGCCGCGACCTCCTGCAGCGACGACACCACGGCGCCCCCGGGCGGCGAGGCACTGTATGTCCTGGTCCACACGCCGCATCTGCGCCCCGGCCATGACTGGTCAAAGATGTTCCCGGCCTATCGGCAGAAGATCCTCGACAAGCTGAAGCGCACCGCGGGGATGGAGGACATCGAGGAGCGGATCGTGGTGGAGAGCCAGCTCACGCCGGTGGACATCCACAACCGCTACAAGGTGCTGGACGGCGCGATCTACGGGCTGGCGTCGCACGGCAGCTTCATGGGCGCCTTCAAGCCGGGCAACCGCAGCAAGTTCGTGAAGGGCCTCTATCTCTGCGGCGGCGCGGCGCATCCGGGGCCAGGCATGCCGATGGTGATGATGTCAGGCTGGATCGCGGCGGACGCCATGGACACCGATGCCGGCGGCAAGGGCATGGGCGAGCGCGCCCGCCAGGCCGGCCGCCGCGACCGCGAACTGGCGGCGGCGGCGGAGTAACCCTACTCTTCCCCTTCCCCGCCCGCTCGTCCCCTCCCCCGCCGCTGCGGGGCAGGGCCAGGGAGGGGGCAGAGAGCCAGGCCACATCCAGCCATGAAGTCCAGCAACGCCGCACCGGAAGACCCGATCGGGTCGTTCAGCCCGTGGCGCATGGCGTTCTTCCATTTCTGGTTCCGCGGCTTCTTCCGCAAGCATATGCGGGCCTGCCGCGTCGCGCGCTGGGGTCTGCCGCGGAACTACGGCAACCGTCCCGTCGTGGTCTTCGCCAATCATCCGGGCTGGTGGGACGGCGTCGCGTTCATGCTGCTGTCCCAGGGGCTCATGCGCGAACGCCGCATGTTCATCCCCATGGATAAGCTGGCGCTCGACCGCTACCCCTTCATGCGCAGCCTCGGCGTCTTCGGGGTGGAGACCGGCACGCCGCGCGGCGCCGTCGCCTTCCTCAAGCTCGCGAAGGAGGTGCTGGCCGATCCCGGCCGAATGCTCTGGATGAACGCACCGGGGCGATTTTCCGACGTGCGGGAACGCCCCGTGCCGATCGCGCCCGGCATGACCCGTCTGCCGGAATTCGCGCCCGACGCGGTCTTCGTGCCGCTTGCGCTCGATTACCCCTTCTGGACCGAGCGTAAGGCCGAGATGCTGTGCGCCTTCGGCGATCCGATCGCCGGCCAGGACCTCGTCGTGCTGGACCGCGACGCGCGGTCGGTGGCGCTGTCCGACGCTCTGGCCGCCACCATGGACCGCCTGGCCGGCGACGCCATCACCCGCGATCCCGCCCGGTTCGAGGCGCTGATCCGCGGCCGCGAGGGCATGGGGGGCATCTTCCCGCTCTGGCGCCGCTTGGTCGCGGTGGTCACCGGGCGGCGCTACGATCCCCGGCACGACCCTGGGCACGATCCGCGGGAGGAAGCGGGCTGATGCCGCTGGAGTTCACCTGGGCCTGGGTCGCGCTGTGGCTGGCGACCTTCCCGGCCTGCATGGCGGTGGCGAACCTGGTGCTGGTGCGCCCGCCGCGCGGCACGCCTCCGGCCGGGACGCTGGTTTCGGTGCTGGTGCCGGCGCGGAACGAGGAAGCCAACATCGCGAGCTGCCTGCGCCACGCGCTGGCCTCGCGCGGGGTCGCGGTCGAGGTCGTCGTGATGGATGACGGCTCCACCGACCGCACCGCCGCGATCGTGGACGAGTTCGCGGCGGCCGATCCGCGCGTGCGGCTGGTTGCCTGCCCGCCCCTGCCACCGGGCTGGACGGGCAAGGTGCATGCCTGCGCGCGCCTAGCGGAGGCCGCGACGGGCACGCATCTCCTCTTCATCGACGCCGATGTCCGGCTGGAGCCCGACGCCGCGGCGCTGATGGCGGGCCATGCCGCGGAAACCGGCAGTGCCATGGTCACCGGCGTGCCGCGGCAGGAGATCGGCTCGCTCGGCGAGGCCGTGACCGTGCCGATGATCAACTTCCTCCTGCTCTGCTACCTCCCGGGCGGCGGCCGCGCCTTCACCAGGCGGGCGGACATGGCGGCGGGCTGCGGGCAGCTCATGCTCGTCGAGCGCCAGGCCTATGAGGCGACGGGCGGGCACGCCGCGATCCGCCACCTGCTGCACGACGCGCTGCAGCTGGCCCGGCGGATGCGCGCGCAGGGCTTCGCGACGGAGGTGGTGGAGGGCGCGCCGCTGGCGACCTGCCGCATGTATTCGGGCTTCGCCGAGAGCTGGGCTGGCTTCGTCAAGAACGCGCGCGAGGGCATGGCAACGCCGATCGGCCTGCCGATCTGGACGGCGCTGCTGGCCGGCGCTTTCCTCTGGCCGCTCGCGCTGCTGCCGAACCCCTGGGCCGTGCTGGCGATCGCCATCGGCTTCGCGCTACGGACGGCCGTGACGATGCGGGTGCGGGAGCCCATCTGGACGATCCCGCTGCATCCGCTTGCCGTCGCGGTGGCGCTGGCGATCCAGTGGACCGCGCTGGTGCGGGGCTGGATGGGCAAGCCCGCGGGGTGGAAAGGTCGTGCGTATGACGCGCGCGGGAAAGGCGCTGCGTATCAGCCCGACGGCACGGCCTAGCGTCGTGGAAGGGGGCGGCGCCATCGCCGTGGGCCCGCCGACGCGGGACCATGACTCCGAGAACTTCCCGACGGCCTCGCTGCTGCTGCCGAAGGCGGCGCGGGCCAAGGTCATGCAGTTCTACCGCTTCGTCCGCACCGCCGACGACATCGCGGATTCCGCTGGGCTGACAGCAGAGGAGAAGCTGCGCCGGCTGGACGCGCTCGAGGCGACCGCCGACCTGGCACTTGCGGATGTCGGGAAGGAGGAGGCCGTGCTGATGCTCTCCGCCTTCCGCCAGGACGCGGTTCAGCGGCGCTACGCCGACTGGGCAGCGCTGGAGGACTATTGTAGCCGCTCCGCCGATCCCGTGGGGCGGATGCTGCTGCGTGTGCATGGCGAGAGCGCCGAAGGCCATCACGCCTCCGACGCGCTCTGCACGGCGCTGCAGATCCTGAACCACCTGCAGGACCTGGTACCGGACCGCGACGCGCTGGACCGGATATACTTGCCGGAACCCTGGATGGCGCTCGCGGGTGGCGAGGGCGCCTTCTTCGCGCCCGCGAACCCGAAGCGTCGCGAGATCCTGGACGCCGCGCTGGATCGTGTCGAGGCGCTGCTGGAGACCACCGCCCCCCTGCCCCGCCTGCTGCGGTCGCGCCTGCGCCATCAGGCTGCGGTGACGCTACGGCTCGCCTGGACGCTGCTGGGGAGGCTGCGCGCGGCCGATCCCGTTTCGGGGCGCGTCGCGCTCGGCAAGGCGGATTTCGCGCAAGCCTTCGCGGCGCTTGTACTGCGCGCGCCGTCGGACGCGGCGGTGGTGCGCGCGCGGGTGGCACGCGCGGGGTCCTCCTTCACCCGCGGCATGAGGGTGTTGAAAGGCGACCGGCGCCGCGCGCTGTTCGCGGTCTATGGCTTCTGCCGCGCGGTGGACGACATCGCCGATGCCGCCATGCCGGTCGCGGAGAAGCGGCGCTTCCTGGCGGCCTGGCGCGCCAAGCTGGACCGCCCGGATTGCGCGCTGTCGTCCGAACTCGCCTGGGCGCGCGACGCCTTTTCCTTGCCCCTGGCGGAATGCGGCGCGATGGTCGCGGGCATGGAGACGGATGCGGAAGACCGCGTGCGCATCGCCGACGAGGCGGGGCTCGACCTCTACTGCCGCCGCGTCGCGGGCAGCGTCGGCGCGATGGCCGTGCGCATCTTCGGCGCGCCGGGCGCGGAGGCCTGGGGGCTCGCGCTCGGGCGGACGTTCCAGCTCGTGAACATTGTCCGCGACGCCGAGGAGGATGCGGCACGCGACCGCGTCTACGTCCCGCGCTCGCTGCTGGACCAGCACGGCGTCGCGACGGGGGACGCGCAGGCCATCGTCGCGCATCCTGGCTTCGCGCGCTGCCTGGAGGCGCTGGCAAAGCAGGCGCGCGCCGGCTTCGGACGCGCGGAGGTGGAATTGTCGCAGCACGACGCCCGCGCGCTGAAGCCGGCGAAGGTCATGATGGCGGGCTACCGCATGCTGCTGGAGCGCATGCTGGCCCAGGGCTTCGCGTCCCCGCGGACACGCGCCCGGCTGACGCGCGGCGAGAAGCTGCGGATGGCGCTGATCGCGCTGAGGCCGGCGTGATGATGGCTGGGTCTCCTGAGCCCGCTCCCTGCCCTCCCCCGCAACGGCGGGGGAGGGTTGGTGCGCCCTCCCCCGCCGCCACTCCCCCCTCCCCCGCTTTTGCGGGGGAGGGACGGGGATGGGGCCGCTTTCCACGCCACCGTTCCCGACCATGACCTTCCACGTCGTCGGCGCCGGCGTAGCGGGCCTCGCGGGCGCGCTCCTCCTCGTCAAGTCAGGCCATCGAGTCACGATCCACGAAGCGTCGCCGGCGGCCGGCGGCCGCGCGCGCGCGCTGCCCGACGGGACGGACAACGGCACCCACGCCCTGCTCGGCGCCAACCGCGTCGCGCTGCGCTTCCTGACCGCGATCGGCGCGCGCGAAGGCTGGGTCGAGCCTGAGCCCGAGGGGCTGCCGGTTCTCGACCTCGACGACCATTCCGCGCGCCGCGTTGCGCTCTCGCCGCTCGGCTGGATCACCGCGGCAAAGCGGCCCAACGGCATGTCGATGGGCGGGCTCGGCAGCCTGATCGGGCTGGCGCTGCCGGGCGCCGACCGGACCATTGCGCAGGCCTTCGCCGCGCATCCCGACCTGCTGCGATCCCTCGTGGAGCCGCTGACCGTCGCCGCGCTGAACACGCCGGCCGACGAAGCCTCGGCGAAGCTGCTCGGCGTGATCCTGCGCCGCCTGGCGATGCCGGGCGCGGCGAAGCTCTATGTCGCCTCGCGCGGGCTCGGGCCCGATCTGGTCGCGCCCGCCGTCGCGACGCTGGCCTGCCACGGCGCCTCGCTGCAGGCGGGCGCGCGGCTGCGTGGCATCGGGCGCGACGGCGACAAGGCGATCACGCTCGATTTCGGCGACCACGTCGTGGACCTCGCGCCGGAGGACCAGGTGATCCTGGCGCTGCCGCCCTGGGAGGTCGCGCGGCTGCTGCCGGAGGTGCCGGTGCCCGACCGCCACGCGCCGATCTTGAACGTGCATTTCGCGCAGGAGACCGACGGGCCGGTGCGCTTCATCGGCCTGCTCGGCGGGCTCGCGCAATGGGTGCTGGTGCGGCCCGAGGGTGTCTCCGTCACGGTAAGCGCGGCCGACGATTCCGTGGGCCTGTCGGACGAGGAAGCCGCCGCGCGGATCTGGCCCGAGGTGCGAGAGGCCGCGATCCGCTTCGACCTGCCGGGCGACTGGCCCGTCGATCCGCCGCGCGCGCGCGCCGTCCGCGAACGGCGCGCGACGCCGCGTCACGGCACCGGCCCGCGCCCGAGGCCGAGGCGCATGCCCCTGGCCAATCTGGCGCTCGCCGGCGACTGGACCCTGCCCGAACTGCCCGCGACGATCGAGGCCGCAATCCGCTCCGGCGAGGCCGCGGCGGCGGCGCTGATGGCGACGCCATTGCCGAAGGAAACGGCGTGACCCCTGCCGAGGCTCTGGCCGCGCTGCGCGCCGCAGAGGCGCGCGACGGGCGACTGTCCGTCGCGCAGCGGCGCGAATTGCTGAAGCGGCTCGCGGAGGCCGTTCTGGACCGTGCCGAAGATCTTGCCCGCGCGCTCGACGCGGATTACGGCGGGCGCTCGCGCTACGACACGCTGCTGGCCGACGTGCTGATCGTCGCCGACGCCGCGAAATACTCGCGCTTCTGGCTGCGCTGGTGGGCTCGCCCGCGGCGGGCCTGGGTGCCCTATCCCTTCTGGCCGACGACGGCGGCGGAGGAGCCGGTGCCGAAGGGCGTGGTCGGCGTCGTCGCGCCCTGGAACTACCCGGTGCAGCTCGCCCTCTGGCCTGTGGTGGACGCGATCGCCGCGGGCAACCGGGTCTGCGTGAAGCCATCCGAATTCGTGCCGCGCACGGCGGCGATCCTGGCCGAGGTGCTCGACGCCGCGCTGGGGCCCGACGTCGCGTGCTGCGTGCAGGGCGGCGCGGATGTCGCAGCGGATTTTTGTGCGCAGCCCTGGGACCACCTGGTGTTCACCGGCGGCACCGCGACGGGGCGCAAGGTGGCCGAGGCCGCTGCGCGCAACCTGGTGCCGGTCACGCTGGAGCTCGGCGGCAAGTGCCCCTGCATCGTGCTGCCCGGCGCCGAGCTCCACGCCGCCGCGCGGGACATCCTGGCGGGCAAGGCGGTGAATGCCGGCCAGACCTGCATCGCGCCGGACACCGTGCTGCTGGTCGGCCACGACGCCGTCGCCTTCGAGGCGGCCTGCCGCGCGTCGGGGATCGCCGAGCCGGAAGGCGCGGTGGCGTCGGACGCGCAGGCCGCGCGGCTGGACGCGCTGGCGCGGGATGCGCGCGTCACGCCGCTCGGCGCGGATGCGGGGCGCCGGCGCGCCATCGCGCTGGCCGAAGCGCCGGCCGGGGCAGCGCTGTCGCGCGAGGAGATCTTCGGCCCGCTGCTCGCAGTCCAGAAGATGCGCGACCTCGAGGAGGCCATTGCCTGGATCGCCGCGCGGCCGGCGCCGCTCGCGATCTATCTCTTCGGCGCGACGCGCGCGGAGGAGGAAAGGATTGCGGCCCGCACGCGGTCGGGCGCGCTGGTGACGGGGCGCGCGGTCGAATACGCGGCCTTCCCCGCGCTCGGCTTCGGCGGCGTCGGCGCGTCGGGGATGGGGCGCTACCACGGGCGCGCGGGCTTCCGGGAATTCTCCGACATGCGCGCCCGGGTGCGACACGGGCGCTGGAGCCTCTCGCGCTTCTTCGACCTGCCGCGCAAGCCGATCGCGGCGAAGCTGACGGCGCAGCTGCTGAAGAAGCGCTGAACCTCGCGGTGTCGCGAGCCCAGGAACTCGCGTCCTGGTGACACTTTAGGCTGGTGGCTTCGATCTATAGCTCAGTCAGCGCTGCCCGCTTTCGCGGCAGCGATGCCCCGGCCGACCACCTGCCCCCCCGGTCGGACCGGACGACCGGCTGCCCTCTCGCCCCCCGAGGAGGAGACTGTGGACAGGCACGCACGCCTCATGCCCGCGCGCCGCGCGGGCCGGACGCCCGTCGCTGCGGTGGCACTGGCGCTTAACCTGCTCGTCGCACCTTTCGCGTCCTCGCCGGCCGAGGCGACCGGGCGGGCCCGCGCGGACGCCGCCGCCAAGCAGGTCCGCGCGGACGATCGCCGGACGGCGCGCCCGACGGCCAGGCTCGCCGCCCGGGCACCGACACGGGCGACCGCCGCCGCGCGGCCGACACCGCCGTCGGTCAGGACCGCGCAGGCCGCACCCATCCTGCCGAATGTCGAACCGGGCGTGCTGGAGGCCGTGTGGGCCGCGGCGGGCGCACGCGATGCGGACGGCGTGCTTCTGCTCGCCCTCGCCTGGCGGGAGAGCCGCTTCGATCCCGATGCCGAGAACCCGGCTTCGTCGGCACGTGGGCTGATGCAGTTCACGCGCGACACCTGGCTCGAGACGATCAGGGATCACGGGCGGGCACATGGGCTCGATGCGCACGCCGCGGCCGTCGTGACGGACCGCTCGACCGGCGACGTCTCGGTGGCGGACGCAGCGCTGCTCGCCGAGATCCTCGCCTTGCGCGACGATCCCGGATTGTCGGCGGCGCTCGCGATGACGCGGATCCGGAAGGCCCAGACGCGGCTGGCCGAGGTGCTGAAGCGACCGGTCAGGGCTGCCGATGTGTATCTCGTCCACTTCCTCGGCCAGGTCGGGGCGGAGCGCTTCCTGCGGCAACTCGCCCGCACGCCGTCGCATCGCGCGGCGTCCTACGTTTCGCCCGAGATCGTGGCCGCGAACGGATCGGTGTTCATCGCGCGCTCAGGCCGCCATCGCAGCCTGAACGAGGTCTATGCCGACATCCAGGGATCGCTCGATCCGCGCCGCGGCCCGCATGCCGCGATGCTCGCGCGCATGCGCCAGGTTGAGACGATCGTGCTGGCCTCGGCGCCGTAGGTCGAGGGGGGGATGCCCGCCGCCGGACTCGAACCGGCACACCCCGAGGGATTGCGGATTTTAAGTCCGCTGCGTCTACCGTTCCGCCAGGCGGGCGAACATCAACTCGTGCTTGTTGTGCGCACCATGGAATAGCACGGCACCCTCGATCGCTGCGAATTCCGCGGCGACGTCGTGGTCGGTGGAGCCCTGGAACTTGATGGTGCAGACCAGGTTCCGCGCCGCCCCGGCCGCAATCCAGCGGCGCACCAGTGCGAGCAGCCGCGCGGGATAGCAGATCACGTCGCTGAACAGCCACTCCACCAGCGGCTCCTTCGCGGGATCCAGGCCGAAGGCGCTCTCGCTGCGCATGGTCACGCCGGGCATGGCGGCGACGCGGGGATCGAGGGGGGCCTTGTCCACCGCCTCCACCCGCGCGCCCAGCCGCGCCAGGGCCCAGGTCCAGCCGCCGGGCGAGGCCCCGAGGTCGATGCAGCGCTCGCCAGGGCCGGGATGGCGGCCGAGCCGCGTCAGCGCCTCCCACAGCTTGAGGTAGGCGCGGGATGGCGGGCCTTCCCTGTCCTCGACGAAGGCGACCTCGCCGTTGATGAAGGGGCTCGCCTTGACCGGCGAAGCCAGCAGGCGGTCCGGCGCCAGCAGCGTCCAAGCGCCGAGATGGGATGTCGGCGCTGGTTCCGGAAAGGCCAGCGGCCGCGCCTTCACCGGCGGCAGACGCTCGGTGATCAGCGCGGCGCGGCGGTGATGCGTGGCGGCGTAGGCCGACCAGTTCCGCTGGATCGCGCGCAGCGCGTCGGAGGCCGCCTTCACCGACGGGGCCGCGATCTCCCGCGGGTCGGTCCAGACGTCGAGTGCCCAGGCCGAAGCAAGCGGCGGATCCCGCGACAGCGCGAGCCGGCCGTGCCAGGCCTCGACGCGGCGGCCGGCGCGGCGCAGCTCCTCCGCGAGTTCCGCCTCGAAGCCCTCGGCGGCGAGGTAGGCGCTCGCGATCATTCAGCGCTGCGGGGCGAGCAAGGCGGCGACGCCGAACACGCCCCAGCCCACCATCAGCACCGTGCCGCCGACCGGCGTGACCAGGCCGATCGAGTGCTCGGTCAGCGCGCGCACGAAGACGCCGCCGCAGAACAGCAGCGTGCCCGCCGCGAAGAGCGCCGCCGCGACATGCACCATCCGCCCGCGCCGGCGCTCCGCCAGCAGCCCCGCGCCGATCAGCGCCAGCGCGTGCCAGGCGCCGATGGAGGCGCCGGTCGTCGCCAGCGCGGCGCGGTCCGGCGCGAGCCCGTGCGAGGCGACCGCGGCCATCGCCACCGAGACCAGGCCGAAGACGGCGCCGAGCGCGATCCAGATCCGGGACATGCCGGCGTGCTAAAGCATTTTCCAGTCAGGCGGAATCGCCTGACGACTCGGAAAACGCGTATGGATGAACGGCATGACCATGAGCCGCGCTTCTGTCGGCGCGGGTCATGGTCCCGGCCCCGCCCGCGCGGAAAGCCGCAGCGCCCCGGCGGCCTCATGCGCGGCCTGGGTCGGCGCGGGCAGGCGGCGGCCGGTCAGGCAGCGCCGCACCCAGTCCAGCGCCGTCTCCTGCGACACGCGATGCCCTGGCGAGACGTAGAGTGGGTTGGCGCCCCGCCGGCTGCGCAGGGCTACGCCGATGCGCCTGCCCTTGAACACCAGTGGCGCGCTCGCGCCGGCGTCGTCCGGCAGCGTGCCCTCGACCTCGCCGACCAGCGGCGACTTCGCGACGCCGATGACCGGCACGTCCAGCACCAGGCCGAGCAGGCAGGCGATGCCGAGCCCCTTGGGATGCGCGAGCCCGTGCCCGTCCATCATGACGAGGTCCGGCTTGGGATCGAGCCGCGCCCAGGCCTCGGCCAGCGCGGGCACTTCGCGGAAGCCGAGCAGCCCCGGGACATAGGGCAGCCCGCCCGTCGTCGTCGCCCCGCCGCGGCCGAGCGGCGACAGCGACGGCCAGCCCAGCGCGACGATCGCGGCATGCACCGTCCGCGTGGGATCGAAGCGCGTGGAGGAGGCGTCGGCACCGCCGATCACGCTGACCTCCCCGGTGCGGTCCGCGGTCTCGACGCGTTCGGCGAGCGCCGGGACCAGCAGCCGCGCCTCGGCCGCGGTCGCGGGAAAAGGAAGGCCGTCGGGGAGCGAGGGCATCCCGTCATCCTGGCCCATCGCGCCCGCCGGTCCAGGCCGCGGCGAACAGGATGCGGTGAGGCTCTACGCCACCTCGCCCCGCATCGCGGGCACCAGCAGCGAGACATTGTGGCGGAACATCGCCTCGTAGCTCGGCGCCGGGCCAGCGGGCTCGGACAGCGCGTCGGCATAGAGGCGGCCGCGCACGCGCACCCCGGCCTCCCGCGCCAGGCGCTCCAGTGTCGCGGGGTTGCCCATGTTCTCGAGGAAGACGGCGGTGATGCCCTCGGCGCGGATCTGCCGGATCAGCGCGCCGACCTGCTGCGCGCTGGGTTCCGATTCCGTGGAGACGCCCTGGGGCGCGAGGAAGCGGATGCCGTAGGCCGCGCCGAAATAGCCGAAGGCGTCGTGGCTGGTGACGACCTTGCGGCGCGCCTCCGGCACGGCCGCGACCTCGGCGCGGACCCAGCCATCCAGCGCCTGCAGCCGGCCGGCATAGGCCTCGCCGGCCGCCCGGTAGGCCGCTTCGTGGGCGGGATCGGCGGCGGCCAGGCCGCGGGCGAAGTTGCGGACATAGGCCATGCCGAGGCGGAGGTCCTGCCAGGCATGGGGGTCCGGGACCTCCCGCGGGCCGCCGGCCTGGGATGGGCGCCGTTCCGCCCCGCCATGGTGCAGATGGGCGGGCATGGAGCGCGGCGCGATGCCCTCCGTCGCGGTGACAACCGGGCCGCGATAGCTGGCGCTGCGCATCACGCGGTCCATCCAGGCGTCGAAGCCGAGCCCGTTGCGCACGACCAGCGCGGCGTAGCGCAGCGCCTCGGCATCGGAGGGGCGAGGCTGGAAGGCATGGGCGTCGGTGTTCGGCCCGGCGATGGCGCGGAGCTGCGCGCGCGGTCCGGCGATCTCGGCGACCATGTTCCCCAGGATGGAAAAGGACGCCACCACCCGCAGCGGCGCCTGCGCGGCAACCCGCCGGGGCAGGCAGGCGGGTGCGGCGAGGACAGCGAGGAGGCTTCGACGGCGCATGGGGTACCTGGAACGCTACGTTATATCATTACATGTATCGAAGAGGGCCGTCTCAAGCAAGGCGCGCACCTCCCTCCCCCGTCCACGGGGGAGGGGGGGAGATAGGCCGCGCTACGCCTTCTGCGCCTGAAAGGCCGAGAAGAAGCCGGTTGGGCGGACCATGCGGTTTTCCATCCTGATCAGAAGGCCGCGCGCCGCGGCTTCCTTCAGGTAGGTCCCCCAGGCCGGGTCGGCGGCCATGGCGTTGCGCCGGCGCTCCCGGTCGGCCTGGTCGGCATAGCCCCAGATGTGGACGACGGTGTTCAGCTCGCCTTCCACCGTCGTGTACCAGCCCAGGCAGTTCTCCAGGTATTTCAGCTGCAGCGGCCAGGCAAGCTCCTCGTAGAGCCTGACGAACTCCGGCAGGCGGTTCGGCAGCGTGGTGTAGATCCGGACGTCGACGAGGCCGTGGGCCATGGGCGTTCTCCGCATGATGGGGTCTGCGGGCCCAGCATCGCGCCGCAGGCGCGTGGGCGAAAGCCGTCCCCGGATCGGCGCGCGAAAGCCGTTGCCTCGTCCACGATCCGGTAAGAGACATGCGGACGTCACCGGACCATCATTCGGTTGTCATCGGGCGCCTCTAGAGGCGCGGTACGGAAAGGCAGGGGCATGCTCGAACTCCAGGGGCTGACGCGGCGCTTCGGCGCGGTGACGGCCGTCAGCGACGTGCGGCTCGTCATCCCCGACGGGCAGATGGTGGGCGTGATCGGCCGCTCCGGCGCCGGCAAGTCCACGATGCTGCGCATGATCAACCGCCTGACCGACCCGTCCGAGGGGCGGATCCTCTATGGCGGGCAGGACGTGACGGCGCTGAAGGGCGCCGCGCTCCGCCGCTGGCGGACGGACTGCGCGATGATCTTCCAGCAGTTCAACCTGGTGCAGCGGCTGGACGTGCTGACCAACGTGCTGATCGGGCGGCTGAACCACCGCACCGGCCCCTTCGCGACGCTGACCTCCCTGCTCTGCATGTTCACGCCGGAGGAGCGCGCGCAGGCGATCCGCACGCTGGACCGCTTCGACCTGGCCGACACGGCGCTGCAGCGCGCCGACACGCTGTCGGGCGGGCAGCAGCAGCGCGTCGCGATCTGCCGCGCCCTGCTGCAGCAGCCGAAGGTGCTGCTGGCCGACGAGCCGATCGCCTCCCTCGATCCGCGCAACGCGAAGGTCGTGATGGACGCGCTGCGCCAGGTGAACCGCGAAGACGGGCTCACCGTGCTGACCAACCTGCACCACCTGAACACCGCGCGGCATTATTGCGACCGGATCGTCGCGATGCAGGCCGGCCGCGTGATGTTCGACGGCCCGCCGGCGGAGCTGACGGCGGCGCGCGTGCAGGAGATCTACGGCGTCTCCGAGGACGAGTTCGAGGAGTCCGCCGACCCCACCGCCACCCCGGCGCCGCAGCGCACCGCGGGCGCGGCGACCGTCGCCGCCTGAGCACGCCTCGGGTCGGTCCGGTCGTCAATCCCCCCAACACGACCGGGAGTCCCCGACCCATGCTGACCCGCAGGCTTTTCGCCGGCCTCCTTGCCGCGGCGCCCGTCGCGCCGGCCGTCGCCCAGACGCCCGCCATGCCGGCCGCGGGGCGCCGCCCCTGGGCCCAGCAGGTGCCGCAGATCCGCCTCGGCCTGCTCGGCGGCGAGAACGAATCCGACCGCCTCGGCCGCTTCGAGGCCTATCGCGCGCTGATGGAGCAGACCTTCGGCGTGCCCGTCCGCCTGTTCCCGGCCGCCGACTATGCCGGCGTGATGCAGGCCTTCAGCGCCCGTCAGATCGAGGGTTCCTCGCTCGGCGCCTCGGCCTATGCCGGGGCCTGGCTCGACACCAATGGCGGCGTCGAGCCGCTCTTCGTCGCGCGGGAGAACGACGGCGGCATCTCCTACGTCTCGGTGATCGTGGTGCGCGCCGACAGCGGCATCACCGGCCTCGAGCAGCTGCGCGGCAAGTCGCTGGCCTGGGCCGACCCGAACTCCACCTCGGGCTACCTGATCCCGCGCAGCGAACTGCGTGGCGCCGGGATCGGCACGGAAAGCGGCCAGTACTTCTCCCGCACCGGCTTCGGCGGCGGGCATGAGCAGGCCGTCGTCGCCGTGCTGCAGCGCCAGTACGACGCGGCCGCGACCTGGGCATCCGGCCAGGGCGAGGAAAGCCAGGGCTACAGCCGCGGCAACCTGCGCGCCATGGTCGAGAAGGGCATGCTCGACATGCGCGACCTCCGGGTGATCTGGACGTCCCGCCCGATCCCGAACGGCCCGATGACCGTCCGCCGCGACCTGCCGGCCGAGTTCAAGAAGGACTTCACCGACTTCCACGTCGCGCTGGCCGCCACGCACCCGCAGGTCTACCAGCAGATCGAGCGCGGCAGCGGCCAGGGCTACGCCCCGGTGACGCATGCGATGTTCGACCCGATCGTCCAGCTCCGCCGCGACGAGGCCGCCGAGCGCCGCCGCCGGTCCTGACGGCTTCGTGGACATCGCGCTGACGTCGGCGGCGCTGGCCGCGCGTGACCCGGTCGCGCGCGGCGAGACCGCCTTCCGTCAGGCGCGGCGGATGCGCCGCCGCGCCACGCTGGTTGCCTGCGCGGTGCTGTTCTGCTGCGTCCTGGTCGCGGGCTGGGTCAGCCAGGTCGAGCCGACGACGCTGGCCGACGGCATCCCGCGCATCGGCGAATACATCTGGCGCACCCTGCCGACGCTGCGCCAAGACGTGCTGTTCGCGAGCTGGGAAACGGACGGCAGCCTCGCGGCCTGGATGTACCGGCTCGACAAATGGGCCTGGCTGCTCTTCGAGACGAGCCAGATGGCCCTGCTCGGCACCCTGGTCGGAACGCTGGCCGCCACCCTGCTCTGCTTCGTCGCGGCGCGGAACCTCTCGCCCTCGCCGATCGCCTACCAGCTGGCGCGGCGCTTCCTCGAGGTCTGCCGGACGGTGCCGGAGATCGTCTACGCGCTGATCTTCGTCTGGGCCTTCGGCATCGGCCCGCTGGCCGGCATCCTGGCCATCATCATCCACACCGTCGGCGCCAACGGGAAGCTCTTCGCCGAGGTGGTGGAGAACATCGAGCCCGGCCCGGTGGAGGGCGTGTGCGCCGCCGGCGGCGGCTGGTTCGCGCGGGTGCGCTTCGGCGCCCTGCCCCAGGTCCTGCCGAACTTCCTGAGCTACGCCCTGCTGCGCTTCGAGATCAACGTGCGCGGCGCGAGCGTGATCGGCTTCGTCGGCGCGGGCGGCATCGGCGAGGAACTCTACCACGTCATCGCCTTCAACTACTACGAGGAGATCAGCGCGATCGTGCTGCTGATCGTGCTGACCGTCGCCTCGATCGACCTGCTGAGCGAGCGGCTGCGCCGCAACATCTCCGCCGCCGTGCCGTCGGCGCGCAAGCCCTGGCCGGCGCCGCTGCCGCATCCGCTGCCGCGCGACCTCGATGCGCTGCGCGCGGCAATGCCGGCGGCCTTCGGCGCCACGCCGGCGGTGCGCGCGGCGCGGATCGGGATCGGCCTCGGCGCTATCGCCTGGCTCGGCTTCCTCTGCTGGTGGTTCGACATCACGCCCAACCGCATCGCGCGCGGGCTGTCCGGGCTCGGCACCATCGTGACGCTGATGATCCCGCCTTCCCCCGGCGAGCTCTGGCGGGAGATCCTGTGGGGCATGGCGGAATCCGTCGCCATGGCCTTCCTCGGGACGCTGGTCGCCGCGACCATCGCCGTGCCGCTCGGCTTTCTCGGCGCGGGCAACGTGGTGACCAATGCGCTCGCGCATTTCTCGGTCCGGCGCTTCCTGGATGGCTTCCGCGGCATCGACCAGCTGATCTGGGCGCTGACCTATGTGCGCGCCGTCGGCCTCGGCCCGCTGGCCGGCGTGCTGGCGATCGCGACCGCCGACATCGCGGTCTTGGCCAAGCTCTATGCGGAGGCGATCGAGAACGCGGAGCGCAAGCAGGCCGAGGGCATCGAGGCGGTCGGCGGCAGCGGGCTGATGCGTACGCGCTTCGGCCTGCTGCCCCAGGTGCTGCCGGTGATGCTGGCGCAGGCGCTCTATTTCTTCGAGAGCAACACCCGCGCGGCGACCGTGCTCGGCGTCGTCGGCGTGGGCGGGATCGGGCTGCAGCTCGCCGAGCGGATCAAGGTCCGGCACTGGGACGAGGTCGCCTTCATCATCATCCTGATGATCGCGACGGTGGCGGTCATCGACCTGATCTCCTCGCGCATCCGCCACGCGCTGATCGGGTCGCGCCAGGGGATCGCGGCGCACTGATACCAACGGCCGCATTCAGCGGCTCGTCGGTATCGTCATGTTGGTGCCCTCAAGCGGCGGGCGCGGCCTCAGGCTGCTGCGCAGGCCGCGGGTCGCCGAAAGCCGGCGTTGGCATGAACGCCCCCGCGCTCCGCCGTTGACCGGCGGGCCGCGGTGGAGGCAGATGACGCCATGATGACACGTGCCTCCATGCCCCGCCGGCAGGCCCTCGCCCTGGTCGGGATGGCCGCCGCCATGCCCGCGCTAGCCCAGGCCCCGGCCTTCCCGCCCATGCCGCCGGCCGGGCGGCGCCCCTGGGCCGACCAGGTGCGCGAGATCCGCATCGGCCTGCTGACCGACGAGAACCAGGCCGACCGGCTGGCCCGCACGCGCGCCTATCGGGAGCTCATCTCCCAGCATTTCGGCGTCCCCACGCGCATCTACGAGGCCGCGGACTACAACGGCGTCGTCCAGGGCTTCTCGGCCCGGCAGCTCGAGATCTCGGGCATGGGCGCGCTGGTCTATGCGCGGATCTGGCTCGACACCAACGGCAACATCGAGCCGCTGGTCACCGCGCTGAACGAGGACGGCGTCGCGACATACCTCTCCGTCATGTATGTCCGCGCGGACAGCCCGATCCGCAGCCTGGACGACATGCGCGGGAAGTCGCTGGCCTTCTCCGACCCCAACTCGACCTCGGGCTTCCTGGTGCCGCGCAGCGAGCTGCGCGAGGCCGGCATCGACATCCCGACCTACTTCTCCCGCACCGGATTTGCCGGCGGGCAGGAACAGGGCGTCGTCGCCGTGCTGAACCGGCAATACGACGCGGGCGTCACCGCGACCTCGGCCGAGGGCGACCCGGCCCGCGGCTTCAACCGCGGCACCTTCCGCCTGATGGTGGACAAGGGCCAGCTGAACATGAACGACATCCGCATCATCTGGCGCAGCCGGCCGATCCCGGGCGGGATGATCGCCGCGCGCGCCGACCTGCCGCAGGGCTTCAAGGACGACATGCGCGCCTTCCACCTGGCGCTGCCCGGTGCCTACCCCGAGATCTACCGCCAGATCGAGCGCGGCACCGGCGCGGGCTATGGCCTCGCGACCCACGCGATGTACGAGCCGATCCTGGCCATGGCGCGCGCCGAGGCGCAGGCGAGGCGCCAGCGTTGACGACGATCCGCGGTGCCACGCGCCGTGCGGCGCTGGCGCTGCTGGCGCTGCCCGCTGCGGCGCGCGCGCAGAGCCTGCCGCCGCCGGGCCGCCGGCCCTGGGCCGACCAGCTGCGGGAAATCCGCGTCGGCCTGCTGGGCGGCGAGAACGAGGCCGACCGGCTCGCCCGCTTCGGCGGCTTTCAGGCCGCGCTGGAGGCGCAGTTCCGGGTGCCCGTGCGCATCTATCCCGCCGGCGACTATGCCGGCGTGATGCAGGCCTTCGCCGCACGGCAACTGGAGGTCTCGACCATGGGGCCGCTGCCCTATGCGCGGATCTGGCTCGACACGCAGGGCAACATCGAGCCGCTGGTCGTCGCGCGCGACGCCGATGGCACGGTGTCCTATGTCGCGGTGATGTATGTCCGCGCGGACAGTCCGATCATGTCGCTCGAGCAGATGCGCGGGCACAGCCTGGCCTGGGCCGATCCGAACTCGACCTCGGGCTACCTGGTGCCGCGCAGCGAGCTGCGCGAGGCCGGCATCGACGTGGACCGTTTCTTCTCCCGCACCGGCTTTGCCGGCGGGCACGAGCAGGCGATCGTCGCGGTTCTGGCCGGGCAGTACGACGCCGGCGTGACCTGGGCATCGGGCGTCGGCGAGCAGAGCCAGGGCTTCACCCGCGGCGCGCTGCGCGCGATGGTCGAGAAGGGTATGCTCGACATGGCGCGGCTGCGCATCATCTGGCGGTCGCGGCCGATCCCGAACGGCCCGACCGCGGTGCGCGCCGACACGCCGCCGGCCTTCCGCGACGACCTCCGCGCCTTCATGCTGGCGCTGCCCACGCAGCACCCCGAGGTCTTCCACCAGATCGAACGCGGCGCCACGGCGGGCTATGCGCCGGCGACGCAATCGATGTTCGACCCGGTGATCGCCATGGCCCGCGCCGAGGCCGCGGCGAGGCGGCAGCGGTGACGAAGCGGCCCCCTCCCGACCCTCCCCCGCAACTGCGGGGGAGGGCCAAGTGGCCCGACCCGGCCCTTGCTTCCCGCTCCCCCGCAGTTGCGGGGGAGGGATGGGGAGGGGGCGCGCGACAGAGCCGGCGCGTGCGCTGATGTCCGCCACCGTCGCCCCGCCCGCCATCTCCACCTTCGAACGCCGCCGAGCCGAGCTTCTCGCGCAGCGCCGCCGCGCGACGCTGCTCTACGGCACGATCCTGCTGGCCTGCCTGCTGGTCTCCGCCTGGGTCGCGGAGCTCAGCCCCGCCAGGCTCGCCGACGGCATCCCGCGCTTCGGCGAATACTTCGCGCAGACCATCCCGCAACTGCGGTGGAACCACCTGTTCGACGGGGTGAAGCAGGAAGGCTCGATCGCCTACTGGTTCTACCGCCTCGACGAATGGTCGCTGCTGCTGCTGGAGACCGCGAACATTGCGGCCTTCGCGACGCTCTCCGGCACCGTGATTGCCTTCTTCCTCGCCTTCCTCGCGGCGCGGAACGTGGCCCCCCGCCCCTGGCTCGCCGGCGCCGTGCGCCGCCTGCTGGAGGCCTGCCGGACGGTGCCCGAGATCGTCTACGCCCTGATCTTCGTCTGGGCCTTCGGCGTCGGGCCGCTCGCCGGGATCCTGGCCATCGCGCTGCACACCATCGGCGCCTGCGGCAAGCTCTTCGCGGAGGTCATCGAGAATACCGAGCTCGGCGCCGCGGACGGCGTGAAATGCGCAGGCGGCAGCTGGGTGCAGCAGATGCGCTTCGGCATCCTGCCCCAGATCGCGCCGAACCTGCTGAGCTATGCGATCCTGCGCTTCGAGATCAATGTCCGCGGCGCGAGCGTCATCGGCTTCGTCGGCGCCGGCGGCATCGGGCAGGAGCTCTACGCCGTCATCGCGCAGAACTACTACGAGGAGATCAGCGCGATCGTCGTGCTGATCATCGTTGCGGTGTCGCTGATCGACCTCAGCTCCGAACGGCTGCGCCGGCGCCTGACCGAGGGCGGCAGGGCATGAGCGGCGCCGCCGACGACCTCGCCTTCGCCAGGGCCCGCGTGCCCGCGGCCTTCGTGCCGCCGCTGCGCAGGCGCCTCTGGCGGCTGACCCTCTGGCTGCTGCTGGTCGCCTGGATCGCGGGCTGCTGCGTCTGGTTCGACATCACCCCCGGCCGCATCGCGAAGGGGTCGGAAAATCTCGGCGTCATCGTCCGGCTGATGATCCCGCCCTCGCCCGGCGAGCATTGGGACGAGATCGCGCAGTCACTGGCACAGACCGTCGCGATGGCCTTCCTCGGCACCTTCATCGCGGCGCTCGTGGCGGTGCCGCTCGGCTTCCTCGGCGCCGGCAACGTCGTGACGAACTGGCTGTTCCACTTCTCGCTGCGGCGGATCTTCGACGGCTTCCGCGGCGTGGACCAGCTGATCTGGGCGCTGGTCTTCGTGCGCGCCGTGGGCCTGGGGCCGCTCGCGGGGCTGCTCGCGATCGCGGTCGCCGATGTCGCGGTGCTGGCAAAGCTGTATGCCGAGGCCATCGAGAACGCCGAGCGCCGCCAGATGGAAGGCGTGCGCGCGGTGGGCGCGAAGCCCTCCCTCGTCGTGCGCTTCGCCCTGCTGCCGCAGGTCTTCCCGGTGATGCTGGCCCAGGCACTCTATTTCGTGGAAAGCAACACGCGCTCGGCCTCCGTCCTCGGCATCGTCGGCGCCGGCGGCATCGGGCTTTCCATCGCGGAGCGCATCCGCATCCGCGCCTGGGACGAGGTCGCCTTCATCATCATCCTGCTGCTGGTGACCGTCGCGATCATCGACACCCTGTCGGCCCGGGTCCGCGCGCGCCTGATCGGCACGCGGGAGGGCATGGTCCGCCACTAGAGGCGAGACGGTCAGCCCCTGCCGTTGGTCTGCGCCTTGTTCGCCCAGCCATTCGAGACGGGGTGGCCGTCCGGCGGCGGGCGCCGGCCAATGGACCAGTTTGCCTCGATGCGGATCTCCGAGTTGGGGACCGTCCAGCAACTGCCGTCGGAGTCGAGGAAGACCACCCAGAGCAGGTGGCTCTCGGCGCCGTAATCCAACAGGAAATGCGCCAGGCCTTTGCCCTTCGGCGTCACCAGCGGCAGCGGCGGATCAAGCTGGAGGATCATGCCCGACCGCAACGTCCGGGTGGACGAAGCGTTTCACCCCGGCATTAGCCCGCAATCGCTCTAAGTGTGCACGCCGCAGGCGGGCATACGAAGAGCGTGAATCGCCGGGCCGGAGAAGGCTGGGCCCACATTGCCCTGACCACAGGCAGGGCAATGCGGGATCGGCCTTTCATCCAGCCTCTGCGTTGACAATATGTGGTTTCATACACGCAATGATTGATGACCAATGCCTGCTCCACTGCCGCCTAGTTCCGGCGTCTCACCGGCGGCAATGACGCCTTCACCGTGCCGGGCGGCGGCGCCACGATGTTCGGCCTTGCCGGCAGCGACACCCCGCTGAGGCTCGGCGGCAGCGATGCGCTGATCGGGGACGCGGGAGCGGATTCGCTGATCGGCCGCCTCGGTGCGGACAGCGTTTGGGGCGGGGCGGACACCTCGCGCGACACGCTCTTAGGCGGCAACGGCGACGACCTTCTGGTCGCCCTGGGCGGGGCGGATTCCGTCTCGGCCGGTATCGGCGCGGACACCATCTGGGGAGCCGAGACGCAGCGGGCGGCGACGCTGCTGGGGGTAGCGGCCCTACCGTGCTGGATGGCGGCGAGGGCGCGGATTCGCTGCGCGGCAGCAGCCAGGCCGATCAGCTCAGCGGGGGGATCGGGGCGGACACCGCCGATGGCGGCCCAGGCGGCGACGCGATCGCGGGTGGCGAGGACGGCGACAGCATCGCGGGGGGCGGCGGCAACGACACGATCCGCGGGGGAGCCGGCTGGGACACGCTGAAGGGCGAGGCCGGCGACGATCTGCTGTATGCGGGCGCGGGGCTCGACCAGGTCGATGGCGGGGACGGCGCGGACACGCTGATCGCCGACGGCGCGGGCACTCTAGTGGCCGATGGCACCGGCGCGGCCGCAGCGGACTCGCTATCCGCCTTCGCGCCGTCCACCTTCGTCTCCCGCGGCGGCGGTGACACGCTCCAGGGCAGCGCCTTCGCCGGCGCCGGCGCGGCCGACACGCTGGTGCTGGACTTGAGGGGCAAGGCCGGCGCGATCGGCCTGGCCGCCGGCGATCCCAACACCGAGGCCACGGTTTCGGGCGACGGCACGCGCATCCTGCGCATGGAGCGCTTCCTGGTCACCGGCGAGTCGGGCGCCGATTCGATCGCCGTCGATAGCGGCGGCAGCATCGCGCAGGCGGATTCGCTGATCGGCAGCGCCGGCAACGACACGCTGAGCGCGGGCGCGGGCAATGACGCGCTGGCCGGCGGCGACGACGCGGATTCGCTGGTCGGCGGCGCCGGCTCCGATAGCCTGGCGGGCGAGGCCGGCGCGGACACGCTGGTCGGCGACGGTCCCGGCAGCGGCGAGGATACGCTGAACGGCGGGACGGGATCGGATCTGATGCTCGGCGGCGATCATCTCGGGCGGTGGCGGTGGATCGCTAGCCGGCGGGGCGAATGCCGACCGTCTCGAGCTCAATATGCTCTGGCGCAACGACGGGCTGACCTTCGTCGCGCCGTCTGGCAGCGGCAGCGCGACGGTGATCGGAGACCGCACCGTGGTCACCGGCTTCGAGTTCTACGTGCTCTACGGCAGCGGCACCGGCGGGGACACGCTATCCTTCGCCAATGCGGGCGGCGGCTCGCTGCACGGCCTTGGCGGCGCGGACAGCCTGGTCGGTGGCTTCGAGCCGGACACGCTGCTCGGCGGCGACCAGGACGACGCGATGGATGGCGGGTCCGGCGGCAACGACTACATGGCCGGCGGCGCGGGCAACGACGTCTATGTCTGGCGCGGCGACGGCACGGCCGACAGCTTCGTCGAAGCAGCGAATGAGGGCTTCGACGAGGTCCGCACCACGGTGAGCACCACCTGGCGGGACGGCTGGACCAACATCGAGCGACTGGTCCTGCTGGGCGGCAATGGCAGCGCGACCGGCTCGGGGGGGAACGACGAGCTGGTGGGGGCGGATGGCGCGCAGACGCTCGATGGCGGCTCCGGCAACGATACGGTCTCCGGCCTCGGCGGCGACGACGTGCTGTTCGGCAGCAACGGCGCGGATTCGCTCTCTGGCGGCACCGGCAACGACGAGATGGAAGGCGGCGCCAGCAACGACACGCTGGAAGGTGCCATCGGCAACGACACGCTGGAAGGCACGGCGCGGATACGCTGACCGGCGGGGATGGCGCGGACCGTTTCCGCTTCAGCAGCTGGGGCGAGTCCACCGACCGCATCGTGGATTTCACCGGCGGCGCCGACAGGCTGCTGATCAGGAATAGCAGCTTCGGATCCGCCGGATCCCAACCGAGCTTCCTCTACGATGATCCGCAGCAGGCCGGCACGCCACTGTTCTACGTCGTCTCGAACCAGGACGGCACCAGGAATGCTCTGGTTCGACCTCGATGGTTCGGGCGGGCAGCAGGGTGCCGCCGTCGCCATCTTCACCAACACCGTCACGCTGTCGCAGTCCGACTTCGAGTTCTACTGACGCCTCAGCTCGTCGGCAGCCAGATCTCCAGCGTCTGCGGCGGCGGCTGCGGGACATAGGCGCGGAAATCCTGGATCGCCCAGCCCCGGCCGAGCCGGCCCGCCAGCCGCGCCGCGGCAGCCTGGTCCTCCTCGTGGAAGTAGCGGATCACGGGGGTGGAGGGGACGAACGGCGCGGGCCTGATCTCACGCACCTGCACGCCCGCGTTGCGCAGCGCCTGCGCGAGCTCCGTCGCGGCCCCCGCGCCGGCGGCGGATTGCGCGCGGTGATGGACGAAGACGCGCAGCCGTCCCAGCGGCTCCGCCGAGGCCTGGAGTGCCGGCGGGGCACTGGCCGCAACGTTGGGCGGGGCGGTGGGTGCAGGGCCGGCGATGGCCGGGGGCGCGTTCGCGGGGGTGACCGGGGGCGCGACCGAGGCCGGCACTTCCCGGCGCAGCTGCTCGGCCTGGTCGCGCAGCGCCGCAACCTCCTGCTCGAGCCGCGTCCGCGCGAGGCGCAGATTGGCCAGCCGCGCCTCCTCCGCCGCGATCTCGGCGCGGCTGTCGGGCTCCGGCGCGGAGCGGGACAGCGCGGGCGGAAGGCCGGCGCCGGGCGGACGGATGGGCGGCGGGCCGCCCGCGCCAGCCCAGACGCCGACCGCGACCAAGCCGCAAATCGCAAGGCCCAGCGCCACCAAAAGCGGCCGCCGCCTCGCGCGAACGCGGCGCGTCCGAACCTCCACCGTCTCCCGTCGCATCGTCCCGATCCGTCAGCGCGGCTTCGCCGGCGCCGCGAAGCAACGCGCCCGCGCGGCCCGGGTTTCGCCGGTCAGCTGCCGTCGCGCTCCGCCTGGGATTGCGCGGCGAGCGCCCGGGCCATCTGGCTCAGCGCTTCCTGGTGCTTCTCATTGTCGATCAGCGCGAAGTTCCGGGCGAGCTCGAGGCACATGCGCTGGCGGGGGCTGGCTTCCTGCGTCTCGCTTTCTGGCAGCAGCCCCTCGAAGAACCAGGAGACGGGGACGCCGAGCACCTGGCCGATCTCGAACAGCCTTCCGGCCGAAATGCGGTTCAATCCGCGTTCGTACTTGTGCGCCTGCTGATACGTCACGCCAATCATCTTGGCGAGCTGCTGCTGCGACAGTCCCATCATCACGCGGCGTTCGCGGATGCGGGCGCCAACATGGCGGTCGGCGGCATTGGCGCGCTGGCCCGGCCGCTCGGTCGGCGCGGCGGGCGCGCGTCGTTCGGTCTCGGTCGTGGACATGCGTCTTCTTCCTCGCCCGGGTGAAGCTTGTGGGGTTGCAATGCGCCACTAGGCACCGCGTTCCACCCAGGCGCGCATGACATCAGCGTGAGTTTCGCCTGCGAGGAAAACGCTCCGAGGGAACGCTACCTTCACGAGTGCGACAGAGGTGCCCGTTGCGGCCTGTTGACGTCAGCCCACTGCGGCCTCGCGCCGTCAGCCCGCTTCGGCCTCTGGCCGTCAGCCCGCGCGCAGCAAGGGCAGCCACAGCGGTCGCGACAGCCCGAGCATGACAAGGCCGCACCCCGCGACCAAGCAGGTCGCCGCCGGCGCGCCGAGCCAGTTCGCCAGCAGGCCGACCTGCAAGAAGCCGATCACGCCGCTGCCGATTGCGGTGGAGAGCAGGCCGAGCGCACGGCCGCGCAGTTCTGGCGGCGTGACGAGCCAGGTGAGCGTGCCCTGCATGGTCGCGAAACAGGCGCCGCCGATGCCGCTCGCCATCAGTGCGGCGGCGGCCGGCACCGGGCCCGGCGCGACCGCGAAGCCGATCATCATCAGAAGGTAGAAGGCCGTGCCGCCGAGATAGGTCGCGCCATGCAAGGACGGGCGCAGCAAAGCTCCGACCAGCGCGGCGGTGGCCAGCGCGCCGACGCCTTCCATGCTCGCCAGCACGCCGATGCCGCCCGGGCCGAGGCCGAGCGCGTCCTTCCCGATCACGGGGATCATGCTGGTGCAGGGCCAGGCAAACAGGTTGAAGACCATCGTGATCACCATCACGCCGCGCAACTCGGGGATCGCGAGCGTTGCGGTCAGCCCCTCGCGCAGCTCGCCGAGGATGGTCGCGCCGCGCCGCCGCGCGGCGCGGCGGCCCGCGCGTAGACGGAAGGCGACCGCGACCGCGACGAGGTAGAGCGCCGCGGCGAGGCCGAAGGCGGCGCCGGCGCCGAGCCCGCCGAGCAGCACGCCGCCCAGCACCGGGCCGCCGACGCGGCTGATGTTGCTGGACAGCACGTCGAGCGACATGGCGGCGCCGATTCGCGCCGGGCCGACGCTCTCGCCGATCATCATCCGCCGCACCGGATTGTCCGCGGCCCAGCCGATGCCGCCCACCACGCAGGCCAGCGCGACCTGCCAGACCTGCAGCGCGTCCGCCAGCGCCAGCGCCGACATCGCCGCCAGCGCCGCGCCCTGCATCAGCAGGATGGACAGCAGCGCGCTCCGCCGCGGCACGAGATCCGCGACGATGCCGGAGAGCAGGCCGAGCAGCGCCATCGGGGCGACGCGCAGCAGCGTCATCGCGGCGACGAGGAAGGGGGAGCCGGTCTGCTGGAACACGACAACGCCGACGACCAGCATCTCGAGCCAGCGCGCGACGGAGACCGCGAGCCCGGTCAGCCAGAGGCGCCGGAACTCCGGCACCGCGAGCACGCCGCGACCCTGTCTCGACTCCAACGCTTCCACCCGGTGTCCTTCTGCCCCGCAGCTTCGCAGGGCAGCGGGCGGGGCTCAACCCGGGACGGTCTCGGCCTGGACGATGCGGCCGTCCTCCATCGCGACGATCCGGTCGGCGATGTCGAGGATGCGCGGGTCGTGCGTGACCATCAGGATCGCGACGCCGCGCGACTTCGCGAGGCCGCGCATCAGGGTGACGGCCTCGTGCCCCGTCGCCTTGTCGAGCGCGGCGGTCGGTTCGTCCGCCAGCAGCAGCGGCGGATCGGCGGCGAGAGCGCGCGCGACGGAGACGCGCTGGCGCTGCCCGCCGGAGAGCCTCGCGGGGTGGCGTTCCTCGAAGCCGGCGAGGCCGACGGCGGCAAGGAGCTCGCCGGCCCGGGCCAGGCGCCGCGTCTCGCTCATGGTGCCGTCCTGCTCGAGGGACATCGCGACGTTCTGCCGCGCGGTCAGGAAGCCCAGGAGGTTGTGGTGCTGGAAGATGAAGCCGATGCGACGGCGCAGCCGGACGCGGTCCGCCTCCGACGCGCCGGCGAGCTCCTGGCCGAGCACGCGGGCCGAGCCCTGCTGCATCGCGCGCAGCGCGCCGATCAGCGTCAGCAGCGTCGTCTTGCCGCTGCCAGAGGGGCCCGTCAGGAGAACGATCTCGCCGGTCTGCACGGTCAGGTCCACGTCGCGCAGCACCGGGCGGGCGTTCTCGTCGCCGGCATAGGTGTAGGTGACGCCGCGGAGCTCGACGGGGGTCATCAGAACATGTCCGCCGGGTTGGCGTCCCGCAGCTTGCGGACCGCCAGCAGTCCCGCGACGACGCACATCGCGAAGATCATCAGGAACACCGACACGCCCATCTGGACGTCGAGCCGCAGCGGCAGGAAGGTCGCGCTGCCCACGAAGTCGTACAGCAGGAAACTCAGCAGCAGCCCCGGGACGAAGCCGGCCACGGCCAGGATCAGCGCCGCGCCGAGCACCACGCGCGCGAGGTAGAAGCCGGAATAGCCCATCGCCTTCAGCGTCGCGTACTCTTTCAGGTGGCCCGCGATGTCGCTGAACAGGATCTGGTAGACGATCACCATCCCGACCACGAGGCCCATGGCGCTGCCGAAGGCGAAGATGAAGCCGATCGGCGTCGCCTCCTCCCAGTAGCGGCGCTCATGCGCGCGCAGCTCCGCCTGGGTCAGCACCATCACGTCCGGCGGCAGCACCGCGCGAAGCCGCTGCTGCGCGGCGCGAAGGTCGGTGCCCTCGCGCAAGCGGATCGCGACGAGGTCCACCGCGGCGACGTTGCGTTCCTTTGCCACGCGGCGGAAGTTGACCTCCGACAGCACGGCGTTGCCGTCGGCGCCGAAGGACGGCCCGATCTCGATCGTGCCCACGACGTCCATGCGGCGGCTGCCGATCTCGACCTCGACGGGTCCGCCGCGTTCGGCAAGCAGGCGTGCGACGGGGCCGAATTCGGGGCGCGACTGCGTGTCGAAGGCGACGGTGTCGGCGCGCTTGAGCGCCTCCACCAGCGGCGCGAGCCCCGGGAAATCCAGCACGCCGGCGGCGGTGTCCACGCCGATCAGCTGGATGGCACGGCGCGTGCCGTCCATCGGGTTCCGCCAGGTCGCCTGGGCGAGATAGACGGGCACCGCGCGCTCGACCTCCGGCAACGCAAGCGCCTGCTGCGCGCGCACCCGCGGCAGCGGCTCGGGGCGGAAGCTTGCGGTGGTCATGGGGTGCATCAGGAAGAGGTCGCCGCGCATCGCGCCGATCAGGTTCGTGGCGCTCTCGAACAGCGCGCCGCGGAAGCCGAGCTGCATGAAGACCAGCACGCAGGCGAAGAGCACGCCGGCGATGGCGGACGCCAGCCGCGCCTTCTCGCTGCGCAGCTGCCGCCAGGCCAGCCGCACCGCGAACCAGGTGGAGGCCGCGAAACCGGGCGGCGTGCGTCGCGCCAAAGGCGCGCGGGGCTCGGACGCCGGGGCGGAAGGCCGCTGCGGCGCGTCGCCCGTCAGCTCGGGCGCCCAGGGCAGCAGCTTCGCGCGGTCGGGAAGGTCGTTCATGGCGGGATCGCGACCTGGACCTGCATGTTGGACCGCCGCGCCAGCGCGGCCGCGGCCTCCGGCCCCAGCGTCAGCCGCACCTCGACGGTGCGGGCATCCACCGCGGCGACGGGGTCGGTGTTGGCCTGGGTGGTGCGGCGCACCTGCCAGCCGATCTCGCGCAACGTCGCGGGAAACCGCGCGGCCTCGCCGGGTACCAGCACCTCGGCCGGCGCGCCGAGGCGCAGCCGCGGCAGGTCGGTCTCATAGACATCGGCGACGACGTCCATTCGCGAGAGGTCGGCGATCTCGATCACGCCGTCGCTGCCGGCGCGTTCCCCGGCGCGGGCGATGACGCGGATGACGGTGCCGGCGATCGGCGCGCGCAGCCTGGCGAGGTCGGCCTCGGCGCGCGCGCGGGTGGCGGCAGCCTCGGCGCCGGCGAGCTCGGCCTCGGCCAGCGCGACATCCTCCGGCCGCGGGCGGAGCAGGGATTCCAGCACGGCCTCGGCCTCGGCGCGCTCGGCACGGCTGCGGTTGGCGACGAAGCGGGCGCGTTCGGCCGTCGCCTCGGCGCCGGCGCCGCTGCGCTCCAGCCGCTCGGCACGCTCGGCCTCGCGGCGGGCGCTGTCCTCGGCGTTGCGCAGCGCCTCGATTCGGGCGCGCTGCGCGGCGATCTCGGACGGGCGGCCAGCGGCACGGGTGCGATCGAGCCTGGCGCGGGCCTGGGCCGCGGTGGCCTCGGCCTGCAGCAGCGCGGCATCCTTCAGCGCGGCGTCGGAGAACTCCGCCAGCACCTGGCCCGCCTGCACCGCATCGCCCTCCACGACGAGCAGGCGGTCGATGCGGGCGCCGTCCAGGTTCGGCGCGGGGCCAAGGCGGAGGATGCGCGATGCCGGCTCGATCCGGCCGAGGGCGCCGACGCCGACGGGGCCGGTCGCGACCGGGGCGGGGGCGCGCTCGGCCTCGCCCGGCGCCATCCAGAGGAAGCCGGCGCCGCCCGCGGCGGCGAGGAGAACGGCGGCAGAAAGCAGCTTCGCGCCGCGGGTCACGGCGTGCCCTCCAGCAGCCGCAGCAGCGCCGCGCGGGTCTCGGCGCGCTCGGCCGGCGAGGGCTCATACAGGCGGAACAGGCGCGCGAGCAGCATGCCGTCGCAGGCCGCGTTGATGGCATTGCCGACGCCGGGCGGCAGGCCGTCCGCCGCGATGTCGGCGCGGATGCGCGCGACCACCGCGCGGATGGGGTCGAGCAGCCGGGGATCGTGATGGAAGGCCGCGAGGAAGACGGCCGCGGCGCGGTCGTGGCGGTCGTCGCAGGCGCGCAGCGGGCCCTCGCCGGTGGGATCGGCCTCGCCGAAGCCCCATTCCAGGCAGGCGCGCGCGATGCGGCCGGGGCCGGGCGGCTGCTGGGAAACGCCGAACTCGTATTGCTGCTCCATGAAGCCGGCGAGGCGCCGGAGCATGGCGTCGAGCAGCGCCTCCTTCGACGCGAAGTGGTAGAGCAGCCCGCCCTTGGACACGCCGGCGTCGCGCGCGGCGGCTTCCAGGGTCAGGCCGCCGACGCCGCGGGCCATGACGATGGCCTCCGCGGCGTCGAGGACGCGGGTGGGGGCGTCGTGGGAGGTCGTTGCCGGTCCGTCGGTCATGCGGGGATAACTATACCGGCCGGACGGTTTGACAAGAGGTCGACCGTCCGGACGGTGCAGTCAGCCCGGCATCAGCGGGACTTCACCCAATCCGGCACCGGCGGCATCGGGCGGTCCGATAGCGGCCAGCCGAAGTCGAAGGACGACCGCTCATGCCCAGCCGGCACGGCGCCGTTCCCGTAGCCCAGCGCGTAGTCCGCATAGAGCTTGATGAAATCTTCCGCCGGCATCCCCGTCGAGACCACAAGCGGGTGCGCCAGGCACGCATCACGCCAGCGGCGGACGCGGGCAAAGCCATGCTCCGGCGGCACCCAGCCCCGGTACCAGTCGTTCAGGCACCAGCGCATGAAGAAGGGCGCGGCGGAGAGGTCGGCCATGCCGAAATCCTCCCACAGCCAGACCCCGTCCGGGTTGTGCCGCGTCAGGAAGGCGTCGAGCCAGCGCCAGGATGCCAGCGCCTTCTCCACCAGCGCCGGATGCTTCGCCGGGTCCTGGTTCATCAGCAGCGTGTACATCGCCGGCACGAAGCCAGAGTTGAGATGATCGATCAGGATGCGCGACTGCGCGCGTTCGTAGGGGTCCACGGGGAAGACGCGGGGGTCGGGGAAGACCTCCTCGAGGTATTCGTTGATAACGCTGCATTCGTTCAGCACGCGCCCGGCGTGGCGGATCACCGGCACCTGCCCCAGTGGATTGAGCGCTAAAAACCAGTCGGGCCGTGGCTTCGTGATGTCGATCTCGGTGAGGTCGAAGGCGACGCCCTTCAGCCCGAGCACGATCCGCGTGCGCTGGGCGAAGGGGCAGACGGCGATGGAGTAGATCTCGACGGCGGGCATCGGGCTCACGCCGGCATGGGCACCCTGGCGACCAGCGGATCGAGCAGGCTCTCGATCGCCGCCGGTTCCTCCCAGCCCATGCCGACCGTCACGACGGTCACGCGCGACCGGAACTGCGCGGGGATGCGGACGAAATCCTTCTTCGTCGTCACGGGCAGCGCCCGCAGCGCCTCGGCCTGGGCCAGGATCTCCTTCAAGTCGCCTTCGTCATAGGGGTAGTGGTCGGCAAACGGCATGCGCCCCGCCACCACCGCGCCGGCTTCCTGCAGCGTCGCGAAGAACTTCGGCGGATTGGCGATCCCGCAGAAGGCGAAGACCGGCTGGCCTGCGAGCATCGCCGCCTCGGGCCCCGCCACCAGCTTCGCGCGCAGCACGGGAAGCGACGGCGGCAGTTGCGCCAGCGCGCCGGTCTCGTCCTCGCCGATCAGCACGGCGGCTTGGCAGCGCGCGGCGGCGCGCTCGACGGGTTCGCGCAGCGGCCCTGCGGGGATCACGCGGCCATTGCCGAAGCCGAAGCCGCCATCGATGACCAGCAGCGAGAGGTCCTTCTCCAGCGTCGGGTTCTGCAGCCCGTCATCCATCACGATCGCCTGGGCGCCCGCCGCCACCGCGGCCTGCGCACCGGCGCCGCGGTCGCCCGAGATCCAGGTCGGGCGGAGCTCCGCCAGGATCAGCGCCTCGTCACCGACCATGGTGCTGTCGTGGCTGTCGGGGTCCACGCGGGCGGGCCCCTTCATGCTGCCGCCATAGCCGCGCAGCAGGAAATGCGCGGCGATGCCGCGGTCGGCCAGGCGCCGGCCGAGGTCGCGCGCCACCGTCGTCTTGCCCGCTCCGCCGGCGGTCGCGTTGCCGCAGCAGATGACGGGCACGGGTGCCTTCCAGCCCGAGCGCGCCATGCGCCGCGCGGTCGCGCCCGCATAGATCGCGGAGAAGGGGGACAGCAGCAGGGGCGCAATTCCCCCGCTCCCCACCCAGAATCCGGGTGCTCGCATCAGCCCTCGTTCATTCCTTGCCACGCCCCGCTGGTCGTCGGGGTCCGGCTACCGTCAGCCCGTCCGCCGTCGGCCCCTTGGGCTTCGGGCGGCAACAGGTCCAGCAGCGCCCCCGCGACCCGGCCCGGCAAGCCGGTGTCTCGATCGGCGACCGCGGCGGCGGCATCGGCCAGGGCCCGCGCGCGGCCGGGTACCCATAGCATGTCGCGAAGCGTCTCCGCCAGCGTGGCGGCGTCGGGCACCCGGACCGCCCCGCCCGCGGCCAGCAGGCGCGCCACCGGCTCGGCGAAATTGCCCATGTACGGCCCGAAGGCCATGGCGCAGCCGAGCCGGGCGGGCTCCAGCGGGTTCTGCCCGCCATGCGGCACCAGCGACCCGCCCACGAAGGCCGCATCGGCCAGCCGGTAGAACAGGCCGAGCTCCCCCAGCGTGTCCGCGACATAGACCGCGATGTCCCGCCCCGGCGGCTCGCCGGCGTTCCGGCGGGCGGTGGCAAGGCCCGCCGCCTCGGCCGCGGCGGCGACGGCGAGGCCGCGCTCGGGGTGGCGGGGGACGATGACGGTCAGCAGCGTCCGTTCCGCCGCGAGCGCCCGGTGGGCGGCGATGACCGCGCCATCCTCGCCGGGATGGGTGGAGGCGGCGAGAAGGACCGATCGCTCCCCCACCGCCCGCTTCAGCGCCGCCAACGCCGCCGGGTCGGCCGGCAGGGGCGGCGCGGCGGCTTTGAGGTCTCCCCAGCAGGGCGCGGCGATGCCGAAGGCGGCGAGCCGCGCGCCATCCTCCTCCGACCTCGCGAGGACCAGGCGGAAGCGACCGAGCGTCTCCCGCAGCAGCCCGGGCAGCCGCGCCCAGCGGGCGGCGCTGCGTGCGCTCATGCGTGCATTGACCAGCGCCATCGGCACGCCGCGGGCGGCGGCGGCGGCCAGCAGGTTCGGCCAGAGCTCGCTTTCCACGAAGGCGCCGGCGTCGGGCCGCCAGTCCCGGATGAAGCGCGCCGCCCAGGCCGGCACGTCGAGCGGCGCGAAGCGGTGGATCACCCGCGATGCGATGGCCTTCGGCACGCGGCGGGCCAGCAGCTCGGCCGAGGTCACGCTGCCCGTGGTGACCAGCAGGCTCAATGCGGGATCGCGCGCGGCCATCGCCTCGATCACCGGAAGCAGGGAGACGGTCTCGCCGACGCTTGCGGCATGCAGCCAGAAGAGGCGCCCGGCCGGGCGCGCGGCGCCTTCCCCGCGGCGCTCCGGCAGCCGCGCCGCGATCTCCTTGCCGCGCCGGGCGCGACGCGCGAGGTGCAGCGGCAGCAGCGGCGCGATCAGCGTCGCTCCGATGCGCCAGGCCGCGAGCGCGATACTCAACGCCGGATCCCGACGGCAGCCTCGGCCTCGGCGCAGGCGGCATCCAGCGCGGCGGCGATGGCGGGCAGCGCGGCCTCGGCGCCGTCGCGCGGCACGGCGATGAGCGGCCCGCAGACGATCGCGCCGCGGCCGAAGGGCAGCGGCAGCATCATCCGGTCCCAGCTCGACAGGATGCGGTGCGCGCTGCTCGCCGCACCCACCGGCAGCACCAGCGCGCCGGAGGCCGCGGCGAGCTGCGCCACCCCCGGCGCCGCCACGCGCCGCGGCCCGCGCGGCCCGTCCGGGGTGATCAGCACTGGGTCGCCGCCGCGCAGCACGCGCAGCAGCGACGCCAGCGCCGCCGCACCCCCGCGGCTGGACGACCCGTAGACCATCCGCACGCCGAACCGTTCCACGGCGTTGCCGATGAAGCGGCCGTCGCGGTGGCGGCTGACCAGCACATGCGGGGTCAGCCGCGCGACCGCGGGTTCCTCGGCGATGGCCAGGCGGAACAGGGCGGGGATCAGCGGCAGGCGCTCATGCCAGAAGGCGATGACGAGCGGGCGGCCGGCGCGGATCGCCTCGATCCCTGGCGCGGCGCCGACCAGCTGCCAGCGCGTTGTCCACGCGACCAGGCCGATATAGCCGCCGAGGATGCGCGCCAACCCCGCCTGGACGGCGGGGTGCCGAATCAACTTGCGCATGCGGCCCGGGGCCGGGGGGAAGCCATGGCCCGCCCTACCACGCCGCGGCGGGGGCGGAAATCAGGCGTGGACCGGCACCAGGCCGTCGCGGAAGCGACGCGCGCAGGCGTCCCAGGAAAAGCGGGCGGCATGCCGGCGGCAGGCCGCGCGGTCGAGCGCCAGCGCGGCCAGGCAGGCTGCGCGCAGGTCCTCGTTCAGCGCGCCGACCGGCAGCCCGCCGATCACGTCGAGCGGCCCCGTGACCGGGAAGGCCGCCACCGGCGTGCCGCAGGCCAGCGCCTCCAGCAGCACGAGGCCGAAGGTGTCGGTGCGGGAGGGGAAGACGAGCACATCCGCCCGCGCGTAGGACCGGGCGAGCCGCGCGCCGTCCTGCCAGCCCGCGAAATGCGCGCGGGGGAAACGGCGCATCAGCCCCGCGCGCGCCGGCCCGTCGCCGACCACGACCTTGCTGCCGGGCAGGTCGAGCGAGAGGAAGGCCTCGAGGTTCTTCTCCACCGCGACGCGTCCGGCGGCGAGGAAGATCGGCCGGGGCAGGGCTTCCCAGGGCTCGGCCTCGCCCAGCGCCGCGGCCTCGGGCCGGAAGGTCGCCAGGTCCACCCCGCGCGACCAGGGCACGATGCGGGTGAAGCCCCGCGCGGCCAGGTCGTGCGCGAGGGATGGCGTCGCGCAGAAGGTGCCGGCGCCGGCCTCGTGGAAGCGCCGCAGCACGCCCCAGGACCAGGCCGGCGGCAGGCGGATCCTCGCCTCCAGGTAGTCCGGGAAGCGCGTGTGGAAGGAGGTCGTGAAGCGCCAGCCGCGACGAAGGCAGAGCCGCCGCATCGCCCAGCCCAGCGGCCCCTCGGTCGCGACGTGCAGCGCCTCCGGCGCGAAGCGGTCCACCAGCGCCGCCAGGCGCCGCCGCGGCGCGAGGGCGAGGCGGATCTCGCCATAGCCCGGCATCGGCAGGGTGGCGAAGCGATCGGGCCCGATCACCGCCACCGCGTCGCCCCTCGCGCGAAGCCGCTCCTCCACCATCGCCAGGGTGCGAACCACGCCGTTGCCCTGGGGGTGCCAGGCATCGGTGACCACGAGGATGCGGCCCGCGTCGCGGCGCAGTCCGCCGGGCGGCCCGTGCATGCCCCAGGGCAGCCGGGGGGGCGTCAGGATCACGCGGCGGCGGCGACCGGGCCCGGGGCCCCGTCGGCAAAGGACAGGCGGTTCTCCCGCGCCCAGTCCAGCAGCTCGAACCGGCCATCCTCGTGCTCGACCAGCGCGGTGCAGCTTTCCACCCAGTCGCCGTCGTTCATGTAGAGCACGCCGTGGACGACACGCATCTCGGCGTGGTGGATGTGTCCGCAGACCACGCCGTCCAGCCCTCGCCGCTTCGCTTCCTGGGCGAGCGCGACCTCGAAGCGGTCCACCGCCTTCACGGCTTCCTTGACCCGGCGCTTCAGCCATTGCGAGAGCGACCAGTAGGGATAGCCGAGCCGCCGCCGCGCCGCGTTGAACCAGCGGTTCGCGACGAGCGCCATGCCATAGGCGCGGTCGCCGAGATGGGCGAGCAGCTTGGCGTAGCGGATGACGCAGTCGAACTCGTCGCCATGGATCACCAGGAAGCGGCGGCCATCGGCGCCGGGATGCACCGCCTCCCTGGCCAGGCGGATGCCCGCGACCTCGAGCCCGAGCCAGCCGCGCAGGACCTCGTCGTGGTTGCCGGGGATGTAGGTGACCTGGGTGCCGTGGCGCGCGGCCTTCAGCACTAGGCGGATCGCCTCGTCATGGTGGTGGTCCCAGTACCAGGACTTGCGCAGGCGCCAGCCATCCAGGATGTCGCCGACGAGGTAGAGCCGTTCGCATTCCGTGCGCCGGAGGAAGTCCACGAGGAAGTCGCCGCGGCAGCCCCGCGTGCCGAGATGCGTGTCGGAGAGGAAGACGCTGCGGTAGCGACGCCTCGGCTGGTTGCTGTGCATGCGTCGTCAGGCCCCGCGGCTGCGCTCCGCGCGGGCAACGCGGCGACGGCGCCTCCGTTGCGCCGCCGCGCCTGTCGTGGGGTCAGGCCGGGCGCGGCGCCGCGAAGGCCAGGAAGGCGGCCCAGAGAGCGCAGCCGAGCGCCACAGCGCCGAAGCCGAGCGAGGCGAGGAGGCCGGCCGCGCCGAGGCCGAGCAGCAGCACCGCCACGACGCTGGTCAGCCCCGCGAACGCGGAGAAGCCGGCCAGGAGGCAGAGGCCGATGAGCAAGCTGTGTCCTCCGAGGCGGGATTGTGGCATGGGCGAGTCGTATACGCCATATTCCTGCCGTAATCCAACTCACGGAAACGGGAGGAGGGCGCTACCTCGGCCGGCAGCGCCCATGTCCCTCCCCCGCCAGTGCTTCCCCCCGACACGTGCTTCCCTTCCCCGACCCCCGTCCCTACCCCGCCGCCCCCGGGAAGCGCAGCTGGTCCGCCGGCGGCAGGAATTGGGGCATGTAGAGCTCGCCCGCCGGCAGCGGCGTCGCGATGTCGAAGGCCGTGCGGATCGTGTCGATCGCACCCTGCACCCGCGGCATCGCGAGGTTCGCGAAGCCGCCCGAGATCACCTCCGGCGTGCGGATGAACTCGAAATTGGCGACCAGCCGCTCCTTCTCGAGCGGCTGCGGCGCGGTCGGGTCGCGGCGCACCAGCGCGGCGATCGCGGCGTCGGGGTCGCGGAAGGCCTCGATGTGGCCGCGCACGATGGCGCGGATCATCGCCGTCACGACGCGCGCATTCGCCTCGGCATAGGGCCGGCGGACCAGCAACGCGGTGGACAGCAGCTGCACGCCGGCGGCGGAATAGCGGAAGGAGACGATGTCCGCGGCATTCACGCCGACTGCACGCAGGCTGAACACGCCCGAGGTCTCGAAGCCCGTGATCGCATCGGCGTCGCCGCGCGCCAGCATGGGCTCGCGCAGCTGCGGCGTGACGGTCTGCCAGCTGATCGTCGACGCGTTGACGCCCGCGGCGCGCGCGAAGGCCGGAAACAGCTGGCGGCCGGCATCCGTCTCCGGCGCTGCTACGCGCTTGCCCTCGAGTTGCTTGGGGTTGGTGATGCCGGTCCGGCGCAGCGTCATCGCCGCCAGGGGGCTGCCCTGCTGCAGCACGAAGGGGGTGACGATGTCGGTGCCGGGCTGGCTGAGGCGCATGCGGATGGTCGGCGAGATGTCGGCCACGCCGAACTCATAGGCGCCTGAAGCCACCTTCACCGGCGTGTCGGCCGAGCCGAAGCCGCGGTCGATCGTGACGTTCAGCCCCTCGTCGCGGAAGAAGCCGCGGTCGAGCGCGAGCAGGTAGCAGCCCTGCGGGCCTTGGAAGGCCCAGTCCAGGATGAAGCGCACCGGGGTCAGCGCGGCTTGGCCCCGCGCGACAACGGGGGCGGCGAGCGGCAAGGCGGCGGCGGCGCCGAGCAGGCGGCGGCGGGTGGGCGTCATGGCGTCGTTTTCTCCTTGCGGCGGGCCTCCCGGCGGCCCGGTTCACCGCGCGGGCCTGCAAGGCGGATGCCGCGGCGCGCCGAGAGGGATCGCTGCGCCCTGCCCAGAAGCCGGGCGCCGCCTGCTTATCCCGTGTGCGCATCGGCCGCAGCGCGGCCCGATCGCGCGCGATCCCCCGTTGAAGCCGCTGCCGGGGATCGCGAACATCGCGCCATGCTCGCGACGAAGCAGAAGGTCTTCCGCCGCTTCTGGTATCCCGTGATGCCGAAGGCGCATCTCGCCGGCGGGAAGCCCGTGCCCTTCCGCCTGATGGGTTGGGACATCGTGCTGTGGCAGGCCAAGGACGGCCCGGCCGCGATCGCAGACCAATGCCCGCATCGCGGGGCCAAGTTGTCGCTCGGCTTCCTCGACCACGAGGTTCCGGACGGTCCGGCGCTGGCCTGCCCCTATCACGGCTGGGCCTTCGGCGCGGACGGGCGCTGCCGCAAGGTGCCGCAGGCGCATGAGCCTCTCCGCGGCATGAAGGGTGGTGCCAAGCGCCACCACGCCGCGGAACGCTATGGCTGGATCTGGGTCGCGCTGGAGGATCCCATCGCGCCGATCCCCGATATCCCCGAGGCCGCCCTGCCCGGCTTCCGCCAGATCGACGAGTTCCACGAGGAATGGGCCGTCCCCGGCCTGCGCCTGATGGAGAACAGCTTCGACATGGCGCACCTGTCCTATGTCCATGCCGAGAGCTTCGGCATCCTCGCCGAACCCCGCCCCGCGCCGGTGGAGATCGAGCACAAGCCCTGGGGCTTCGTCATGCGCGGCGAGGCGCCGGTGACCAACAAGGGCGTCTCGAAGGAGCTGCTGAAGACCGATGCCGAGCGCACGCTGCGCGTCATTGAGGGGCGCTGGTTCCTGCCCTTCATGCGCGCGAGCCGCATCGACTACCCCACGGGGCTGACGCATGTGCTGGTCACCGCCGCCACGCCGATCGACGACCGGCGGTCGATGATCTGCCAGTGGGTCTACCGCAACGACACCGAGGCCGACGCGCCGGCCGAGAAGGTCATCGCCTTCGACCGCCAGGTCACCAACGAGGACCGGCTGATCCTGGAAAGCAGCAGTTGGGACGTGCCGCTTTCCATGTCGGAGGAGCTGCACATGCCCTCCGACAAGCCGGGGATCGAGATGCGCCGCCGGCTCGCCGCGCTGCTGGCCGAGCACGGCGAGGAAGAGGCGCGGCTGCCTCGGGAGGAGTAGCGCCCCCCGCTACCCTTCTTCCCCCTCCCCCGCTTTCGCGGGGGAGGGATGGGGAGGGGGCTGAGGCTCGCGCCTCACCCTCTCATCATACATCACCTTCCCATCCACCAGATGCACCTCCCGCGTCGTCCGCGCGGCGAGCCCCGGATCGTGCGTCACCACGATCACCGTCCGCCCGTCCCGCGCGACGAGTTCCCCGAAGGTGTCGAACACCGCCGCCGCGTTCCTCGTATCCAGGTTCCCCGTCGGCTCGTCCGCCAGGATCAGCGCGGGGTCGTTGGCCAGCGCGCGCGCGATCGCCACGCGCTGCCGCATGCCGCCCGAAAGCTGCTCCGGCAGCTTCGCCGCGGCGTCCTCCAGGCCGAGCGTCGCGAGCAGCGCGCGCGCGCGGTCCCGCGCCGCCCTGTCCTTCAGCCGCCCCAGCCGCCGGATCGGGATCAGCACGTTGTCCAGCGCGGAGAACTCCGGCAGCAGGAAGTGGAACTGGAAGACGAAGCCGAGCCGCGCGAGGCGCAGCGCCGCCATCTCGCCCGCGCTAAGCCCCGCGGTGTCGCGGCCTTCCAGCAGCACCTCCCCCGTCGTCGGCCGGTCCAGCAGGCCCAGCAGATACAGCAGCGACGACTTCCCCGACCCCGACGGCCCGGTGACCGCCACGAACTCGCCCTTGCCGATGGACAGGCTGACGTCGCGCACCAGCGTCGCGCCTTCGGCGCGCGAAGATCCGCTGCCTTCCGGCAGGGTGCGCGTGACGCCGCGCGCCTCGATCAGCGCGGCGGTGGCGGCGGCCTCGACGGGGGCTGTGGCGTCTGACACGCGCCGAGCCTATAGCGGCCGGGGGAGGAGAGCGATGGAGCCGTCATTCGACTTCGTGGGCGAGGTCGCGGCCGGCGTCGCCACGCCCATCGGCTTCGGCGCCGGGCCGCTCGGCGAGCGGCGCATCGTGCCGATCCTCGGCGGCCGCGTGACCGGCCCGCGCCTGAACGGCGAGATCCTGCCCGGCGGCGCCGACTACCAGTTGATCCGCGCCGACGGCGTCGCGGAGATCGAGGCGCGCTACACCATCCGCTGCGACGATGGCGCGCTGGTCTATGTCGTCAACCGCGGCCTGCGCCACGCCTCGCTCGAGGACATGGCGAGGCTGTTGCGCGGCGAGGCGGTGCCGCCGGAGCGCGTCTATTTCCGCACCGCGCCCGCCTTCGAGACATCGGCGCCGCAGCACGCCTGGCTGACGCGCAGCCTGTTCCTGGGCTTGGGCGAACGCCGCCCCGACAGCGTGCGCGTCAGGATCTACGAGGTGTAGCAGCCAACGGCGGATAACCCTCTCCACCCGAAGGGGGAGAGGGATGGGTGAGGGGGGCAACGACGATGGAGAACGCGTCGTTCTTACTGCGCTTCCCCCTCACCCAACCCTCTCCCCCATAAGACAAGGGGGGAGAAGGCTTCGGTGCGTCGGGCGAAGGCGGGCCGGCTACTCCAGCGCGCGGAACCCTGTCTCCCGCACCACCTGCGCCCAGCGCGCGGTGTCGGCGCGGATGGTCGCCGCGAAGGCCTCGCGGTTCTGGGGCGCCGGGGTGAAGCCGGCTTCCTGAAGCCGCGATCGCACCGCCGGATTGGCGAGCGCGCGCAGGATCGGTCCTTCGAGCTCCACCTGCGTCGCGGCGGGGACGGCGACGGGCGCGGTGACGCCGAACCAGGCCTCGAACTCCAGCCCCGGCCGGCCGAGCTGCGCCATTGTCGCGACATCCGGCAGCAGCGCCGAGCGCTGCGGCCCCGTCACCGCCAGCGCTTTCAGCCGCCCGGCGCGCACATGCGGCGCGACCAGCGCGACGGAGCCGAACAGCCCCTGCACGTCGCCGTTCAGCAGCGCGGTCATGCCCTCCCCGGTCGCGCGGAAATGCACCGATTCCTGGCTGAAGCCCGACTGCGCGGCCAGCATCACCGCGCCGAAATGGCCGAGCGTGCCAGGCCCGAAGGTGCCGAAGAAGGTCGTCGGCCGCTGCCGCGCCCAGGCGACGAAGCCGTCGAGGTCCGCGACGGGGAGCGAAGCCGGCACCACCAGCGCGAAGTCCGAGGTGACGACGCGCGCGATCGGCGCCAGGTCCTTCGGGTCGTAGGTCAGCCGCGCGAAGGTGGACGGCGCCATCGCGATCTGCCCGATCTCGCTGAACAGCAGGTTGTAGCCGTCGGCCGCGGCGCGCGAGGCTTCCGCCGCGGCGATGTGGCCCGCGGCGCCAGGCCGGTTCTCCACCACCACGCCGGCGGGCCAGGCATCCTTCAGCGCATCGGCCAGCAGCCGCGCGACCAGGTCGGGCGCGGTGCCGGCGGGAAAGCCCACCAGCATGCGGATCGAGCGGTCGGGAAAGGCGGCCTTCGCGGCGCGCGCGAAGGGCAGCGTGAGGCAGGCGCCGAGGACGGCGCGGCGTGTGAGGTTCATGGACGGTCTCCCGCCACCGTTATGCTGCATAATGGTGTCGGGGCTCAAGGAGATTACGCGGCGCCGCGCACGATCTGCACGGGATCGAGCCGGCTGGCGCGCCGTGCCGGTATTACCGCCGCGATGCCAGCCGCCATCACGGCGAACAGGCTGCCCGCGACATAGACCCGCCAGTCCCGCGCCAGGATGAAGCGGTCGTTGCCCGAAGGCGTCTCGAGCCCGAAGCGCACCTGGGCCAGCGCCTCGATCATCAGCGCGCCGAGCAGGCAGCCGAGCAGCGCGCCGAGGATGCCCGCGATGATCCCCTGCACCAGGAACAGCCGCTGGATGTCGGCCTCGGTGAAGCCGAGCGACTTCAGGATCGCGATGTCGCGCGTCTTCTCGTACACCACCGTCGAGATGATGTTGTAGATGCCGAAGGCCGCGACCAGCAGGATCGCTCCGGTGACGGAATACATGATCGCGTTCTGGATCACGAAGACGGTCAGGATGTTGGCGTTCTGCTCCTCCCAGCTTTCCGATCGGTCGCCGAAGCGCGCCTCGATCTGCCGCGCCAGCCGCTCGGCCTGCGTCACGTCGGCAAGCCGCACCAGGATCTGGTTGACCACGTTCGGGCGGTCCTGCAGCACCTGCGCGACCTTCAGCAGCGCATAGCCATACGACTGGTCCACGTTCTGGATGCCTGTGCGGAACAGTCCGACGATCTTCATCGACAGCGCAACGCCCTGCGGCGAGACCGCGGTGATGGTGTCGCCGAGACCCGCGCCGAGCCTGAAAGCCAGCGCCTCGCCGATGACGATGCCGTTGGCGGTGCTGCGAAGGTCCTCGAGCCTCCCGGCGATCATGTCCTTCTCGATGTTGGACACGCGGGCATGCCGCGCGGGCTCGATCCCCGTGATTACGGACGACACGTCGCGCGAGCCGTAGCGCAGCAGCGCCTGGCCGGAGAGCACGGGCGCGGCCGCGACGCCGTCCATGGCTTCCAGCAGCGCGAGCTTGTCGCCGGCGGCGCGGATCCCCCTGATCCGGTCCCGCGGCTTGACGCCGTGCACCTCCACCGCGCCGGTCGCGGCCGCGAGCTCCGCGGCCTGGGCGGGCGGCGTGCGCGTCTCGTCCTTGATCGTGATGTGCGGGGCGACGTCGATGATCTGGTTGACGAAATAGGTCTGGAAGCCGCGCATCAGCGCCGCGATCGCGATGAAGAAGGCGACGCCGAGCGCGACCCCGGTCACCGAGACCAGCGTCTGCCGGCGCCGCCGGCTCAGCATGCCGCGCGCAAGTTCGATGATGAGGTTCATCGCGGCTCATCCGAACGCGCGACGGCCTGGGTCGTGACCACCGCCCCCGGCGCCGGCGGCCCGAGCCGGATCGCCTGCCCGTCCGCCAGGCCCGTCGGCGGGTCGAGGATCACCGCCTCGCCGGCCGCGATCCCGCGCCGGATCTCGGCTGCCCGCGGGCCCTGCACGCCGAGCTCCACCTCGCGACGCCGTGCGCGTTCCTTCTCTGCCACCCAGACCACGGCCCGCCGGACCCCGCCCGGCGCCGGCGCCCCGGGCGCGTTGGCGGCGGCGCGCCGTGGCGCGTCCGGCAGCACCACCGCCGCCGGCGGGACCAGCACGGCGTCCTGGACCTCGCGAAGGACGATGTTGGCTTCCACCGTCATGCCGATCATCAGCAGCGTGTCCTCGGGCAGGACGAGCCGCACGCGATAGGCCTTGCGGGTGGTGTCGCCCTTCGGCGTGATCTGCGCGACCTCGCCGACCAGGACGCGGCCGGCGAAGGCATCGGCGCGCAGCAGGGCGCGCTGGCCGACGCGGATGCGCGCGATGTCCTCCTCGTCCACCTCCGCGGTGACGCGCAGCGGCCGGGGCTCGCCGATCCAGAACAGGCTGGCGGGCGTGTCCACGACCTCGCCCACCTCGACGTCGCGGCGCAGGACGATGCCGTCGGTCGGCGCGCGGACGATGAAGTCGTTCAGGCGCTCCACCAGCGCATCGGCCGCGGCGCGCGCGGCCCGCGCGTCGCGCTCGGCGCGTTCCAGTGTGGCCCGTGCCGCGATGTCGCGGGCGACGAGGGTCCTGGTGCGCGTGAGGTCCTCCAGCGCGAAGCGGGCGCGCGCCTCGGCCTCGTCGGCCAGCAGCCGGGCCTGGCGTTCGTCGAGCCTGGCCATGACCTGGCCCTCGGTGACGCGCGCGCCTTCCTCGACCAGGACGGCGGTGACGCGGGCGCGGGTGGCGGGCCCGACGCGCGCCCATTGGACCGGCTCGACCGCGCCGGTGGCGTAGACCGCCTCGATCGCCGGCCCGGTGACGGCCAGGGCGATGGAGACCCGGGGCGGGATCGCCGTCCAGGCCCAGGCGCCGCCCCCGGCGGCCAGGGCCAGGACGGTCAGGATCAGCAGGCGGCGGGTCATGTCGGGCGGCAGCCTAGCACCCGGCGCGGCCGGCGGGAGGTTGCCCCCGGCCCGGCCGGGCGCTATAGGCCCGCCCGCGCCCACCCCTGGTGGTCCTTGGGCCGACATAGCTCAGCGGTAGAGCAACTGATTCGTAATCAGTAGGTCCCCGGTTCAAATCCGGGTGTCGGCACCACATTTCCCAGCATTTTCAGTGCCTTAAAAGCTGGTCGTCGGTCGAAGACCGACAAACCAGAACGTATAAACAGATGTAAACGCCTTCGGCGTACGTCGGATAATGCGTGCCCCTGCCGACGCTGCGCCGACCTGCTGCCGGGAATCCCCACCCGCCAGATCCGGGCAAGGGGAAAACGTCCCCCATCCCTCGGCGCTCGGACCCCAATCTCGGGATTGCGGTGGCTAGGATTCCTCCTCACTGTCCTTAAAGGATCTGTTACCGGCGAATCGGTGCTGGTTGAGCGGCGGGTGGGGCGCTGACGAGAATGCTCGGACCTTTGGCTAGCGATGCTCACGGGCGCCAAGCAGAGTATCGGCTGCGGAAATCGCGGTATGCTTTCGAAACATTTCGAAAGGACGAGGCAGAGTACGCCTTGGCGAACGGCTGGGAGCTAGTCCGGGAGAACCAAAACACCGACCGATACCAAAAACTCAAGCCGCACGACGAGCAGTTGGAGAATGAATTTTGGTGTCTAGCCTATCAGATGGGCTACGAGCACCTCAGTGTAGGCAGAGGTTTTCAGATCGAAGTAGCGAACAATAAGCAAGGTACCGTTTCTAAGCAGATTGATGTATTTGCATACGATAGTCAGACTGTTCTAGTAGTCGAATGCAAGTCTTCTGAAAAGCGCGGCAAGCGCTCTTTGCAAAAGGACATAGGTGATTTCGCCGTCAATCAGAAGGGCATATCAAATACGCTACGGAAATTTTTCGGTCGAGAGTTCGATCAGAAGATAATTTGGATTTTCGTCACCAGAAATATTGAATGGTCGGAGCCAGATCGCACGAGGGCGCTCGAAAACAACATCCGAATCATAACGGAGCGTGAGCTGGCGTACTACAAGGAGCTTGCGAAGCGCCTTGGACCGTCCGGACGATATCAGTTTCACGCCGAATTTTTAGAGAAGACTAAAGTCGATGCACTTGAACATAAGATATTTGCTCTAAGGACAAAGCTTGGGGCGTTTAGAGCGTACAGCTTCTTCGCTGATCCCGAAGTGGTTTTACCATCTGCGTTCGTTAACCACCGTGACCTGCGGGATCCGTCAGCCGCGCCTTCCTACCAGCGTTTGATACACCGCCCTCGCATTAAGAGCATAGCGGAGTTCCTGCGGAAGGGTGGATTCTTCCCGAACTCTGTGATCTTGAACTTTAAGCGTAAAGCCCGCTTTGAGATTATCAAGCCGGAGGACAGCTCCGGAGTGGCTGCTGGCGAATTAACGTTACCGAACCTATACAAGACAGCCTGGATTATCGACGGGCAGCATCGTCTGTACGGGTACACCGAGCTCCCCGAGGGCGAGAAAGGACCCAAGCTGCCTTTCATAGCTTTCGAGAACATTCCAATCGCCGAAGAGACGCGTATATTTGCTGATATTAACAGCAAGCAGAAGAGCGTTCAGAAGAAGCTGCTCGACGAGATCACTGGAGAAATCAAGCTAGAATCTACGGACAAGAAAGATCAGCTCCGCGCCATAGCCTCCCGCGCGTTTGACCTGATGAGAGACAACGACACAGGTCCATTCGCCGACAAAATCGCCGGCGTCGAATTGAAGCGCAGCGACGAGAGCATCATCACCATTCCATATCTTGTGGATGCTGTACTACAGGCTGGCTTGCTAGGTCGCGTTAGCAACGCGAACGGCAGCCTCATCTTCAACCAAGGACCGCTTTCCTGGTCCGGACCCCGAGACGCCGTTCCGAATCTTAGCGAACTGATTGAGAGCTATTTTGATCTTTTTCGTGCTGCAAACCCTCAGCGCTGGGATCAGGGCAAAGCCGCCAGGTTTCCTACAAACGTCGGCGCTGCCGGACTCATCCGACTAGCAGCAGACGTTATCACCTTCATGGCGCAGAAGGAGCACGAGGACCCTCGTGACCTGCACCCCAAGGTCATCGTCGAACGGATCGAGAAGTACGTCGAGCCCTGCGTCGCCTACTTCAAAGCCGCCTCCGATGAGGAGCTAACCGCTCGGTTCAGCGTGCCGTTCGGCTCGGGTGGTCCGCGGATTTTCCAGCACCGCCTGAGGGAGCTCGTCCGCAGCAAGTACCCTGATTTCTCCCCGGCTGGATTCGCCGAGGATCTGAGAAAGTATGACGCCGACCGGCGCCGAGACGCCGATCAAAAGGTCCGCGCTATACAGGAATCGGTTCATAGATTCGTAATTCATAAGCTCCGGGAAGTTTACCCTTCGAATGATGACGACTACCTGCGCAAAGCGGTCGAGAACAAGGAGATTCTCAAGAAGGCTTTCGAAAAGCAGCTTGAAGCCGATGAAAAAGACCGCAAGGATCTTGGCACCTATCTTGACTTCATCGACCTTCGTAAGATCGTTGAGACGCCCAAAAACTGGGAACACTTTAAGACGGCGCTCAGCATACAGCTCCCCGGGGAGCAGAAAGGGCGGGCTAAGTACGTCACCTGGTTCGATCAGGTAAATAAGCTACGCCGTGTGTCTGCCCATCCTTATAACCGTGGCTACGATGATGAAGAGATCAATATGCTGATCGCCGCCTATCAAGGGCTGATTGAGCGCGGTGTAATCACGAAATGAAGCCCGTCTTGAAGTGGGCAGGAGGTAAGCGCTGGCTCGTTCACGCGGCGCCCGAGCTATTTGCAGTTTCCCATGCCCGCTACGTTGAGCCTTTCGTCGGCAGCGGCGCCGTGTATTTCCATTTTGAACCGCAAGCCGCTCTACTCAGTGACAAGAATGTCGAGTTAATCAATTTGTATCAAGCAATCAAGGACGACTGGCGTGCTGTGCAACGGATGCTCCGCGCGCACTCATCCCGTCATAGCGACGATTATTACTACGAGGTACGCGACCAGCGACCGCGTTCCGAGGCAGCTCGCGCCGCAAGGTTCCTCTATCTAAACCGCACGTGCTTCAACGGATTGTATAGGGAAAACCGGAGGGGCGAGTTCAACGTACCTCGTGGAACTAAAGATACCGTGCTTTTCCCGGACGACGATTTCGAATCTATGGCACAGCTGCTTTCGGGCGCCGAGCTATTTGCAGGAGATTTTGAAAGAGCATTACGAAATTTGAGGAGTACAGACTTGGTCTTCATCGACCCCCCATACACCGTAAAGCATAATGTTAACGGGTTCATTCGGTATAATGAGAAGATATTTTCCTGGGCTGACCAAGAACGACTGGCTGCTACGATCAGAAAGAAAGTTGATTCCGGCGCTAAGATCATCGTTACTAACGCCAATCACGAGAGCGTCCGTGCACTGTATAAAGATTTCGCCGAAATGCACGTGATCGGCAGATCTAGTGTGCTTTCCGGTGATGCTAGATTTCGCGGAAGGACTGAGGAGGCTATTTTTCTCGTGGGCATGACATGGAGCAGAGAGGTATCTATGAGATACGACAAACGTACTAACGCTCACAATACCGTTTCGTGATTTGATCGCTAGGTCTTTTTTCGGTGATGGAGGAGACACACTTACCCCGTTATAGGAGTAAGTGTCCGATTTTTTTCGTATGAAGTCGTCGGCACAATCTGCCTGCGCAACCGGTATTGGGAAGGGCGGTCAGCCTGTCTCCTTTTACGCGCATCTTAGTGTCTGGCGGGAAGCTCCAGCAGCTAGCAGATCAACTCGCTGGAGGTTTCAGGTCGTGGTGCTTCACGGAGCCTGTCGTGGCGCTTGGTGGCGCCTTCGGTGCGACCACATGAGCCCGGTCGCGTAGGGCTACAGCCAACCCTCAGTCGGCTGCCTCCATGCTTCAGCGCCTTCGCTCGCCAGCATGGAGAATACGCAGTGGGTGTCACATCAGCACCGTACGGGGCGGTTTGCATTCAGACGACATCGCGGAGAACGTCGGCTGGACAGGTATGTCGGCAGTGCGCCGCTGCGAGTTGCCCAACTCTCAGAAGGATATACAATACTTATACGCTGTTATTGCCGTTCGGAAATTATACTGCTTCCGTGCTGCTTGAGGATCGCACGGATCTTCATGTTGACAGCGCGCGGGCAACAAATATCGGCATGTCTGTCGGCAATAGTCTGCTTGATGTACTCTACCTCACCTAGCGCTTCGTGCTCTCCAAACATCCTCAACTGCAACTCGGCTCTATTAAGTTGAAACTGAAGAATTTTCAGTTCACCATATTGCAATACGAGATCTCTAATCTCACTTTCTAAACTCTTCATTTTCAACGCCTCCAAATACTAGAACAGATCTAAATTATACAATATTTAGCTTCTACGTGCAAGCCGTATTGTTATGCTATTATAGATTTGTAAAACGTGCCTGAAGTCGAGATGTGGCGGTGCGAACGTCGCATACACTGTCGCGGTATGCCTTCCCTCATGCAATTTTTAGGATCCGTTCGATGAGACTAGGCGTTCGCGATTCAGCTCTCGTGGCTCGGTTCCCCCCGTATCCTCCGGCTCGCTTCTGCAAATATCAAAAGTTTCGCACAGAATCTAACTCACTGATTCGATTTCACTTTCTTTGTGCAGAAATCATGTGCATAATAGGTTCATGGCAACATACGGGTATGCGCGCGTCAGCACTGACGGGCAAAGCGTCGAAGCGCAGGTGGAGCAGCTGACGGCTGCGGGCGCCAAGAAGGTATTCCGGGAGACCGCCAGCGGAGCAAAGACGGATAGGGCTCAACTTCGAAGGGCGCTGGTCGCGCTCGCAGAGGGAGACGTGCTTATCGTGACGCGCCTGGATCGCCTGGCGCGGTCCACGCGCGATCTGCTGAACATTCTCGCTGGCATCGCTGAGAGGAAGGCAGGCTTCAAGTCGCTCAGTGACTCGTGGGCTGACACTACTACACCGCACGGTCGACTCATGGTGACGGTCCTTGGCGGACTCGCTGAGTTTGAGCGAGACCTAATCCGCAGCAGGACATCGGATGGACGAGAACGTGCCAAGGCTCGCGGCGTGAAGATGGGAAGGAAGCCCAAACTGACTTTCCATCAGCAAAGTGAGGCTGTGGCACGCCGCAATGCCGGGGAAGCCCTGACGGAAATTGCCCGCAGCTATGCCGTCAGCCACAGCACGATTTCTCGCCTGAAGATATGAAAGGTCATTTAGCGCTGCCTAACTATATTTTGTCAGACTGGGAGGGGCGATTGCGGTCCCACTTCTCGGTTCGATGGACTCTGGGGAGCAGTTCGCGGATTGTGAATTGTGAAGTGATTGCCTGGTAAAAGACATCCAGAGCTTTTCCTACTGCGTCGAGCTGTATCTCCGGACTTCTACCAGCAAAATACGCAGTCAGCACCGATGGTAAATCAATGCCATGATTGGTAAATTCAGTCGACTCTGAGCGCTTATCTGTAATTTGCTTGATTTCACGTGAGGCTAGCGCCCTCAACATAGAAGGAGCCCGCCTATCACCGTTAGAAATATTTTCTAGATAGTGGACGAAATCAGAGTCTGTGATAGTAAATATAGCAGAATCGCCATTCTGTCTTGATAGTTCAATGGCTTTCATCAACAGCCTCAAGAGATCCGCCTTCGGACTTAAGAATGCCTCCATAACTCTGAATCCTTGCGGACTCAGGATGTTAATTGAGCGGCTGAGGTTCTCGAAGTTTCTTAGAAGATCGGTCACTCGGTAGATTTGTCTCTCAATTGATGAGGTCAGTTGATGTACTACGTTTGATCTAGAATAATTATATTTACTATTTCGAGACACTAGATCATGCAAAAATCGGAGACCTGATACAATTTCTATGGCATGAGTGTGAACCATCACAAATCCATGATAGACCTCGAAGAGCTCTGCGCCAATTTTACTGTCATTTTTGTTCTTTACAGCAGCTATGATTTTTTCGATTGCGTCTTCTGGAATTAATTTTTTAACGAGCTCTTCTAGAATGCCGGTAATCACTCGCCGCTCTCCTATTCGCAGCCAGGCGCGCCCGATTCGCGTTTGCCGAGGTTTTCAGGCTAGCGACAACTTTCGGATCCGTACAACGGGATGTGCCAGCCCGTTTAGCCGGGCAGACCGGTTGGAAGCCAAGCGGAGTGCGCCGCTACGTCGCAATCACAGCCCCACCAAAGCTTTGCAGGTTCCGAGCCATCCCCGCCGAAAGCGGAAGGTGCCGAGCATAGAACCGCTCAATCTGCTCAACGCTGGTGCCTGCGTTCTTCGCCAAATTGAAGATGTTGACCTGCCCCTCGCTATGAATGATCCGCATGCAGATTGCGGTGTGGCGCAGCGAGTAGACAGTATGAACTGCACCCGTCGCCGGATCCCGCTTCAATCCAGCCGTTGTGAGCACATGGTTAAACTGCCGCGCAACGACACGCGCACCCGTCGTGCGATTGCGGTGGTGCGGCAAGAAGATGAAGTCTTCCCCGGTCGCTTTCGGGTACCGCTTGAGAATGCGTTCGTAGACGGTCACAGCCGCGGGCATTGTATTCGCGACGCGGTAGCCCGTCTTACCATTCCGGATGGTGATCACTAGGCGCTTCGGGTCAGAAGCAATCTGGACGTCGTTGTGCCGAAGCGCGTAAAGCTCGCTGACGGTGGGGCGGACGAAGCTGTGCGCCATAAAAAGGATCAGGTCGTAGAGTTCATCCGTGATCCGTGTGCCACGCACCATTTGCCCGGTGCGAGCAGCTTCCTGTGCCGCTGCGAGCAGAAGCTTGTACGAATCGCACTCCTTCGGGACGAGTGGGTGAAAGCGGAAGAAGGCGCGAGGGTTATCCCTTCGCTTCGTGCGGGGGGTGGCTGGCAAATCGTCGACGACGCCTGCGTCCCTTGCCACCTTCATGACGTTGCGAAACGTGGCGGACAGCGTGTTTTTCGTAGAAGGCGAGAGATCTGGACGCCGTGTGGTGATCAGCGCGAGAAACTCTGTCCAATGCCGTGTGCGCAGCTCGCGGATGTCCATCTTCGCGAAATGCTGTAGCAGTCCCCATTCCGCGTTATGGAGACAGTACACAGCTGTCTTCATGTAGTTGGCGTTCCGCTCTCCGGACGCCGAAAGCGCCGAAGCCTTGCGCTCAAACCGCTCGGCGAACACGGTGAACTGGAAGCTGTTCGGAGCAGGCTTCTCCTTCGTGAGTAAGTCCGCTGCCAGCTCCTCAGCAGCCTCCCTAGCCTTGATCCTGCTCGTCTCTTTCGTCGACCTCACCGTGTAGCGGTTCGACTTGCTGTCCCGAATACGAGCAAACCAAAATGGACTCGCGTGCGTCTGGTACAGCGCTAGTCCACGCCGAATATGTATTGTCTCTCCCTTCTTTGAATGCCTCGACTTCTCCAATGCGCCTCCGATGTGCAGTTTAGATCCTGTAAACTGTACATCGAAACACCTTCGTAAGCAACTGTTTTTGTTATGTTATTTCTTCATTCGTAATCAGTAGGTCCCCGGTTCAAATCCGGGTGTCGGCACCAGGCTTTCCCGTCGGGACGCCCTTTCCACCAGGCGAAGTCCTGTGCCCGCTACGGCCTCGTCAGAACAGCGACGCGCTCTCCATGTCGCGCGGCTCCACCGGTACGCAGACCATGCGCGTGCCGGCGCGCGGCGTCATGCGCGCCACCGCGGCCTCGCAGCTCGCGGCGTCGCGGTAGATGCTGAAGCCGACCGTGGGCGCGGAAAGTGGGACGGTCGCCGCGCTTCGTTCGGCAGGCACGGCGGGAATCGACAGCGCGGCAGCCACGACGACGACGACGAAGTCGGCCATGACGCGGATCCTCGGAAGGCGCTCCGGCAAGGGCGCGGGGGGAGGATGCGCGCCCCGCCCCGCGCGCCGCGAGGCCCGTTACATGACGATCGCGCACACCGCTGTCACGCCGGAACATGCCGCCCGCCGCGCGGCAGCGGCGGGCGCCCGGCGCCGGTCAGAGATCGAAGAAGACGGTCTCGCCCTCGCCCTGCAGCCGGATGTCGAAGACATGGACAGGCCTGCCGTCGCGCATCTCCTTGCGCGCGACCAGGGTCTGACGGCGCGCCGGTTGCTCGATGATGTTCAGCACGGGATCGGCGGCGTTCGCGGCTTCCTCGTCGCCGAAATACATCCGTGTCCAGAGCCCGGTGTTGATGCCGCGCGCGGTGATCCAGAGGGTCACGTGCGGCGCCATGGGCCGCCCCGCGCGGCCGGCGACGGCGCCGGGCTTGATGGTGTCGAACCCCCACACGCCGGTCTCGAAATGCGTGCCCGTGCGTCCCCAGCCGCGGAAGGCCGGATCGGCCGACTTGCCCTGGCGGTCGGCGGGGTGGCCGTAGCTGCCGGCGGCATTGGCCTGCCAGACCTCGACCATCGCGTCGCGCACCAGCGCGCCGGTGCCGTCGTAGATACGGCCCTCGATGCGGATGCGCTCGCCCTTCGTCGCCGGCGTGACCATGGTCTCGCCGAGGTTGTTCTCGAAGATGTCGAAGCCGGCCTGCTTCGGGATCAGGCCGATATGCACATAGGGACCCGCGGTCTGCGACGGCGTTTCCGGGAGGTAGCCGAGCTCGGGCGTCGAAGCGGTCATGGCTCAGTTCCCCTGCAGCCGGTTCTCGAACAGGATGGAGCGACTGCCGCGCAGCACGATGTCCCATTTGTAGGCCAGCGTGTGCAGCGGCACCGAGGCGTTGAGGTCGAGCTTCGCGACCAGCCTCTCCCGCGCCTTCGGGTCGGGGATGGTGCCGAGGATGGCGTCATGCGGGATCAGCGGGTCGCCCTCGAAATACATCTGGGTGATCAGGCGCTGCGCGAAGCCCGATCCGAAGACGGAGTAGTGGATGTGCGCGGGCCGCCAGTCGTTGACGCGGTTGCGGAAGGGATAGGCGCCCGGCTTCACCGTGCGGAAGAAGTAGCGGCCTTCGCCGTCGGTGATGCAGCGGCCGCAGCCGCCGAAATTCGGGTCTATCGGCGCCTCGTAGCGGTCATTGGCGTGCCGGTAGCGGCCCGCGGCGTTGGCCTGCCAGAACTCCACCAGCACGTTCGGCACCGGGCGCGCATTGCCGTCCAGCACGCGGCCATGGACGATGATGCGCTCCCCGATGGGGTCGCCGCCATGCGCGTAGTTCCGCACGAGGTCGTTGTCGAGCGGACCCAGCTCGTCGTGGCCGAAGACCGGACCGGTCACCTCGCTCAGCGAGTTCTGCAGCGACCACAGCGCGAAGCGCGGCGACCGCAGGACGGAGGTCTTGTAGATCGGCGTGAGCGCCGGCGGGTGGGCATCCACGTCGCGTTGGTGGAACTCGTTCGCATAGGGCATCGGGTCTGGTCCTCTCATCCTTGCCGTGGAGCGGTAGGCTCAGCCAAAGGCCGGCCCGACATAGATCTCGGCCAGCGCCGCAGCCGCCGAGGGGTTGGTCGCGACGAAGTCCAGCTCGGCGATCTGCCGCCGCTCGTCGAAGTCGCTGCCGCCGGGGAAGTTGTGCAGCATCGAGGTCATCCACCAGGAGAAGTGCTGCGACCGCCAGATCCGCTTCAGCGCAGCCGCGGTGTAGCCCTCTATCAGCGCGGTCGAGCCATCCGCGAAGAAGGCGCCGAGCGCGCGTTCGAGGTGCCAGACGTCGCTCGCCGCCAGGTTCAGCCCCTTGGCGCCGGTGGGCGGGACAATATGCGCGGCGTCGCCGGCGAGGAACAGGCGTCCGTGCTGCATCGGCTCGCAGACGAAGCTGCGCATCGGCACGATGTTCTTCTGGAAAATGCGGCCTTCCCTGAGCCTGAACCCGTCCTCGCCGGCGACGCGCGCCTGCAGCTCGGCCCAGATCCGGTCCTCCGGCCAATTGTCCACGCTGTCGTTGGGGTCGCACTGGAAATACATGCGCTGCACGTCGGCGGTGCGGCTGCTGATCAGCGCGAAGCCGCGGGGATGGCGGGCGTAGATCAGCTCATGCGAGGAGATCGGGGCCTCGCACAGGATGCCGAACCAGCCGAAGGGATAGACGCGCGAGTAGTCCCGGCGCTGCGCCTCCGGGATCGCCTGGCGGCCGACGCCGTGGAAGCCGTCGGCGCCGATGACGACGTCGCAGTGCAGGACATCGGGCCCGTTCGGGCCCTGGAAGCGGATGGCGGGACGCGTCGTCCCGAGATCCTCGATCGCCGTGACCTTGTGCTCGAACAGGATCGGGCCGCCCTGAGCGAGCCGCGCCGCGATCAGGTCCTTCAGCACCTCGTGCTGCGGATAGAGCGTGACGACGCGCCCGGTCAGCGCCTTGAAGTCGATGCGGTGGTTGCGGCCGGCGAAGCGCAGGATGGTGCCTTCATGCGTCACGCCTTCCTCGTGCAGGCGACCGGCGACGCCGAGATCCTCCATCAGCTCGACCGTGCTGCGTTCCAGGATGCCGGCGCGGATCGTCGCCTCGATCGCCGCGCGGTCGCGCGATTCGATGACGACGCTCTCGATGCCCCGCCTGGCGAGCATGAGGGAGAGCAGCAGCCCCGCCGGCCCCGCGCCGACGATGCCGACCTGGGTGCGCATGTCAGCGCCCCGCCCGATCGGCCTGCGACGTCGCGACTTGGACCTTTCCGGGCCGGGTCATGGCGGTTCCTCCTGGGCTCGGCCACGGTTCTGGGCGGGCCGTGCTTCCAGGCGTCTGTCTAGCGCGCGGGCGCCTTCGCGGCGACGGAAAAGCCTTGCACGCAAGCCGTGAAGTCTTGGACGGATCTGGCCGGCGCGGTAGCCTTCGCGCATGCGTCCGGGCACGCGCCGAATCCCCTCCATCGGCATCTTCGGCGAGGCGCCGGAGGTCACGACCACTTTCGTCCATGCCGAGCGCATCCAATCCCGCGCACCCTCCCACGACTGGGAGATCAGCGTGCATCGCCACGCCCATCTCGCCCAGGCGCTGGCGGTCACGCAGGGCGGCGGCGTGCTGCGCGTGGATGCGATCGAGCAGCCCTTCGAGGCGCCCTGGCTGGTCTGGATCCCGACCGGCGCGGTGCATGCCTATTCCTTCACGCCGGGCACGGACGGCATCGTCGTCTCGGTCAGCGCCGACGTGCTGGAGACCGTGATCGGCGGAGAGTCGAACGCCGCGCGCCCTGGGCGCGACGCCGAAGCCGCGCGGCTGCGCGAGGCCGCGGAATCGATCTTCGCGGGACCGATGCCGCGGGTCGAGCAGATCGACCTCAACGCCGGCGCAGTGCTGGAGGCGCTGGCGCGTGAGGCCGCGGGCGAGTTGCCGGGATCGGGCAGCGCGGTGACGGCGCTGCTGCGCCTGCTGCTGGTCGGGCTGCTGCGGTCCCGCGCGCGCCAGGCCGGCGCGCCGCACGCCGCCGCCGCGCGCGCCGAGATCCACCGCCGCTTCCGCCGCCTGGTCGAAGCGCATTTGCGCGAGGCCTGGCCCATCGCCCGCTTCGCGAAGGCGCTGGCCGTCACCACGGACCGCCTGCACGCCGCCTGCACCGAAGCCGTGGGCAAGGCACCGCAGGCCATCCTGCACGACCGGCTGATGCTGGAAGCCCGCCGCAACCTGATCCACACACGCCTGTCGGTGTCGGAGATCGCCTTCGACCTGGGCTTCCGCGACCCCGCCTACTTCTCCCGGTTTTTCGCGGCGCGCGCGGGGATGAGCCCCGCGGCGTATCGGCGGCTCGGGGATCCGGAGAGGGGGGCGTAGCGCCCGTTGCCCCTCGGGAGGGACGCTGTCCCTCCCGAACCCTCCCCGGGCAACCCGCGCTACGCCGCCTCCTCCAGATCCCGGGACAGCGCGATCAGCTCCCGCGTGTGCTCGTGCACGGCCCGGCCGGCACGGAGGTCGGGCACGGCTAGCGTTTCCACGATCAGCCCCTGCTGCATCACTGCCAGCCGGTCGCAGAGATGCGCGACCACGGCCAGGTTGTGGCTGACCAGGATGCAGGTGAGTTGGCGCGCACCGCGCAGGTCGGCCAGCAGGTTCAGCACCTCGGCCTGCACGGAGACGTCGAGCGCGCTGGTCGGCTCGTCCAGCAGCAGGACTGAGGGGTCGGAGATCAACGCGCGCGCGATCGCCACGCGCTGGCGCTGGCCGCCCGAGAGCTGGTGCGGGTAGCGGAAGCGCACAGCGCGAGGCAGCGCAACCTCCTCGAGCCCGCGTCGGATGCGCGCCTCGGCGTCAGGGATGCCGTGGACGGCGAGCGGTTCCGACAGGATGCGGTCCACGGTCTGGCGGGGATGCAGGGACCCGTACGGATCCTGGAAGACCATCTGCACCGCGCGGAAGAAGGCGCGGTCGCGCCGCCGGCCGAGCGGCCGCCCCTGCATCGCCATCCCGCCGGTCCAGTCCGTGACCAGGCCCGCGATGGCGCGCAGCACCGTCGACTTGCCGGAGCCGGATTCGCCGACCAGGCCGAAGGTCTCGCCGCCCGCCACGGAGAAGGACGCGCCGCGCACCGCGTGCACCCGGCCGAAACGCACGTCGAGGTCCTGCACCTCGATCATGCGAGCCAGCCGGGATCGCGCGCCAGCACCGGCAGCCGCGCCACCGCGCGATCCAGCCGCGGCATGCAGTCCAGCAGCCCGCGCGTGTAGGCGTGCTGCGCGTTGTGCAGCTCCGAGGCCGGCAGCTCCTCCAGCACGTGGCCGGCATACATGACGGCGACGCGGTCGCAGAAGCGGCTGACCAGCGGCAGGTCGTGGCTGATCAGCATCAGCCCCATGCCCCGGTCCGAGACCAGGCGGTCGATCAGCCGCAGGATCTCGGCCTGCACGGTGGCGTCGAGCGCACTGGTGGGTTCGTCCGCAATCAGCAGGTCGGGCTGCGGCGCGAGCATCATCGCGATCATCACGCGCTGTCCCATGCCGCCCGACAACTGGTGGGGATAGGCGTCGTAGACGCGGCGCGGATCGCGGATCAGCACCTGTTCCAGCAGTTCGAAGGCGGCGTCGCGCGCCTCCTTCGCGCTGCCCTTCCGGTGTGCCGCCCAGGCCTCGGCGATCTGCTGGCCCGCGGTCATAACGGGGTTCAGCGAGAACTTCGGATCCTGCAGGATCAGCCCGATCCGCGCGCCGCGCAGCTTCTGCATGTCGCGCGCCGAGGCCGCGGCGACGTCGATCCCGTCGAAGCGCAGCGCCTGCGCCGCGACGCGCGCCTGCGGAGGCAGCAGCCGCATCAGCGCGCGGCCGGTGACGGACTTGCCGGAGCCGCTCTCGCCGACGATGCCGAGCTTCTCGCGGGCCATGACGATGGAAACGCCGCGCACGGCGGGTACGCGCCCGGAAGGCCCCGGGAAATCAACGTGCAGGTCGCGGATCTCGACCAGCGGCGTCATCGCTGCTTCGGGTCCAGCACGTCGCGCAGCCCGTCGCCCAGCAGGTTGAAGGACAGCGACGCCAGGAAGATCGCGATCCCCGGGATCACCGGCACCCACCACTGCTCCAGGATGAATCGCCGCGCCGTCGCGATCATCGTGCCCCATTCCGGCAGCGGCGGCTGCGCGCCGAGGCCGAGGAAGCCGAGACCGGCCGCCGTCAGGATGATGGACGACATGTCGAGCGTCACCCGCACGATAACCGACGGCAGGCAGACCGGCGCCACATGCCGCAGCACGATCCGCCAGGGCGACGCGCCGAGCATCCGCACCGCCGCGACGAAGTCGGAATCGCGGATGCGCAGCGTCTCGGCCCGGGCGAGACGCGCAGGGGGCGGCCAGGCCGTCAGCGCGATGGCGGCGATCGCGCTCTCCACGCCCGGCTTCATCGCCGCGACGAAAGCCAGCGCCAGGATCAGCCGCGGGAAGGCCAGGAAGACGTCGGTGGTGCGCATCAGGATGCGGTCGAGCCAGCCGCCGGCGTAGCCCGCCGCGCACCCCACCAGCAGCCCGAAGGGCGCGACCAGCAGCACGACCGCGACCACCATCCCCAGCGTCAGCCGCGCGCCATGGGCGACGCGCGACCAGATGTCGCGGCCGAGTTCGTCCGTGCCGAGCCAATGCCCGGCCATCGGCGGCTTCAGCCGGTTGCCGAGGTTCTGCACGCCCGGGTCATGCGTCGCGAGCCAAGGCGCGAAGACCGCGACGAACAGCATCGCCAGCGCCACCGCCAGCCCCGCCACGGCCAGCTTGTTGCGCCGGAAGGCCAGCCAGGTCTGATAGGCCTGCCCCCAGCTCGCCTGCGCGCGCGACGCCGGCGCGTCCGACAGCAGCCAGTCGCGAAGGGAGACGTCCCTCATCGCACCCGCGGGTCCAGCAGGCGATACAGCAGGTCGGCAAACAGGTTGAGGGCCACGTAGATCAGCCCGACCACCAGCGTCGCGCCCAGCACCGCGTTCATGTCCGCGTTCAGCAGCGACACCGTCAGGTATTGCCCAAGCCCCGGCCAGGAGAAGATCGTCTCCGTCAGCACCGCGCCTTCCAGCAGGCCGGCATAGGTCAGCGCGAGGACGGTGACCATCGGCACCGCGATGTTGCGGAAGGCGTGGCGCCAGATGATGCGCGTTTCGCTCAGCCCCTTCGCTCGCGCCGTCGTCACGTATTCCGATGACAGCTCCGCCAGCATGAAAGCCCGCGCCATGCGTGCGATGTAGGCGAGCGAGAAGAAGGCCAGCACCCCCGCGGGCTGCGCGAGATGCGCCAGCGCGTCGCCCAACGCCTCCCACTCGCCGGCCAGCGCCGCATCCAGCGTCAGCACGCCGGTGCGCACATCCACCATCCCGTCGAAGGCGATGCCCTGCCGCCCCGGCCCCGGCGCCCAGCCAAGCCTCGCGTAGAACAGCAGCAGCGACAGCAGGCCGAGCACGAAGACCGGCAGGCTGTGCCCAGCCAGGCAGAACAGCCGCACCGCCTGGTCCGTCCAGGATCCCTGCCGCACCGCCGCCAGTACGCCGAGCGGCACGCCGACAATCGTCGCCAGGATGATCGCGAGCGTCGCAAGCTCGAAGGTCGCGGGGAAGAAGCGCGCGATGTCCTGCGTGACGGGATTGGCCGTCATCACGGACCGCCCGAGGTCGCCCGACGCGATCTGCTCGACGTAGCGGACGAATTGCTGCGGCAGCGGCTTGTCCAGGCCCAGCTCGAGCCGCGCGCGCTCCACGACGTCCTGCGGCGCGCGGTCGCCGACGATCGCCAGCACCGGATCGATCGGCACCACGCGCCCGATCAGGAAGGTGACCAGCACCAGCCCGAAGAGCGTGATCGGGACGGTGGCGAGGGTCGCCCCGAAGGCCCGCAGCCGGGGACTCACCCCTTCGCGATACCCGAGTAGCGGTTGCGGTCGTTCATTGGCCCGAGATCGAGGCCGGTAACGCTTGTGCGCATGACTGCAACCTCGATTTCCTGCAGCAGGATGACAAAGGGCGAGACCTGCTGGTGTTCGCGCTGAAGCGCCAGGTAGGTCGCCACGCGCCGCGCCGCATCGGTGTCGCGCACCGCGGCCGCGGTCTGCTCCGTCAGCTGCGGGATCTCCCAGCTCGCCCGCCAGGCCAGCGTGCGGTTGCGCGCGTTGTCGCCGTTGTCCGGGTTCATGCTGAAGGCCTCGGCGTTGCTGTGCGGGTCGAAGTAGTCCGACCCCCAGCGAAGCAGCGCCATCTCGTGCTGCCGGGCACGGGTCTTGGTGATGACCTGGCGCTGCTCCGCCGGCAGCATGCGCAGCCGGATGCCGACCGAGGCAAGGTTCGCCTGGACCGCCTGCGCGATATCGGACTGGGGCGGGGCGGAGGGGTAGTCGAAGCTGAGCTCGAAGCCACCTGCCGCGCCGGCCGCCTGCAGCAGGCGCCGCGCCTCCTCCTGGCGCTGGGAGAAGGGCTTGTCGGTCAGCGCGCCAGGCAGCCCCTCCGGCAGGAAGGCCTGGTGCACATCGTAGATGTTGGCGACGATGTTGCGCTGGATGCCTTCGTAGTCGATCGCCCACTTGATGGCCTGGCGCACCTCCGGCTTCGCCAGCATCGGGTGGCGCTGCGACAGGCTGAGATAGAGCAGGTTCGCCTTGCGCGATGGCAGCACGGTGTAGCGGCTGTCGCTGCGCAGCTGCGTGATCTGATCGGCCCCGAGGTTGCGCGCGATGTCGACGTCGCCCCGCTGCAGCCCGAGGAGCTGCGCGGAGCCGTCGGGCATGTGGCGTATCACCATGCGCCGCGTGCGCGGCTGCGGATCGGCGTTCGGGTTGGCGTCCAGCATCACGCTCTCGCTGGCGCGCCAGCCGCGCAGAACATAGGCGCCGCCGCCCGCCGAGTTCTGCTTCAGCCAGCCATTCCCGAAATCCTCGCCCTGCGCGCGCGCCATCACTGCCGCCTTCTCGACCACCGACCCGACGGCGGCGGACAGGCAGTAGTAGAGGAAGGACGGCGACGTCGCCTCAGCGCATTCGATGATCAGCGTCTGCGGGTCGGCCGCGCGGATGCGCTGCTCGGCATTGTCCTTCGTGAAGCCGAACTGGTTGATGATGAAGGCCGGCGCCTTGTTCAGCACGGCCGCGCGCCGCAGCGAGAAGGCGGCGTCCTCCGCCGTCACGGGCTGGCCGGAGGCGAATTTCTGCCCCGGCTTCAGCCGGAAGGCGAAGCTGCGGTTGTCCGACGTCTCCCAGGCTTCCGCGAGGTCGCCGACGATGCGCGCGGGGTCGGAGTTCGGCGTCGTCACCAGCTTCCGATAGACGTTGCCGATGATCTCGCTGCCCGAGTACTCGAAGGCCTCCGCGGGATCGAGGCTGGTGATGTCGTCGATCTGCTTGGCCATGACGATGACGCCGGCGGGCGACTGCGCTTCCGCCTGGTGCGTGCCGGTCGCCAGCAGCGGCACGGCGAGCGCGGCGGTTCCGCCGAGCAGCGCGGCCCGGCGCGTGATGTCCTGGGACATGGTTGCCTTCCTTCCTCCCCGAGCGGGCCTCCCCGAGCGGGTCGCCGGCGCCAAGACTGCTCGCCCCGGCCCGGCGCCGCAAGCGCGCGGGTTGCCTTGCGGCGCGCCTCGCGACGTGGAAACTGGCTGACCCGAAGGGAGGTCCCCATGCGCTTCGCCGGCCAGAAGGTCGTGGTCACCGGCGCCGCCGGCGTCTATGGCCGCGCCATTGCCGCCGCCTTCGTCGGGGAAGGCGCGCATTGCGTGCTCTCCGACCACGACGCCGCGACGCTCGCCTGGGCCGCCGCCGCCCTGCCCGCCGACCGCATCACGCTGCACGCCGCCGATCTCACCGACGACGCTGCGCTGGACGGCCTTGTCGCCGCGGCCAATGCCGGGGGCGCGCCGCATGCGCTGGTCAACAATGCGGGGCTCTACCCCTTCATTCCCCTGATGGAGTGCACGCCGGCGGAATACGACCGCATCCTGTCCGTCAACACGCGCGCGCCCTTCCGGTTGATGCAGGGCATCGGCGGCGCAATGGCGGCGGCGGGGCGCGGTTCCATCGTCAACGTCACCTCCGCCGCGGCCGAGGTGATCCGCGGCAACGGCGTGCCCTACGGCGCGTCGAAATGCGCGCTGGAATACCTGACGCGCGCCTTCGCGATCGAGCTCGGCCCGTCCGGCGTGCGCGTGAACTCCGCCCGCCCCGGCTTCGCCGAGGGCAGCGCGCTGGTCTCCATGCCGCCGGGCTATGCGGAGGCGATCCGCGCGCGCTCGCTGCTCGGCCGCTCCGGCCAGCCGGAGGATTTCGCCGCGCTCGTGGTGTTCCTGTGCTCCGACGAAGCCCGCTTCATGACGGGCTCCATCCTCGACAATGGCGGCGGCGGCCACATCAACCGCCGCGATGGCGCCTCCACCCGCGCACGGAGCTGACGCCCCGGCCAAACGGCGCCGCCCGTCAGGCCCCGCGGAAATCCCCGTCGGTGAAGCGCGCCCAGGAATCGCCCCAGAGGCAGGTGACGCTGGCCTCACCGCGCGCCACCGCCTGGGCCAGCGCGGCGTTGCGCGCGTGCACCAGCGAGAAGCCCTGCATGCGCAGGAAGACCGCCTGGCGCACCTGCAGCGCATCCATCAGCGCCGGCAGCTCAGGCCGGTTGCGGCCCGTCACTGCCGTGGCGCCGCGTTCGCTCGCGTGCCACAGCAACTCGTCCACGACGAGCTCCGCCATGGCCGGCGCGGCGACGAGGTGGAGCACCTGCAGCGGCCCCCGTGGCCCGAGATGGCCGAGATAGCCGCCCGCGACGCGGCCGCGCCGGTCGCGCACGATCCGGATCACCGGCACGCCGCGCCGTTCCTTCCGCACGGCCTGGCCGATCATCCAGCGCAGCGCGGGCAGGTCGGGCTGCGGCGCGATCGGCGCCGCCGCCGAATCGCCCGACACGAGGTCGGCGAAGGCCTCGGCATCGGCATCGTCGCCCTCGGCCGCCTTGGGCTTCTCGACCGGCCTCGGCACCGGCACCAGCCGGGCGAGCGCCTTGTCCACCAGTCCGGCCGCCCCGGCGGCGTGGCGCAGCATCGGCGCGCGGCGCGCCAGGGCGAAGGCCGCGAAGCCCGCCGGCCGCAGCAGGCGGATCCAGCTCAGGCTGTGCGACGGCAGCGGCGTCGCGCCCAGCGCCAGCCACATCCGGCGCACCGGCGGCGTCGCCGTCTCGTTCAGGGAAATGTCCTGCGGCCCGTTGAGGAAGGCGCGCATCAGCCGCGCGCCGACATGCGGGTTCTCCTCATGCCGGTCCACCATGCCAGTCGAGGCGATGGCGGCGCGGATCGGCCGGCCCTCCTGCCGCAGCCGCAACGGCAGCGTGCCGACGAAACCAAGCATCGCGCCGTCCGCCGCGACGCAGACATGCGACGGCATGTCCGGCGCCGCCCAGGGATGCTCCAGGAAGGTCTCGACAAGACAGGATCCGAGCAGCGGCACCGACGCCTCGGGCTGCGCATAGACCCGCTGGAACAGCCGGGCGACCTCGGGCACGTCCTCGGCCCGGAAGGGCCGCAGCTCTTCCTGCCGGCGCGCGACGAGCGGCAGTGCGAGGTTCACGGCGGCCCGATCAGCAGCGGTCCGGCATGCAGATAGGCCGCCGCGCGCCGCTTCGCCGCGATGTCGCGCCAGGCGATCCCGACCTGCGCTTCCGTCAGGCCCGTCGCGCGCGCCGTCGCCTGCGGATCCACGCCGCCGTCCAGCGCCGCCATGCAGAGATCCAGCGTCGCGTGGTCGACCGAGAAATAATACTCGTCCTGCGACTGCGGCAGCGACCAGGTGTCGGTGGTCGGCGGGCGGCGGCGGATCGCCTCGGGCAGCTTCAGGTGATCGGCCAGCTGGTAGACCTGCGTCTTGAAGAGATGCGCGATCGGCTTGATGTCGGCCGCGCCGTCGCCGCCCTTCACGAAGAAGCCCTGGTCGTATTCCAGCCGGTTCGGCGTGCCGGCGACGGCGTAGTTCAGCCGGTCCGCGTGGGTGTATTCGATCAGCTTGCGCGTGCGCTGCTTCATGTTCGCCGCCGCGATTACCGCGAGATAGGCCGCGGCGGGCAGGCGGTGGCGCTGCTGCGTGCCGTCCGGCGCCTGCACGACCAGGACGGAGATGTTGTAGCCCTGCGCGCGCATCGCCTGGTCCAGCACGACCTTGCAGCCCCAGCCCGGGCCGAAATCCGGCACGATCGCGCGGATCGCCTCGTCGCGGCGGGCGTAGCAGCCCAGCGCCTGCAGCGCTGGCGCGATATCCTCCCGCACGCATTCGATGCCGAGGCGCTCGGCCAGCATGCGGCCCAGCGTCTCGCTTTCGGGGTCGGAATCATGCTCCGGCATCAGGATCCCGAAGACGCGGTCCGGCCCCAGCGCCGCGACGGACAGCGCCGCCGTGACGCTGCTGTCGATGCCGCCGGACAGGCCGACGACCACGCCGCGCTTGCGCATCGTCGCAAGCCCGTCGCGCAACCCCGCGCCGATGCGCGCGACCTCCGCCGCCGCATCCAGCCGCAGCGCGTCGCGCCCGAAACCCTGCCCGCGCGCGGGCCCCACCCCATCCGGCATCACGCCACCTCCACGAGCCCCGCGACGGCGCGGCGGCTGATCTTCCCGTTGTCGGTCTTGGGCAGCGCGTCGCGGAACTCGACGAGCTTCGGCACCATGAACTCCTCGAGCCGCGCCGCGCAGTGCCGCTGCACCTCGCGCGCGGTCAGCGTCGCGCCCGGCCGCGGCACGAGCACCGCCTTGATCGCCATGCCCAGCACGGGATCGGGCACGCCGATCACCGCGGCCTCCTCGACCGGCAGTTCGTAGAGCACGGCCTCGATCTCCTTCGGCGCGACCTTCTCGCCGCGCGTCTTGATGATGTCGTCCATGCGCCCGACGAAGGTCAGGAAGCCGTCGGCATCGGCGCGGAACAGGTCGCCAGTGTGCAGCACGCGCTCCCACGGGTTGGGGCCGGGGCGCAGCGCGCGCGCGGTCGCCTCGGGATCCTCCCAGTAGCCCTGCATGACGTGCTCGCCGCGGACGACGAGCTCGCCAACGGTCCCAGGCGGCACGCGGCGGCCGGATTCGTCCACGATCCAGGCCTCGGTGCCGGGGATCGGGATGCCGCAGGAACCGGGGCGGCGGTCAATTTGCCCTGGCGGCAGCCAGCTGATGCGCTTGCACTCGGTCTGGCCGTACATCGCGATGATCGCGGTGCGCGGCAGCATCGCGCGCAGCGCGTCGAGATGCGCGGGCGGCAGCGCTGCGCCGGCGACCGTCAGGTAGCGCAGATCGTCGAAGGCGCCCGCCGGCGCGTCCTGCCGCAGCAGCATCGCGACGATGGTCGGCACCACGGGCAGGCCGGTCACGCGCTCCTCCGCCATCCGCGCCAGCACGGCCTGCGGAAAGGCGAAGGAGCGTTCCAGCACCAGCGTCGCGCCGACCTTCACCGCCGTCAGCAGCTGGTAGAGGCCATAGCTGTGCGACAGCGGCAGCACGTTCAGGATGACATCGCGCTCGTCATTGCCGAGATAGGCGATGCAGGCATCGGCCGCGGCCTCGACGTTGCGGTGCGTCAGCATCACGCCCTTCGGCCGCCCGGTGGAGCCCGAGGTCCAGACCAGCATGCCGAGGTCGAGCGCGATGCCCGGCGCGGCGGGCGGTCGCCCTGCCGTGGCCAGCGCCTCGTCGAACAGGATCGCGCCGGGCAGGCGCGGCCTGGTGCCGCCCGGCGCGGCGACGAGCGCGCAGCGCAGATGGGCCGAGCCCGCCGCCGCTTCCTCGGCAACCAGCAGAAGCCGCGCGCCGGCGACCAGCGCGGCAGCGCGGCAATGGTCCAGCATCTGGCGCAGCTTCGCCGGCTTCGTCGCGGGATGGATGGGCGAGAAGACCGCGCCGGCCTTGGCGCTGCCGAAGATGGCGATGGCCGTGTCGGCGTCGTTCTCCGCCAGGATGGCCACGCGGTCGCCGCGCCGGACGCCGCGCGCGGCCAGCGCGGCCGCGATGGCGTCCGACGCCGCGTCCAGCTCGGCGAAGGTCATCCGACGTTCGCCGCAGACCAGCGCGACCTTGCCAGGCCAGCGCCGCGCGGCCGCCGTCAGGAAATCCTCAATCCGCATGGTCCGCCATAGCAGCACGCGCCGGCGCGTCCCGCAGCCGCGACTGGACATAGGCGACCAGGCCGGCGACGGAGTCGAAGTTGGCGGGCACGATGTCGGTGTCTTCGACCTTGATGCCAAATCGGCTCTCCAGGAAGGCGACGAGCTCCAGCACGCCCGTGGAATCGATCAGCCCGGCCTCGAGCAGCGAGGCGTCGTCCGTCAGGTCGCCCTTGCCGTAGAGCAGGTTGTCCTCGAGCTGCTGGCGGATCGTGTCGCGGATGGTGTTCATGAACCGGTCTCCAGGGCGGGAAGAAGGGCCGGCGCGCCTGCCGCGCGCCGCCCGAACTCGCTGTGCCAAAGCTGCGTCGTCAGCACGCCGAGCAGCGACTGGCTGTCGCGGAAGCCGATCGGCCCGCGCGCGCTCTTGCGCGCCAGGCGGGCCACGGCGTCGGGATCGAAGAGCCCGGTCGCCGCGAGGTTCCGCGGCGACAGCGCATCCCCCACCCAGTCCGGCGCCCCGGGGCCGAAGAAGCCGCGCGCATCGGGCGCGCGATAGGGCTGTTTGATGCGGTTGGTGATCGCGGGCGGGAGCCGATCCTCGAAGGCGGCGCGCAGCACGTGCTTCTCCCGCAGGCCCTTCAGCTTCACCTCGGGCGGGATGCGCGTCGCGAAATCGATCACGCGCGGATCGAGATAGGGGAAGCGCGATTCCACGGCGTGGCGCATCGCGACCCGGTCGGATTGCGCGGACAGGATGTAGTCCGGCAGCAGGTAGGACGCTTCCAGGTACTGCGCGCGGTGCAGCCAGTGCCAGCGCCCGAACTCCGCGGGCAGGTCGGCGCGCATCTCGTCGAGCGCGTCGTAGCCGTCGAGGCGTTGGCGCAGCGCGTCGGAATAGAAGGCCCGTGCGCCGGCGGCGACCGCGAAGCGCGGCAGGTGCGAGAAGAGCGGATCGCCGACGCGGTCCAGCCCTTGCGCGAAGAACGCCTTGAGATAGGCCGGCCCCTGCTGGCGGATGCCCGGCAGCCAGGGATAGAGCCGGCGGAACAGCAGCGGGCGGATCTGGCTGTCCGGTTGACGCGCGCAGAACTGCCGCAGCTTCGCCTCCTTGAAGAGGTCGTAGCCAGCGAAGACTTCGTCCGCGCCCTCTCCGGTCAGCACCACCTTCATGCCGTTGCGCCGCACCAGCCCCGCCAGCCCCATCATTGGCGCCGGCGAGGCGCGCAGCAGCGGGCGCTCGGCGTGGCGGATCACCTCGGGCAGCATCGCCGCGATGTCCTGCGCCGTACAGCGCAGGCTGTGGTGGTCGGTGCCGAGCACGCGGACCATCGCCTCCTGCTCCGCGCTCTCGTCGAACTCCGCCTCGTCGAAGGTGAGCGAGAAGGTCTCGAGCCGGCCGGGCACGGCGTCGCGCGCGAGCGTCGCGATGATGGCCGAATCGATGCCGCCGCTGACATAGGCGCCGACCGGCACGTCGGCACGCAGCCGGATCCGCACGGCGTCGTCCAGCAGCGCGCTGAGCTCCTCGACGATCCGCTTCTCCGGCACCGCCGCCGGTTCCTCGCCGAGGCGCGGGTAATCGAGCCGCCACCAGCGGCGCAGGGTCGTGCCCTCGGTCGTCGCCAGCAGCATGTGGCCCGGCGGCAGTTCCTGGATGTCGCGGAAGGCCGTGCGCGGCGGCAGCGGGAACCACAGCGACAGGATCTGGTCCAGCGCCACCGGATCCATCTCCGGTGCCGGGCCGGGCATGGCGAGCAGCGCCTTGATCTCGGAGGCGAAGCCGAGCCGCCCGCCGCGCAGCGCGTAGTAGAGCGGGCGCACGCCGACCCGGTCGCGCGCCAGCATTAGGCGCTGCCGCCGGCGGTCCCAGATCGCGAAGGCGAAGTCGCCATTGAGCTTGGCCAGGCAGTCCGGCCCTTCGCGCTCGTAGAGCTTCAGGATCACCTCGGTGTCCGAACGCGTACGGAAGCGCACGCCGCGCGCGGCCAGCTCCTCACGCAGCTCGACATGGTTGAAGACCTCGCCGTTGAAGCTGATGGCGAGGTCGCCGGTCTCGTCCAGCATGGGCTGCGCGCCGCCCGCGAGGTCCACGATGGACAGCCGAGCATGGGCCAGGCCGCAGGCCCCGTCGCGGAAGACGCCCTGCCCGTCCGGCCCGCGATGCGCGACCTCGGCCAGCATCGCATGCAGCAGGCGGTCGGCCGGATCAGGGGGCGCGGATTGACAGAGATAGCCGGCGATGCCGCACATGAAATCTTCGGTCCCGATGAAGCGGTCCGCAGGCTAGGCCCTGCCGTGCGTCTCGGCGCCACAAGAGTTCGTTGGATGGCGCTCACGGATGCGCGTGCAAGCCGTCACGACGGCGGTTCGCCGCGGCAGGCGGCAAGAACAGGCGAAGCCATCTCCGAGTACTTCGCTGAAACCGGGCCGATAGTCGCAGTCTAGGCCATCTCGAGGCACGATGAACCAGAGTCGTTCCAGAAGAGTCATGGCTCGCCGGTTCGCCGTTGATTCCGGCTTCGCTTCGATTGCGACGAAGCGCGACGAAACGACAGATATCGCGACTTGATACCGGGACGCTGCGCTCTCATTGCTGTGATCAACCACAGATTGAGGGTACGCCACATGGCTTCAACCAGCGTCGGTCTGACCGGCACCACCTACTCGGCGCCGGCAGGCGCGGTGTTCATCGCGGCGGGCACGGACATCATGTCCGTGGTGAGCAAATACCCGGCCGGCACCGCCTTCCTGCTCGGCTCTGGGACCTTCTACGGCCAGACCATCTCGCCGCGCAACGGCGACCAGTTCTACGGCCAGCAGGGCACGGTGCTCGACGGCAACGGCGCGACGAAGGCCTTCTGGGGCCAGGGCGTATCGAACGTCACCATCGCCGGGATCTCCTTCACCGACTATGCCGCGCCGGGTTCGGGTATCGGCATCCTCGGCACCGACGGCGGTTCCAGTGGCTGGAAGGTGCTCGGCAACCAGTTCTACGGCAATGCGGACGGGCCGGTGCTGATGCTGGGCGGCGGCATGCTGGTGCAGGACTGCTACTTCCACGACAACGCCGACAACGCGATCGCGTCGTGGAACGTGAGCGGCGCGATCATCCAGAACTGCGAGTTCTCCAACAACCACATGTCGGGCGAATCGCCGTTCAGCGCCACGGGCAGCGGCGCGGCGGTCAAGCTGGCGCAGACCACGAACGTGCAGTTCCTGAACAACTACGTGCACGACACCGTGGCGGGCCCCGGTATCTGGACCGACATCAACTGCTCCGGCACCGTGATCGACGGCAACACCATCACCCGCAACGCCGCCGGCGGCATCTTCATCGAGCTCGACTACGGTACGGTGATCCGCAACAACACGATCACCGACAATAACAAGACGCTCTACGAGGGTTTCCAGGGCGGCGGCATCTATGTCTACAACGCCCAGAACGCCGACATCTACAACAACGTGATCGCCAACAACGGCGGCGGCATCTGGCTGTACGAGGGCAGCCGCGGCACCGGCAGCCAGGGCGAGTGGCTGACGCGCAACGTCAGCATCCACGACAACACCGTCATCGCGACCAGCGGGCAGCACGGCGTCGGCGGCACCGCGACGAATGACGGGTCCATCACCTTCGGCAACGACGACTACAACCTCTCGGGCACCGCGAAGTTCGTGTATGGTGGCACCGTCACCGCCGCGCAGTGGCAGGCGCTGGGCTACGACACCGCGGGATCGGGCTCGATCTACAACGCGACCTGGTCGGGCACGACGACGGGCGGCGGCACGACAGGCGGCACCACCGGCAGCACCGCCGGCGGCACCACCGGCGGCACGACCGGGAGCGGCACGACCGGGGGCACGACGGGCTTCACGCCCGCCGCGCTGGCCTATGGCAGCGGCACCGACACGCTGGTGCTGAAGATCTCGCAGGACGCCTGGAACGGCAGCGCGCAGTACACCGTCAGCGTGGACGGCGTGCAGCAGGGCGGCACCTGGACCGCCTCGGCGCTGCACGGCTCGGGGCAATCCGACACGCTGACGATCAAGGGGAACTGGGCGGCCGGCACGCACAGCGTCGCCGTCACCTTCCTCAACGACGACTGGGGCGGGAGCGCGACGACCGACCGCAACCTCTATGTCGACGCGATGAGCTATGGCGGGACCGCGGTCGTCGGCGCGACCGCGACGCTGCTGACCAACGGCGCCCAGAGCCTCGCCTTCACCGAGGCCGCCGCGCCGACCTCCGTGCCGGTCGCGCTGAATGTCGGCACCGGGCCCGACACGCTGGTGCTGAAGATCTCGCAGGATGCCTGGAACGGCAGCGCGCAGTACACCGTCAGCGTGGACGGCGTGCAGCAGGGCGGCACCTGGACCGCCTCGGCGTTGCACGGCTCGGGGCAGTCCGACACGCTGACGATCAAGGGGAACTGGGCGGCCGGCACGCACAGCGTCTCGGTCAACTTCCTCAACGACGACTGGGGCGGGACCACGACGACCGACCGCAACCTCTATGTCGATGCGGTCAGCTACGACGGCAAGGCGGTCGTCGGCGGCAGCCTGGCGTTCTCGAGCAACGGCGCCAAGGGCATCGCCTTCGTCGAGGCGGCCGGCGCGAGCCTCGCCGGCACTACCGCGGCCGACAAGCTGACCGGCACGGCCGGCGAGGACACGATTCGCGGTGGCGCGGGCGGCGACATCATGACCGGCGGCGGGGACAGCGACACCTTCATCATCGGGCCGCGCGCCGGCTTCGATCGCATCACCGACTTCGAATCCGGCAGCGACCACATCCTGTTCCGCAACATCACGGCAACCCAGGTGACGACCAAGGCCGCGACCTACAACGGCGTCACCGGCACCGACGTGTTCTACGGCAACGGCACCAGCCACCATGTCTTTCTGGAGAACGTGACCAAGGTCGCCGCGGGCGACTTCCTGTTCGGCTGAAGCAGGCGGCCCGCGTCCCGGCGGGATCCGCCGGGACGCGGGCTTCGCCTCATGCCTGTACCGACTCCATCGGCCAGATGCCCAATACGCGGCCGGGGGCGACGGAATCGTCTGGGATGATCCGTTGCGGCGGCGGCAGCCGGAAGGGCGGCCGGCAGAGATTGAGCCGCCGGTAGTCGCCGTCGCGGATGTCGGCGTTGAACCAGAACTGCATGTCCGACGTCGCGACCAGCCAGCGCGCCCCGGATGCCGCCATGTTGCGCACCGCCCCGAGCGCCGAAGCATGCGACAGGTGGAAGAGCACCTCCCGGCACAGCACGACATCGCCGGCCGGCAGGGGGTCGCGTGTCGCATCAAGCACCTGGAAGGCGCGGCGCGGCCCGCCATACCGCTCGGCGTTGCGAGCGATCACGTCCTCGACGATATCCAGCCCGATGTAATCCCAGTCGCCCTGCACGTGGCGCATCCAGTTGAAGTCTCCGCACCCGACATCGACGAGCCGTCGGCAATGCAGTTCGTCCAGCACCGCCTTCAGGCGGCTGCGCAGCAGCTGCGTCGCGTCGCTGGTCGACCCGATGCCCGACCGGCTGTCCTGGCCCTCGCGATGGACCCAGATGCCGTCGCGGTAGACCGCGGAGAACACCTGGGCGCGCTCGCCGCCTACGGACAGGTGGTCCATGTTGAATCCGCGCCACCGGTTGAGACCGATTCGAACGCTGTCCAGCCCAGAACGGAACATCAGGTGCCGAGCCAAGGCGCGCAGCGACTGGGCGTGGTTGTAGGTCATGGCTTTCCCCAGAATGCAATGCGTGGCACGCGGGCAGATCCATCGATCACCTCGAGCCGGCCATCGCGGTTCAACGTGTGCAGCCGTCGCCCGGGCCACGGGCCGCCTGGCGGGATCGCGTGCCGTACCACCTGGGCGAAACCGCCCTCGTCGAGCCGCGTGACCTCGGCCAGGCCGAGCGCCGCGCCGTAGCGCGTGCCGCATTCCTGCACGGGCCGCCACAGCTTGCCTTCGCGACGCAGGAAGACGCCCGCGGCGCGCGCGGCCTCCCCGCTCAGCAGGACCGGATTCGCACGATGCGCCCGCCACGGACCGGTCAGCGACGGTGCGACGAAGATGCACAGCACGTCGGAGCCGGAGCCCGCCCCGGTGCCGACCGTCGCGAACATCCACCAGCGGCCTTCGTGGAACAGCAGCGTCGGGTCGTTGGCCTCGATGTCGGTGAGCAGGTCGGCCTCGCGCTCCCAACGGTCGGGGAACCGCACGGCGCGGTAGAGCGTGACGCGGCGCGCGCCGATGCTCTCAGGCACCATCCAGGCCTCGCCGGCATGCTCGAAGACCTGGGGATAGGAGAGGTGCCAGGGCATGTCGAGCACGGTCATGACCGGCCCCTCGGGGCCCTGCGCGCCGCACTCGATCGCGGCAAGGTGGCCCTTGCCGCGCCGCCGGTCGAACTCCTCGAAGAACAGGGCTTGCCGGCCCTTGTGCGTCATGACGAAGGGATCGGCGTAGAAGGCGTCGGGCGGGCTCGGCAGCACGTTCCAGGGGACGCCGCCGAGGTCGCCGCGCGACCAGACGTCGCCATCCACCAGACGCCAGCCGATGCGCCAATGGCCGGGCTGGAAGGCAAGCCGGAACAGGCCGCGCGCGGCGATGGTGCCGAAGCGCCGCGCGCTGTCGCGCAGCACCGCGCGCGCGCCCGGCATGAGGGCGGGCTCGACGGCAGCGGCCGGCACGGCATCGTCCGGTCCTACCCTCTGCAGGCGCGCGAGCAGCAGGCCGAGCCGGTCGATCACGGCGTCGAAGGCCTCGCCCAGCGTGTTCGCGGCGTCGAGCGAGGCCGAGCCCTGCGCGACGACCTCGCCGCTTCGCCGCACCTGCAGGTGCGGGTTCCGCCCGGCGAGCAGCGCATTCAGCAGAGCGGCGTCGCCGGGCCTGCCGTCGAACAGCGGCTGCAGCGCCGCACCGGCCGGCACGGCGGCGCCGGTGAGGTCGATGGCGACGCCGTCCGGCGGCGCGTCGCGCTCCGGCTCCACGTCGCCCGGCTGCAGTCCCGGAACGCGATGTCGCAGCACGAAGCCCGCCGTCGTCGCCCGTCCCGCGGCGACCAGCCGTGGCCGGGCGCCGGGCAGTTCACGCGCCAGCCGGGTGAGCAGGTCCAAATGCCAGCGGAGCACGCGCGGCACGAGCAGGCAGATCGGCGCGGCGGCCCCGCTCGCGGCGTGGCGCCCCACCTCGGTAGGCGGGTACGATGCGGCAATCTCGTTCACGGCACGGCGCTCCGCATCGCGCCGCGCGCACCCGCCGGCGAGGGCAGCCTGGCCGGCACGGCAACCCGTGTCATTCGATGCTCCAGCGCCTCAGCCCGGTCTTCTGCGCCAGCACCAGCATCGCGAATTCCGGGTTGTTTCGGAGATAGCGGCGCCACAGCCGTCGCGGCTCCATAGCCAGGCGGAAGGCCCATTCCATGCCGCTGCGCTGGATCGCGCGCGGCGCCTGACGGACCCGGCCGGCGTGGAAGTCGAAGGCGGCGCCGACGCCGATCAGCACCGGCGCGTCGAGCACCGCGCGATGCGACGCCATCCAGCGTTCCTGCTTCGGCGTGGACAGGCCCACCCAGACGATGTCGGCCCCGCTGTCGTTGATGCGCGCCACCGCGTCCTCCTCCTCCTGTTCGGTCAGGGGGCGGAAGGGCGGCGACCAGCCGCCAGCGACGGTCGCGCCGGGGAAGCGGCGTGCGATGGAGGCGCGCAGCGCGGCCTGCGTCTCCTCCGACGCGCCATAGAGGTAGTGGCGCCAGCCCCGCTTCTCGGACTCCGCCAGCAGCGCCAGCATCAGGTCGGGGCCGTAGACGCGGTCGGACTCGCGGTGGCCGGCCGCCTTCAGCATCCACACCAGAGGCATGCCGTCCGGCGTAACGAGGCCGGCCTCGTTGTGGATGCGGCGCAGGGCGGGGTCGCGCTGGCTCTCCATCACGCCATGGACGCCGCTGACGCAGACATAGCGACGTTCCCGCCGCGCGATCCAGCCGGCGATCGTCTCGACGGCCAGCGCGGGATTGAGCGCGCTGACGCCGACGCCAAGGACATTCACGCGCGGCGGGGACATCAGGCGGTCTCGTGGACGCGCGCCCTGGCGCCCTGCACCATCTCGTCATGGATCCAGCGATAGGTGCGCTCCATGCCGTCATGCAGCGAGATCCCGGGCGCCCAGCCCAGCACGCGCTGGATCAGCGTATTGTCGCTGTTGCGCCCGCGCACGCCCTTCGGCGCATCGAGCTTGTAGCGGCGCCGCAGCCGCACGCCCGCGATCGTCTCCACGATGTCCACGAGCTGGTTGATGGAGACCAGCTCGTCGCTGCCGAGGTTCAGCGGCTCGAGGAAGCTGCTGTCCATGATGCGCCGCGTGCCGGTGACACAGTCGTCGATGAACATGAAGCTGCGGGTCTGCTCGCCGTCGCCCCAGATCTCGATCTCGTGGCTGCCCGACAGCTTGGCTTCCAGCACCTTGCGGCAGATCGCGGCCGGCGCCTTCTCCCGCCCGCCATTCCAGGTCCCGTGCGGCCCGTAGACGTTGTGGTAGCGCGCCATCCGCGTCTCGAGGCCGTAGTCCTCGCGGAAGTGGCGGCACATCCGCTCGGTGAACAGCTTCTCCCAGCCATAGCCGTCCTCCGGCATGGCGGGATACGCATCCTCCTCCCGCAGGGCCGTCACGTCGGCCTGGGTCTGCTTGCCCGCGGCATAGACGCAGGCGGAGGAGCTGTAGAAGAAGCGCCGCACGCCCGCCTCGGCCGCGGCCTGCAGCATGTGCGTGCTGATCAGGACGGAGAGCATGCACTCCGCCTTGTGCGTCTCGATGAAGCCCATGCCACCCATGTCGGCGGCGAGGTTGTAGACCTCCGACGCGCCGCGCACGGCCGTGCGGCAGGCCTCGATGCCCGAGAGGTCGAGCACCAGGTTCTCGGCGTCGGCGAAGCGCTGGTACCATTCGCGCGCGGGCTTGCGATCCACAGCACGGACCATCCGGCCCTCGCGCAGCAGCGCGGCGACGAGGTGCCCGCCGATGAAGCCGCCGGCGCCGGTCACGACGACCGGGCGCAGGTTGTGCATGCCGTCCATGTCAGTCTCCTTGGGGAATGTCGGGATCGCGGCGGACATCGTCAGTCCGCCTTGGTGGAGGCGAAGCCGCCGAGCGCGGTGCGCAGCAGGATGCGGAGGTCCAGGGCGAGCGACCAGTTCTCGATATACCAGAGGTCGAGCGCGACACGCCGGCGCGCCTTCTCCAGCGTGTCCACCTCGCCGCGGGACCCGTTGACCTGCGCCCAGCCCGTGATGCCGGGCCGCACCAGGTGGCGCGCGCGGTAGTTCGCCACCGCCTCGAAGTAGTAGTCGCCCTCGACGCGCATGTGCATGGGATGCGCGCGCGGCCCGACCAGCGACATCTCGCCGCGCAGCACGTTGATGAGCTGCGGCAGCTCGTCGATCGAGCTGCGGCGGAGGAAGCGGCCGACCGGCGTCACGCGGGGATCGCGCGCGACCGTGCGCTGCGCGCCGGTGACGTCGCAGCTGTCGGTGCGCATGGTGCGGAACTTCAGCACCTCGATGGGGCGCGACCCCGCTCCGAAGCGCCACTGGCGGAACAGCACCGGCCCCGGCGAGGTCAGCTTCACCGCCACCGCTGCCGCCAGCAGCACCGGCGACAGCGCCACCAGCGCCGCCGCGCCGACCAAAAGGTCGAGCCCCCGCTTGGCGACGCCGGCGCCGCCGCGATGCGGCGTGCCCGCGATGTCCATCAGGCGCAGCGCGGTGCGCCGCGGCGTCCAGGCCAAGGCCGATCCGTCGAAGGCCAGGCACAGCAGCACCGGCTGGTCGAGAAGCCGTTCGCGCAGCGCCGCAATGCGCGCGGCGTCGCAGCCCGGCATGGCCAGCGCCACCACCTGCACCTCGCCCGCCTGCACCAGGCGCATCAGCCGCGCAATGTCATCGTCCGAGGCGTCGTCGAAGCGGCCGGCGAAGCGCCAGTCTTCACGCACGTCGCGCGCGAGGGCCTGCACCAGCGGCTCGGTCTCCGCCGTGGTGCCGACGATCGCCATGCGCGGCACCGCGCCGTCGATGCGCCCGGCCAGCGCCGCCGTGCCGCGCCGCAGCCCCGCCGAGATGCCGCCCGACACGAAGGCCCAGAGCAGCACCCATTCCGCGGCCTGCGGCGCCGCCTCCGGCCGGCTGAGCAGGATGACGACCGCGAGCGCGCCGAGCGCGATGCAGGTCGCGGCCAGCGCGCGCGCGGCCGCGGCATGCGGCGGCCGCAGCCAGTCCTGTTCCCCGGCGGGGCGCATCGCGCGGCGCAGCGTGGTCGCCAGCACGGCCGCGATCAGCGCCAGGCCCAGCGTCTGCCCGGTGCCGATCTCCGCCGCCACCGGCGGGAAGGCATGGCGCGTCAGCAGGCCGACCAGCATGACCTGCATCGCATCGATCAGCACGAGCGTCACGCGCAGCGCGTCGTCGTTCGCGCGCGACGCCGGCCCCGCCGCGCGAGCGCGCGGCGAGGGGTCGGCGATCAGCTCGCGCAGTTCGGCGACGGCATGAGAGTGGATCATGGTCACCTCGGTTGGGGGGAAGCACGAGGGCTCGCTGCAGGGCGCGGGGGGCGCCCTGCGGCGTCGTCAGGGCGTACCGGCGGCGGCGCGCGGCGCGTGGATGCTGCGCGCCGGGCCGAGGCCAAGCGCGAGGCGGAAATAGGCGATGGTCGGCTTCAGCCCCTCCTCGAGCGGCGTCGTCGGCTTCCAGTCCAGCAGCTTCGTCGCCCGCGTGATGTCGGGCCGGCGCTGCTTCGGATCGTCCGCCGGCAGCGGCGCCTTGACGATGCGCGAGGAGGATCCCGTCAGCGTCAGCACGAGCTCGGCGAGCTGCAGCATGGTGAACTCGACGGGATTGCCGAGGTTGACCGGGCCTGTCTCGTCGCCCGGGCTGTCCATCAGCTTCAGCAGCCCGTCGACCAGGTCGTCCACGTAGCAGAAGCTGCGTGTCTGGGTGCCGTCGCCATAGACCGTGATGGGATCGCCGCGCAGTGCCTGCACCACGAAGTTGGACACCACGCGCCCGTCATTCGGATGCATGCGCGGCCCATAGGTGTTGAAGATGCGCGCGACCTTGATCTCCAGACGGTGCTGGCGGTGATAGTCGAAGAACAGCGTCTCCGCGCAGCGCTTGCCCTCGTCGTAGCAGGCGCGCGGCCCGATCGGGTTGACATGGCCCCAGTAGGGCTCGGCCTGCGGATGCTCGCGCGGGTCGCCATACACCTCCGACGTCGAGGCCTGCAGGATGCGCGCGCGGGTGCGCTTGGCCAGGCCGAGCATGTTGATCGCGCCATGCACGGACGTCTTCGTGGTCTGCACGGGGTCGTGCTGGTAGTGCACGGGGGACGCCGGGCAGGCCATGTTGAAGATGCGGTCCACCTCCACGTAGAGCGGGAAGGTGACGTCGTGGCGCATCGCCTCGAAGCGGGGGTCGCCGATCAGCGCGGCGATGTTGGCGCGGGTGCCCGTGAAGTAGTTGTCCACGCAGAGCACGTCCTCGCCGGAGCGCACGAGCCGCTCGCAGAGGTGCGACCCGATGAATCCCGCGCCGCCTGTCACCAGGATTCGCCTGTTCACGCCCGACATGGCAGCTCTCCTTCGAAACGGAACCACAAACCGACGTTGTTCTTGTAACGATCAAGTCACTTAGAAAGTTAGTGTCGGCTCGGATCGTTCTATGCTTGGGTGATACACGCCGCCTTCCTTCGGACCAAATGACGTGTATGCGATTGTATTGTCTTCCTCTCTGCCTGCCGCGGCGGGTCCGGCGCCCGAAGCGGCACTGCCCCGCCCGCCGGCAGGCCCGCCGCGGGACAGTAGAAGAACGACAGCACCATCGCGTCTTTCTGCTCGTAACTTACCTGCGATCCGCGCTTGATTTGAGAATCCGCGTTGACGCCTCGACGATCCGCGAGTGTTCCCGTATACTATTTTGCGATGGCGGCTCGTTCCGACGTAGTTTCCAGCAACGCCGCCCGTCCGCGCGCCGCGGCGTAGACGCGCATCAGGGCCGCGTGATTCGCCTCCGCCGTAAAGTGCTTCTCGAAGGTCGCGCGCGCCGCCTCGCCCATGCGACGGAGGGAAGCGGGATCTCCAAGCATCCGCTGCGCCGCCGCGGCGAGCGCGACGGGATCACCGGGCGGCACCAGCGCACCCGTCACACCGTCCTCGACCAGCTCTCCCAGGCCGCCCAGCGCGACGGTCAGCACGGGCGTGCCGACGGCGAAGGCCTCGATCGCGATGCGGCCGAAGGTCTCCGGCACTTCCGACGGCGCGACGACCAGCCCGGCGCGGCGCATCGCCTCCTGCACCACCGGCAACGGCTGGTGGCCGCGCGGCATGATGCGGGTGTCCTGCCCGGCCGCCTGCCGCACGAGATCGTTCAGCGGCCCGTCGCCGAAGAGCTCGAGCGTCGCGTCGCCGGGCAGGCGCCGCCAGGCCTCGATCAGCGCCGGCACGCCCTTTTCCTGCGTCAGCCGGCCAGCGAACACCGCATGTTGCGGCCGCTCCGCCGGGCCGGGACCGGGATCGTGCAGCAGGAAGTTCGGCTTTAACATAATCCGGTCGGGCGCGATGCCGCCCTGCACCATCTTGCTCCGCACGAAGCCGGTCAGCGCGACGAAGACATCCACGCAGTCCCGCCAGGTGCCGAGCAGCCGGTGGATGCCGCTCATCGCCGCGACGCCCGCGCTCATCGGCCGGCTGCCGCGATAGCAGCCGTGCAGCACCCCGGGCCAGGCGAAGGCGCGGCCCACGCAGTCCTCGCAGACACGGCCGTCGCGGAACAAGGTCGGGCGGACGCAGAACAGGCGCAAATTGTGCATAGTCAGCACGACCGCCACGCCTTCCGCCTTGGCCGCCCGCAACGCCGCCGGCGAAATCAGCGGGAACAGGTTGTGCGCATGCACGACATCGGGCCGATGCCGCCGGATGCGCTCCCGCAGGGCGCGGTATGCTTCGGCGTTCCAGATCGTCCGCGCGGCCGTCCGCGCCAGGCCGAGCCGCGGCACCTCGTCGTTGTGCAGCACGAACCGCTCGACCTCGTGCCCATGCGCTTCCAGCAGCGCGGCTTCGGCGGCAAAGCACTCGTCCTCGCCGCCGGGCAGCTGGTAGTGGTTGTGCAGCATCAGCACGCGCATCACGCGATCCTCAGCGCCAGGCCGCGGCGGGGCGCAGCGCGGCAGGCGCGCGGGAACTCGCCGACGCCTCCCTCGGGGACGCCACGAACAGCGCCAGCGTGAACAGCATCATCGGCACCGCCGGCACGAAGAACAGCGGGTTCAGGTTGCCTTCCGCCAGCACCAGCGGCATCAATCCCGCGAGCAGCGGATCGCCGCTGCGCAGCAGCCGCCCGATCGCCAGCCCGACGAAGCCCAGCAGCAGCGCCAGCCCCGGCAGTCCGGTGGAGACGAAGACCTCGAGGAAGCTGTTGTGCGCATGCCCGGCGAAGGGGAAGGCCGCGAGGATGTAGAACCGCGTGCCGAAGAAGCCGACGCCGCCCAGCGGATACTGCATCGCGATGTCGATGACATAGGCCCAGAGACCGGCGCGCGAGTTCAGCGTGACGGCGTCTTCGCCGAAGGCGCGGATCAGGAGCGTGACGGGATCCACATACGCCAGCAGCAGCGCCACCCCGCCGACCACCGCGACCACCGCGATCAGCCCGATCCAGGCGATGATCAGCGACGGCTTCGCGCGGAACCACAGGCCCAGCGCGATGCCGACCGGAATCGCGGCGGTCAGGCCGCGCGCGTCGCACAGCAGCAGCAGCACGCCGAGGAAGCCCATCGCGGCCACCTTGCTCGCCGGCTTCAGGTTGGTGTCGTAGGCGAAGACCACCCCGAAGGCCAGCATGGCGGCGCTGGACAGCGGGTGGTTGAAGCCCAGCATGAGGCGATCGCGCTGGCCTTCGTTGCTGAAGCCCGGCTCCTCGTCCGTCACGATGGGCAGCGGGTTGCGCATCGCGATGGTGTTGCAGACGATCAGCACGGCGACCGCGAACATCAGCGCGCGCAACACCGCATCCGACACCGCGCGCCGCCGCTCCTCGCCCTCGCCAGGCGCCGAGGATGCGATGCGCCAGCCCACCACGCTGATCGCCGCGAGTTCGATCGCCTTCACCGCCCCGGTCAGCGGCAGCGGCGACCAGATGGAGGTGATGAAGGCCCAGCCTGCAAAGGACAGCACCAGCCCCATCGCCCAGCCGGACACCGGCGGCAGGGCGTGGCGCCGCGCCGGCAGCGTCATCGCGATCAGAACCGCGGCGCCGATCAGCAGCAACTCCAGCCCGCGGGAGGGCGAGAAGTCGCTCGAGGTCGCGGGCGGCTTCGGCAGCACCTGGTGGAAGGCTAGGACGATGCAGACCAGCGCCGGCACCGCCGCCTGCATCCAGCGCCGGCGCGCCCGCTCCGCCTCGGTCCGGCGGGCCGGGCGCATCGCGGCAGCGCGGAACCTCTCCTGCGGGACGGCGCGCATCTCAGCCGATCCGCGGCAGGGCGAGTCCGCCCGAGCGCGGCTCATAGCCGTAGTTGTGGGCGTGGCGCGCCTTGACCTTCGACAGGATGATACCGCCGACGTCGATGCCCGCCTGCATCAAAAGGTTCAGCGCCGAGCGCACGGTCTGGCGCGGCGTACGCTCGGCGTCCACCACCATCAGCGTGGCGTCGGCGAAGGGCGCGACCGCCAGCGCATCGGCGACAGCCAGAACCGGCGGCGTGTCGAGCACCACCAGGTCGTACTGCTCCACCAGGCGGCGCAGCAGCGCCTCCATCTCCTCGCTGCCCAGCATGTCCATCGGCATGCCGCCGCGGCGCGGATGGGACGCGATGTAGCTGAGCCCGGTCTGCGCGTCGGTCTGCACCGCGTCCTCCAGCGCGCAGCGGCCGGACAGCAGCTCCGCCAGCCCGTGGCGTGCCTTGCCGAAGATCCGCTCGATGCGCGATCGCCGCATGTCGCAGTCGATTACGATCACGCTCTCGCCCGCCCGCGCCGCCATCCGCGCGCAGGCCGTCGCGACCGAGGTCTTGCCCTCGCCGCTGATCGCCGAGGTGAAGAGCACGATGCGCCCGCCGCGTCCTGGCGCGAGCCGCCCGATCTGCACGCGGATCAGCTGGATCGCCTCGCCGAAGGCCGTCTCGTCGAAAAGCCGCGTGCCCGACATGCCGCGCACCCGCTGCAGTGCGCCGACGCGCGGGATCAGCGCCATGGTCGGCATCTGCAGCAGCTCCTCCACGCCGTCGGGATCGTGCAGGCTGCCGCGGCGGAGCTCCCGCAGCACGACCCACAGGCTCGACATCGCGAGCGAGGCGATGCCTGCGAGCCCCAGAAACAGCAGCGCCGGCGGCCAGCTCGGCGTGTTGGACGCCCGCGCGCGGGAGACGAGCTGCGCATCAGACTGCTGCAGCCCGACCTGCTGTGCCACTTCCTGGTAGCGCTGCAGGAAAGTCTCATACAGGCGGCGATTCGCATCGGCCTCGCGGCGCAGCTCTCGCAGGCGCACCGCGGCCTCGTTGCGCGCGCCGGCCTGCCGCTCGGCGTCCGCCAGCTCGCGCCGCAGCGCGGCCTCGCGGTCGCGCGCGACCTGCAGCTCGGTCTCGATGGAGGCGGCGATGCGCTCGATCTCGTCGCGGATGCGCGCGCGCACCGCATCCAGCGCGCCGCGGCGGCCGATCGTCTCGGGATGGCGGTCGCCGAAGCGGGTCGCGACGTCGCGCAGCTCCCGGTCGATGATCACCTCCTGCTCGCGCAGGCGCGCGATGGTGGCGGAGTTCAGCACGTCGGCCGATCCCGCCATCGCGTTGCGCCGGTCGCGCAGCTGCGCCTGGCGCGCGGCCGCCGTCGCGGTCTGCGCCTGGGCCAGCGTCAGCTGCTGGCGAATCTCGGTGATCTGCTGGGCGGAGCTGCCGGAATCGTCGCGGTCCACCAGCCCCGCATCGATGCGGTAGCGCTCCACCGCGCGTTCAGACGCCACCAGGTTGCGCTGCAGCTCCTCCATGCGGTCGCGCAGCGCGGACAGCGCGCGGTTGGTCGCGGCGATCTTGTCCTGCTGCGAGGAGGAGACGTAGAGCTCGGCCACCGTGTTGGCGATCAGCGCCGCCTTCTCGGCATCGGACGAGGAGGCGGAGATCGCGAGCGCGGTGGACCGCCCGACCTGCTCGACGGAGACGCGGCGGCCGATCTGGTCGAGCACCTGGGAGATCTCGTCCTCGACCGTCGCCGGCGGCGCCTCGTTGCCGCGGCCGACAGCACGGCGCAGCTCGGCGATCGCCTGGCGCAGCCAGGGCGGCAGCTGGCTGCCCTGCCGCTCCGCGAGGATCGGGTTGAACTCGGGATCCTGCTCCAGGTGCAGCCGCTCCATCAGCCGCTCGGCGATCCCGCGCGAGCGGACGATCTGCATTTCCGTCTCGACCTGCGACTGCGCGGAGAAGGGGCTGATCTCGAGCGAGGACATCACCGGCGCGAGCTGCACGACCTGCGGCACGCGGGCGCCGACGACGACCGTCGCCTGGCTGAAGTAGCGTGGCGGGATGAAGTGCAGCGCGACCGCCGCGGCGCCGACGCCGAGCAGCACGGCGACAAGGATCGTCCATTTCCGCGCGACGAGCAGGCCGAAGAGCCGCCCGATCGCGGAGGCGTCGCCGGATGCGCGTTCCGGCGCACGCCAGGATCGCGGGACGCCGTCGCCCGGCGCGGCTGGGGTGAATTGATGCTGCATGCTCTCTCGCCAGGCGCCCGGCCGTCGGGGGAAGGCGGGCGCCCGGCTTGTCCCTGTATTTTCGTCTGGTTGCAGGCTTATCCGCGCCTCGTGCGCACCGCACTAAACGGTCGTGTCAGAATCAGCGTTCTGTCCGTCATGTGAGCGGCGCCAGAACAGTCCGTGGTTGAATTCGAACCCGAAAGGTCGTGCGTGCCGCGCGATGTTCCACCGCCGATCGAAAACCGGCGCGGATCGTCTGTCGCAGAACACGAAACCGTGTCGCAACAACTCGCTTCTGGCGATCCGCGCGACGCCATTTACTGTGACGACCCGCGGCACCATTTCCGCCGCTCCCGCTTCGGACAAGGACCCGCCACGCCTTGCGCGCGCTACGCCACTGGTTCCAGCCTTCCTCGTCCCGCATGCCCGAACGGCGCGCGGCGGAGCGCCCGGCCGACACGGCGCAGCAGCGCGCGCGCACCATGCGCGCGGCGCGCGACAGGCTCGCGCTGGTCTTCACGCCCTCGCGCCCGCTTTCGGGTGCCGGGGTGCAGCTGCGGGAGGACGACAGCGCCTTCATCGGACGCCGCGCCGAACGCGACCGCATCGCCCGCGCGCTGATCGAGGATCGCGTGCATGTGCTGATCCATGGCGAGCGCGGGCTCGGCAAGACCTCGCTCGCCAACCTCGCCGTCGCGCGCGCGCAGACCGAGGGGTACCAGGTGCTCCGCCATGTCTGCAGCGCGGAGAGCGACTTCGATTCCATCCTGCGCGCCCTGTTCCAGGACCTGCCGCGCGCCTTCGTCGCGCCCGCGCAGCCCGGCGCGCCGCCGCGGCGCGAGCCCGTCTCGCTGCCGGATTTTCGGCTCACGCCGGCCGAGGTCGTCGCGCGCCTGGCGGGCTTCCGGCGCCTGCGCCTGGTCTTCGTCGTGGACGAGTTCGACCGCGTGCAGGAAGACGCGACCCGCACCGCGATGGCGGACCTGATCAAGCAGTGCAGCGACGGCAGGTTGCCGCTCTCGCTGGTGCTCGTCGGCGTGTCGGACGACGCGGAGAAGCTGATCGGCCGGCATCCCTCCATCCAGCGCTGCCTGGCGCGCATCGCGCTGCCGCTGCTGGCCGACGAGGAAGCCGCGCAGATCGCCGCGCGCGGCGAGCAGGCGGGGCTCGAAGTACCGGCCGCAGTGCGCGCGACCATCGCGCGGCTCGCGCGCGGCGTGCCGTACATGGCGCAGCTGCTCTCGCTGCGTGCGGGGCAGGCGGCGCTGGACGCCGGCCGCACCGAGATCCGCGGCGGCGACCTCGTCGCGGCGGTGGACGCGGCGGCGGTGGAGGCCGATCCGCGCGTGCAGCTTCTGTATGGCGCCGCGACGGAAGGCGAGCGCGACACGGCCGCGCTCGCGGTGCTGCGCGCCGCGGCCTCCTCTCCGCGCGACGGCTTCGGCAACATCCACGCGATCCGCGAGGGGAATGGCGTGCTGGTCGGCGGGATGCGCGCCGACGCCGCGACCTGGAAGCGGCTCATCGGGCGCGGCGCGCTGCGTCCGCAGCCCGGCGCCGATCCGGGCCTGCATGCCTTCGGGCATGCGATGCTCGCGGCCTTCGTGCTGCATCGCGCGATCCTGTCCCGCCACCGGCCCGCCAATGACGACCGCGCCCGCTGAGGTCCCTCTCACGACCGCCGTGCCCGAGGGGGCGCTGGACGGGGCGCTGCGCGGGCTCGGCCCGGCCTGGCGCGTGGTGCGCCCCGCCACGCTGCCGGACGCCTCGGGCAGGCGCCGTCCCTTCGTCGCGCTCGCGCTGCTGCATCCCGCGCTCGGCGTCGCGCTGCTCGACCTCGCGCCGCGGATCACGCGGGACGCGGCCGGCGCGCTGCGCATGGCGCTGCGGGAGGCCGGCCTCTCGCCGCCGATCGTGCACCGCGTGCTGACGCGCGAGCACCTGCCGCGGCTGCCCGACATCCTGGACTACGCCTTCGGCTGGGAACAGCCCTTCGAGGCGCCGGCGAGCTGGGTGGAGGAGGTCGCGCTGCTGCTCGGCGCGACGCCGCGCGCGACGCCGGCCCCCATCGCGGTGCCCCCGCGGCGGGGAATCGCGGAATGGGCGCTCGTCGCGGCGGGCGTCGCGCTGGTGGCCGGCGGCGCGCTGCTGTTGCTGCGCGCCCCGACGGACGTCCCTGCCCCGCCGGCCCCCGCGCCGCCCCCATCGCACATCGAGGCGATGGCACCGCCCGCCCCGCCGCTGCCCGAGGCAATTCCGGAGCGACCGCCACCGCCACCGCCTCCGCCCGCGGCGTCGCAGCGGCGTGTCGAGGATGCGGAGACGCCGGCGGGCCTGCTGCGGCGCGGCCAGGCGTTGCTCGCGCTCGGCGACATCGATGCGGCGCGCGTGCTGCTCGGTCGCGCGGCGGAGGCCGGCAGCGCCGAGGCCGCAACCGCGCTCGGCCGCAGCCACGATCCCGCGCTGCTAGCGCGGCTCGGCCGGCGCGCGGAGGAGGCGGATCGCGTGCTGGCCGCGCAGTGGTACCGCACGGGACTGGTGCGCGGCGACGCTTCTGCCGCCGCGCCGCTGGAAAGCCTGCGCGCCGCGCCGTGACGCGCGCCGGCGCTACGACGCGTCGTTCGCCGGCGCCGTCTCGGCGCAGGGCTCGACGGCGGCATCGGCGGCGCCCTGCACGCCCCAATCCGCCGCGCGCGCGGGCTGCGCGAAGGCAGCTGCGCCGGACGGGTGCAGCCAGGTGTTTCCCGACAGCCGCGTCTCCGCCAGGAAGCCGCGCCAGCGGGCCAGTGGCAGCGTCGTCTCGACCAGGCGCTCGCGGCCGCGCCCGGCCAGCAGGTTGCCCTCGACCTCCCAGCCCGCGTTGTTCAGCACCAGCCGCGCGCCCGTGAAGCTGTCCGCCACTGGGCGGTCCAGCTGGCCGGAGACGTAGATCTGTCGCCGCCCATTGCAGGCGATCACGTTTCCGACAAGCCGCAGGCCGCGCGCCTCCGCGCCCAGAACGCCGCCCTCCGCATTGCCGCAGATGCGCGATCCCGAGACCTCCACCGGCCCCTGCGCGGCCTCGACGACGACGCCGAAGCGGAGGTTGTCGCAGATCTCGGAATCGCGCAGCGTGACGCGGCTGATGTTGAAGTCGAACCAGACGCCATAGGTGCGGTTGTCCCGCGCGCGGTGCCGCTCGACGACGGCGTCGTACAACTCCACCGTCTTCATCCCCGCCGAGGACCAGCCGGTATAGCCGCCGCTCTCGCCGCGCCAGTTGTTCGCGGAGGTCTCGTTCCCGCTCACCAGCGCATTCCGCACGCGCCACATGCCGAGACCCATCTCGCCGTTGCCGTTCAGGACGTTGCGCTCCAGCGTGATGTCGCGCGACCGCTTCACCGACAGGCCCGCCGCGTTGTTCGCGCGGAACACGGAATCCGTGATGCGCACGCGGCGCGCGCCGTCCACCACCACCGCCGCGTCTGCCATCCGGCTGTTGGCGTGCTGGAAGACCAGGCCGGTGATCTCGATGTCCTGCGCGCCGGCGATGGTGAGCAGGCGTGGCCGGCGCGCGACCTCCAGCACGACGCGGCGGGCGTTCGCGCCCGGCGGCAGCGCGACCTCGAAGCGGCCGCGCACACGGTCGGCGAGGAAGCCGCCGGGCTGCAGGGCGACGGGACGCTCGACCTGCAGCAGCGGCGATCCCTCGTGGAACACCATCTCGCGCCAGCGCGCGGGCATGCCGATCTCCGCGGCGGGCCAGCCGTCCGGGATCGGCGAGAGCGGCATCACGGGCGCCTGCTCGATCGTGATCCGCGTGGCGCCGGCGCGCTGCGAGACGGTGACGACATCCGATCCCGACAGCACCGCGGCGCCGGGCACCGCCGCGCGGATCCGCAGCCGCGGCGCGGGCCCGCCGTGGATCTCCACGGCCTCCCGGTAGGTGCCGGGCGCCATGACGATCGTGACCGGCACCGCCAGCGGCGCGACGCTCCAGGCGCGGATGGCGGCGCCAAGCGAGCGGAACGGCCTGGCCGCGCTGCCGTCGCCGGCTGCGGCCGCGCCGTCGGGCGGGGCGACATGCAGCACCGTCTGCCCGAACGCCGGCAGCGCCCCCGGCGTCCCGAGCAGCAGCACGGCCAGGAGGGCCGCGCGAGATTTCAGCGCTTGCATCCGCGCCCCCGTTCCACGATCGGCGCGACCTTGCCGCCGCTTCGCGCGACACGCGATGGTCTCCTGCCGATGCTGGACGACTCGTGATGCCCGCCGCGCGATGCGCGCCGCGCCGCTCCGCTATGGTGGGAACCGAAGCTGGGACGGGGCGGGATGCGGTTGCACGATGCGAAGAGCAGCGGGAAGGCGCGCGGCACGCCGCCCTGGCGCGCCGCGCTGCTCGGGCGGGGGCTGCGCATCTTCGGCGCGCTCGCGTCGCAGGGCACGGTCAGCCTCGGGCTCTTCATCACCAACCTGATCCTGATCCGCACCGTCACGCCCTATGAATTCGGCGAGATCGCGATCCTGCTCGGCGCGCTGTTCTTCGCGAACAACCTGTTCGGCACCTTCGTGACCTATCCCATGACGCTGCGCCTGGCGGAGGACCCCGCCGATGCGCCGGCGGTGGTCGGCTCCTTCATGGCAACCGGGCTCGTCTTCGCGCTGCCGATCGCCGTTGCCGTGTTCGCGATCGGCCTGGTGGTGGCCGAGCCAGCGCTCGCAGCGGTCGCGGCGCTGGCCGGGTTTGCCTGGCTGCTGCAGTCCGTGACCCGAAAGGCGCTGCATGCGCAGCTGCTGTTCCTGCGATCGGCCGTCGGGGACGCGCTGTGCCATCTCGGGCTGCCGCTCGGCGTCGCGCTGAGCCTGCAGGCCGGCGCCTTCGGTCTGCCGACGACCTTTGCCGTGCTCGCGCTGACCGCGACGCTCGCGACGCTGCTGCAGGCCTGGCAGTGCGGACTGCGCCCGCGTCACCTCCGCTTCTCGCGCGCGCGGCTCGCGGAATGCGTGGCGACGGGCAGGCTGACCGCGGTCGGCGCGATCGTCGATGTGCTGCTGCCGCAGCTCGTGCTCTGGACGCTGCTGGCCACCCAGGGCAAGGCGATGGTTGCGGTGCACACCGCGATGATCTCGATCGTCGGGATCTCGCACCCGCTGCTGTTCAGCATCCAGACGCTCGTCGTGCCCGTGGTCCGTCGCGCGGAACAGGCATCCGGCCGCCGCCGGGCGGTGCTGGAGGGCATCATCGCCGCCGCGCCGCTCGCTGGGGCGATGGGCTGCGTCGGGATCGCGGTGCTGCTCTTTCCGCTGCCCATCATCACGCTGTTCTACGGCACCAGCGGGGATTACGGCAGCTACGCCGGCGCGCTGCGCCTGCTCGGCATCACCTATCTGCTGACCGCCGCGGCGGAGAGCGCTAGCGCCCTGCTCCTCGGCCTCGGGCGCGCGCGGGAGCAGCGGACGGCGCAGCTCGTCGGCTTCGCCACCGCGGTGACGGTCGGGCTGCCGGCCGCTGCCGCCTTCGGCGCCTTCGGCTCGGCGACCGTCGGCGGCCTGTCAGCCGCCGGCCGCCTCGCCCGCGCGATCCCCGTATTGCGGCGCTGAGCCGCGGCTTTCGACGCGCCGCGGCGCGGGTGGCCCGGCGACCGGCGCCAGCACCTGTTCGTAGATGCGCTCCATCCGCTCGGTGCGGCGGTCCCATGCCTCGGTCTCGAGGACCCAGAGCCGCCCGGCGCGCGACATCGCGGCCAGGCGCGGCCGGTCGGCGGCGAGGTCCAGCACGGCACGCGCCATGCTCTCCGCCACCTGCTCCCGCGGGCCGACGGGCACCTTCACGGTTGCGTCGTTCGGCAGATGCGCGCCGGCGCCCTGGTGGTCGATGCAGATCACCGGCGCACCGCCGGCCAGCGCCTCCAACGTCGTCGTGCCGAAGCTGTCGCGGATGCTGGTGAAGAGGAAGACATGCGCGCTGCGATAGAGATCCTGCACTTCCCGCCAGGGCCGCTTGCCGAGGAAGCGGATGGGAAGGCCGAGCTCCTCCGCGCGGCGCCGCACCGCCGCGGCGTTCGGCCCGTCGCCCACCACGACGAAGCGGATGTCCTGGCCGCGGAGCTTCCGCGCCACTTCCAGCAGCAGGCCGATGCCCTTGCGCAGCTCGATCTGCCCGGCGAAGAACACGGTGAACGGTCCCTGCGTCGGGCGTTCAGCCAGCGGCGCGTCCAGCACGCGGGGCGGCACGCCGACATCCACGAACAAGCGCGGGCGCTGCACGCCGGCGCGCCGCAGCACCGCCGCCGTCTCGTTGTTGACCGCCATGACGAGCCTGGCCTGGCGCGCGGCGCGCCGCACGGAGGGCAGGTAGGGCAGCAGCGCGATGCGCAGGCTCCGCACGACCTCGAGCGGCGCCTGCCAGCCGAACTCCCGCAGCAGCGGCCAGGGCGTGGTCTGCCCGCCGCCGAGCGGCCCCCAGATGAAGGGCTTGCCGAGCTCGCCGAGCCGCGGCGGCGCGCCGATCGTGCTCCAGCTCACGTGATGGATCAGGTCGAAATCATGCTCGGCGTCCAGCTCCCGCGCGATCCGCAGGACGTGGCGCTGCCAGGCGACGTAGTGCAGCCGGATGCCGCGCTGCGACGGCAGGCGCAGCATGTCCCACCAGCCCAGCCGCCCGGTATAGGTGAAGCGCAGCCGTGGCAGCGGATGCTCCGCAAGGTACCGCTCGATCGCGGGGCGGAAGTATTCGTGGGTGATCACCCAGACGTCATGGTCGGCGGCCAGGTTCTCCGCCCAGTTCCAGGTGATGCCGGGCTCCGAGCCCGCATCCGGCGCGCAGGCAATGCCTGATAGCAGGATCCGCATCGTCAGCGCCGCGCCGGCGGGACCGCGCAAGCCCGCGTGATCCCGGTTCCATGTGACGCAACGCCCATCGCGATGTCCCTTCCCGCCATTGCGGCGATCGCGCCGCGCTGCGGGAAGCAATGCGCTACGCCGTGCTGCTCTGCCAACACTCCGCGGGCCGGCCCACGCCGTCTTGATCCGGGATCGTCACGCCGTAGGCGTGCCTGCGGCACAGGGGGCGAAGGCGTGCCGGCAGGCCGGCTCAGTCGTAGCGCAGCTCCATCGCCTTGCCGCCGAAGATGCGCCAGGCGAGCACGGTGTAGGCCAGGATCACCGGCAGCACGAAAACCGCGCCGGCGAGGATGATGCTCAGCGATTCCGGCGCGCTCGCGGCCTGGAACAGGGTCAGCTTCTCCGGGACGATATAGGGGAAGAAGGACCAGGCGAGGCCGGCGAAGGACAGGCAGAACAGCGCGACCGCGGCCCAGAAGGGCAGGCGCCGCAGCGCGTCGTGCGGCAGCGGCATGTGACGCAGCAGCGCGAAGAGACCCGCGATGATCGCGAAGGTCGCGAGCGGCCGCGGGGCGAGGGCCAGCAGGTTCGGCATCTCGAACCAGCGCCCCATGATCCGCGCCGAGGCCAGCGGCGTCGCCACGGAAACGCCCGCGATCCCGACCGCCACCACCCACAGCGTGCGTCGCGCCCATCCCACGGCCTGGCGCTGCAATTCGCCCTCGGCGCGCCAGATCAGCCAGCAGGATCCGATGAAGGCATAGGCCGCCGCGACCCCGAAGGCCGAGAGGAAGGCGAAGGCGGTGGCCGCCACGCTCTCGTCGAAGCCCAGCACGTAGCGCCCGAGCATCCAGCCCTGCATTAGCGAGGCGAGTGCCGATCCGCCGACGAAGGCGTGGTCCCAGCGCCGCTTGTGCACGGGCGTCGCGGCCTTGGCGCGGAACTCGAAGGCGACGCCACGCAGGATCAGCCCGGCCAGCATCAGCGCGACAGGGAGATAGAGCGCGGTCAGCACGATCCCATGCGCGGTGGGGAAGGCGACCAGCAGCAGCCCGACGCCCAGCACCAGCCAGGTCTCGTTGGCATCCCAGAAAGGCCCGATGGAGGCGACCATGCGGTCGCGGTCGCGTTCTTCCGGCACCGCCGGCATCAGCAGCCCGACGCCGAGGTCGAAGCCGTCCAGCACGACATAGAGCAGGATGGAGAAGGCCATCAGCCCCGCGAAGACCAGCGCGAGCGTGTCGGCGGGCAGGAAGGGCGTCATCTCAGGCTCCGGCGGGCAAGGGCTGGTTGCCCGGCAGGTGCTCCAGCAGCCGGCCCTTCGCCGCCGAGCGGAACAGCGTCATCACATAGGCCGCCAGCAGCAGCGCGTAGAGCGCCAGGTACATCGCGAGCGTCGAGCCGATCGCCGCCGCCGGCACCGGCCCCGCGGCCTCCGCCGTGGTCAGCACGCCGGTGACGAGCCAGGGCTGGCGCCCGATCTCGGTGACGTACCAGCCGGCCAGCGTCGCGATCCAGCCCGCGAAGGTCATCGCGACGAGGCCGCGCAGCAGCAGCTTCGGCAGCGTGCCGCGCCGCCACAGCAGCAAGGCCGCGCCAAGGCCGAAGGCGATCATCAGCAGCCCCGTGCCCACCATGATGCGGAAGGCGAAGAAGACAGGCGCGACGGGCGGGTGCCTTCCCTCGAACCGGTCGAGCCCCGGCACCACGCCATCCGCGCTGTGCGTCAGGATCAGGCTCGCGCCGGACGGGATCGCGATCTCGAAGCGGTTCGACCGCGTCGCCTCGTCGGGGATGGCGAACAGCAGCAGCGGCACGTTGCCCCCGGTCCTCCAGTTGCCTTCCATCGCCGCGACCTTGGCGGGCTGGTGCGCCAGCGTGTTGAGGCCATGCAGGTCGCCGACGAAGGCCTGGACCGGCGCCAGCACGGCCGCCATCACCACACCGGTGCGCAGGGCCGCGGCGACGGCCGGCGCGGTGTCGCCGCGCAGCCAGCGATAGGCCGACAGGCCCGCGATCAGGAAGGCGCAGGTCAGCGCGGAGGCCAACAGCATATGCGCGAGCCGATAGGGCAGCGACGGCGTGAAGACGATCGCCAGCCAGTCCGTCGCATGCGCCACGCCGTCGCGCATCTCGAAGCCCTGCGGCGTGTGCATCCAGGAATTCAGCACCAGGATCCAGAAGGCGCTCATCGTGGTGCCGAAGGCGACGAGGACGGTGGCGGTGGTGTGCAGCCAGCCCGGCACGCGCCGCCAGCCGAACAGCATGATGCCGAGGAAGGTGGCTTCCAGGAAGAACGCCGTCAGCACCTCATAGGCCAGCAGCGGGCCCGCGATGTTGCCGACCTTCTCCATGAAGCCCGGCCAGTTCGTGCCGAACTGGAAGCTCATCGTGATGCCCGACACGACGCCCATCGCGAAGGACAGCGCGAAGACCTTCACCCAGAAGCGGTAGGCGTCCATCCACTTCGCGTCGCCGGTCGCGCTGAAGCGCAGCTTGAAGAACAGCAGCACCCAGCCGAGCGCGATGGTGATGGTCGGGAACAGGATATGGAAGGAGATGTTGGCCGCGAACTGGATGCGGGCGAGCGTCAGCGCGTCCATCGGTCAGGCCTTCCCCTTCCGCCGTCCGAGCGACACCACCTTGTCCGTCGCCTCCACCAGCCGCGCGACGCGCGAGCCGAGCGCGAGAAGCTGCGCCAGCCGCTCGGTCTGGAGCTTCCGGACGTCGTCGTACCAGGTGGTGAGCTGCTCGATCAGGCCGTGCATCTCGGCCATGCGGTGCTGCGCGTGGCGCTCCGCCTCGCTCGCCGGCGCCTGCATCAGCAATTCGCGCAGCACCGACAGCGTCGGGTCCACCTCGCGCTTCTTCCGCTCCTCCGCCAGTACGCGCAGGATCTCCCAGACGTCGCCGGGTGTCGCGAAGTGGTCGCGCCGGTCGTCCGGGATGTGGCGGACCTTGACCAGGTTCCAGGCCTGCAGCTCGCGCAGGCCCATCGAGACGTTGGACCGCGACACGCCGAGCGCGTCCACGATCTCGTCGGCGTTCAGCGGCGCCGGCGAGACGTAGAGCAGCGCGTAGATCTGCCCGACGGTGCGGTTGATGCCCCAGCGGCCGCCCATCTCGCCGAAATGCAGCACGAAGGACTGGATCAGCGGTGGCAGGTGCATGGGAAGGAGACGGTCCCGGCTGTGATTTCAGGAATTTCTGAAATGCCAGATAGCATGCCTTCCGCAACGGTCAAGCCGTTCCCCGGAACCCTCGGGGTCGCGCGTCGCTGACGGCGCGATGCCAGAGAGCTCCGCCCGCCCCCGTGTCGTGATCCTCGGCGCCGGCTTCGGCGGGCTGGAATGCGCCCGCGCGCTGGCCCGCGCGCCGCTCGAGGTCACGATCCTCGACCGGCAGAACCACCATCTCTTCCAGCCCTTGCTCTACCAGGTCGCGACCGCGGCGCTGTCGCCCGGCGACATTGCCTGGCCGGTGCGCGCGATCTTCCGCGGGCGGCCGGACGTCACGGTGCTGATGGCGACTGCGACGGGGGTGGACACGCAGGCGCGCCTGCTGCGCACGGCGGAAGGCCTCGACATCCCCTACGACATGCTGGTGCTGGCCACGGGCGCGACGCATTCCTATTTCGGCCGCGACGAGTGGGCTCGCGACGCGCCGGGCCTCAAGACGATCGAGGATGCGCGCGCCATCCGGCGACGCCTGCTGCTGGCGTTCGAGCGCGCCGAGGTCGCCTCCGATCCTGACCTCCGCCGCCGCCTGCTGACCTTCGTCGTGATCGGCGGCGGGCCGACCGGGGTCGAGCTCGCCGGCGCGATGGTGGAGCTCGCGCGCAAGACCGTCGCCGGCGAGTTCCGCCGGATGGACCCGCGCGCCACGCGCGTCGTGCTGGTGGAAGCCGGCCCGCGCATCCTGCCGGCCTTCCCCGAGGAGCTCTCGCTCTATGCGCATCGCGCGCTGGAACGCATGGGCGTCCAGGTGCTGACGGGCACGCGCGTCACCGGCGTGGACGAGGCCGGCGTGCAATGCGGGGAGGAGCGGATCGCCGCCAGCACCGTGGTCTGGGCCGCGGGCGTCACCGCCTCGCCGGCCGCGGGCTGGATCGAGGCCGAGCGCGACCGCGCAGGGCGGCTGCGCGTAGCGCCGGACCTGACCGTGCCCGGCCAGCCCGCGATCCTCGCGGTCGGCGACACGGCGTCGGTCGTCGACGCGAAGGGAAGGCCGGTGCCGGGGACGGCGCCGGCGGCCAAGCAGATGGGCCGCCACGCCGCCCGCGTGATCGCCGCGCGCGTGTCGGGGCGGCCCGCGCCCGGTGCCTTCCGCTATCGCCACCATGGCGACCTCGCCACCATCGGGCGGCGCGCGGCGGTGGTCTCGTTGGACCGCGTGCGGCTGACCGGCTGGATCGGCTGGTGGTTCTGGGGCATCGCGCATGTCTGGTACCTCATCGGCTTCCGCAGCCGCGTCGTCGTCTCCTTCGAATGGCTGTGGAGCTACCTGACCTTCCAGCGCGGCGCGCGGCTGATCAGCGACCCCGCACCCGCGCCGCCCGCCGCGCAGGAGGCGCAGCTCCCCGCGACGATGGAGCAGGCGCGCCGGCGCGCATGATCCTCGGCCGATCGGCGCGCCCGCGGTCTAGGGCCCGTTACACAATGCCCGCGGCTGAGGGCCGGCGAGGGATTTTCCGGCCTGGGCAGGGTCGCGGCACTGCCGCGACGCCGAAGGCAGAAGGCCGACGGCGCAGCCGATGGTTGTTCCATCGGCAAGCCGGCTGACGAAGCCAGGGCGGAAAAGACCCGCCGGACCGACCCGCGCGGCGCTGTCTAACGGGCCCTAGCCCCGGGCCGGCGCGTCAGCCCGCCCAGCCGAGGCTGCGGGAGATCGCCGCCGCGGCCTCCAGCACCGCATCGCGCGCGGCACGGCGGCGTGCTTCCGGCGCCTCGGCTTCCGGCGCGGAGAGGTTGATCGCAGCGACCACCCGCCCCGCGGCATCGCGCAGCGGCGCAGCGACGGAGGCGATGCCGGCCTCGAACTCGCCGAGATGCGCGACATGGCCGCGCGCGCGGTCAGCCCGGGCGCGGCGCAGCAGCTGCGCGAGCGTCGTCCCGCGCGGCGGCGCGTCGCGATAGAGCGCGTCCAGCGCGGCCTCGTCCAGCGCGGCCAGCAGCACGCGCCCCATCGCCGTCGCATGCGCCGGCAGGCGCGAGCCCACATGAACGATGGATGGCCGCCCGCGGCTGGCCGGCACGCGGAGGAGATAGACGACCTCTCGCTTCTCCAGCACGCCGAGATGTGCCGACCAGGCGCTGGCGTCGCGCAGCGCCTCCAGCACGGGGATCGCCACCGGCACGACGTCCCGCGCCGGCAGCACGCCGTGGCCGAGCCGCAGCAGCGCCGGCCCCAGCGCATAGCGCCCGGTCGCGGGATCGTGCAGCAGGAAGCCGAGCTCGGCGAGGGTGTAGACCACGCGGAAGATGGCGGACCGCGTCACGCCGAGCGCGGCCGCGATCTCACTCTGGCTGCGCTGCGGCGTCTCCGCGGTGAAGCAGGCCAGCACCTGCAGCCCGCGCGCCAGGCCGGGCACGAGGTAGCGGTCGTGCAGGTCCGGCGTTTTGCCCATGAAACGCAGGCTACGCCGACGGGCGCCCCGGCGCTATCGGAGGATCACCGAGGAGGAGTTGCGCCATGAACGTGATGACGAAGCCCGCCGGCCCGCTCGCGGCCGCCCTGCGCCGCAACGTGGTCCGCCACGTCGACAAGACCTTCGACTGGGACGCCTTCCCCTCCAACCGCGGCTACCCCGAGCTGGCGCGCGCCCAGATGCGCTACATCGGCGCCGGCGGCAGCCCCAAGGTCGGCGAGCCCGGCACGCTCCCGCCCCAGCACTTCACCCTCAGCCTGATCCACAAGCCCGTCGGCAACTACGCGGCCTGCCACGCGCATGAGATCGAGGAGAGCTTCCTCATCATCGCCGGCGTCCTCGTCGTGGGCTGGGAGCGCGACGGCGAGGTCTGCGAGGTGAAGCTCGGGCCGAAGGACATGATCCTCAACGCGCGCGACGTCGGCCACGGCTTCCGCAACGACGGCATCGAGCCCGTGCTGATGTCGATCAGCGTGGATGTCGGCAAGCCGCTGCCGCCGCGCTACCTGTATCATCCTAAGATGGGCACCGATCCCGCGCTGGCGCGCAGCTTCGGCGCCGCACCGGGGAAGACGATCCCCTTCGACATCAACGGCGATCATCCGCTGCAGCAGCAGATGGCGCGGAACGTGATCCGCCACGTCGAGCAGAAGCCGATCCTCGAGGCCGCCGGTTTCCAGCGCCGGATCTACGTCGGTCCGGGCGGCGTCGAATCCGACACCTGCCGCAAGGAGATGTACGCGATCCCCGCGGGCGTCGGCGTCGGTGCCTATGTCCGCGATGTCGAGGACGCGCTGATGGTCCTCGAAGGCAGCCTGGTCGTGGGGTGGGAGGAGCATGGCGAGCGCGTCGAGATGGAGCTCGGCCCCCGCGACCTCGTCCTCAATCCCGCGGGCCGGCCGCACTGGTTCCGCAACGCCGGCGTCGGTCCCTGCACCGCCTGGTGCGTGGTCGGCGACGCCAAGGCGGAAAGCGTGACCTTCGCGAAGGGCTGAGCTACCGCCCGCACCAGCCGCGGCGATGCTCGCCGTGGTAGGAGGGGCGGGCGAGGCCCTCGGCGATCATGATGCGCGCGACATCCGTGCCGCGCGCATCCACCACCACCGCGAGCAACCGGCCATAGCGGTCGCGGCCCTGCGGATGCAGCGTCACGCCGCGGGCGACCAGGCTGCGCATCCGGCTGCGCGCCTGGCGGGCGAGCGCCGTCTCCTGCGGGCAGCGTCCATGCAGCTCCGGCGTGTCGAGGCCCGCGATGCGCACGCGTTCCTGCCCGCAGACCAGGCTGTCACCGTCGGTGACGCGGCATGTCGCGGCCTCGGCCGGCGGCGCGAGCAGCGCGAGAAGCAGCCACAGCATGCCGTTCACCCGCCCGCTCACCCGGGCCCGCGATAGCGGTTGGCGCGGCGGTTCGCCTGCGCTTCGGTCGCGGTCTCCTCGACGCGCTTTACCCGCGTCACCGGCGTGCGGGCCTGCTCGATCCATTCCAGGATGCCGCGCCGTGCGGAGCGCGGGAAGGCCGCCCAATGCGCCGCCGCCGGCGGATGCCGCGCCAGCGCGGCGACCAGGTCCGCGGGCTCCGCCAGCGTCTCCACCGCGTCGAGCTTCGACCAGGACCCATCCGCCTTCGCCCGCGCCACGGCGGCGAGGCCGGGCGGCGCCATCAGCCCCGCCGCCTCCAGCCGCTCGATCCGCGCCTTGTTCAGCGCGGACCATGCGCTGCCACGCCGGCGGGGCGAGAGGCGCAGCATGGTGCGGCTCTCGTCCAGCCTGCGCGGCAGGCTGTCCACCCAGCCCCAGCACAGCGCCTCCTCCACGATCGCGTCATAGGGCAGGTGGCGCGGATCGGGCTTGCGCCAGGTCACCAGCCAGATGCTGCCGGAGGAGGCGTGGTTGGCCGCGAGCCAGGCGCGCAGCGCGGCGCGGCCACCCACCGCGATGCGCAGATGGTCCGCCGCCTTCGTCACCAGGTTCCCTCGAGCCGTCCCGCGCGGGCCGCCGCCGGGCCCAGGCGCACGGGCTCCGGCGGGTCGAAGGATTCGTTGTCGGGCAACGGCGCCTCCCGCTTCTCGCGCCCGAGCGTCGCGACCGATTTGAGCGTCGCCAGGATGGACGACCCCGCCCGGGCCGGGCGGTCCGCGTACCATTCGAACCAGGGCAGCCCGGCGCGGCGGTAGTCGGCGGCGGTCGGCATTCGCGTCGGCGGCGGCGCGCCGGTCAGCGCGGTCCAGGCCTCGCTGTTGGCGATTTGCACGAAGCAGCGGGCGCGCTGCGTGTCGTCCCAGGCGTCGGCGCGTTCCTGCGGCTTGGCGATCTCCTGCACGATGGAGCCGCCGGGGGCGAGGCCCATATCCATCCTGGACGCGGCCGCCGAGACGGCCATGTCCATCGGCATCGCGGCAAGCGGCGGTGAGGCATGACGGAACACGGCCCCCGCCATAGCGGCGCGGCGCGCTTCCTCCTCCCGCCGCCGCGCTTCCTCGCGCTCCTCCCAGATCGCCGCCTTCAGGGGGCGCGCCAGCAGCTGGATGCCGCCATGCTCGGCCTTGCCGGTCACCTGCTCCTCCGCGGTGTAGCCCTGGCCGAGCGGCATGGCGACGAACTGGCGCACCACGCCCTTCTCCACGCAGAAGCCGTCGAGCCAGGGCTGGCCCGGCACCTCGATATAGTCCTGGTCCCCGGCGTCGAGCTCGTTGGTCCAGGGCGCGCCGTTGACCGCGTTCACCTTCCCCGCCGCGACCTTCAGCGCGAAGGGGTAGCCGGAGGGCGAGGAGAAGCTGAGCCAGCAGGCCTCGGCCTGCCACATCGGCAGCGCGATGCCGCCCCGGCGCTTCCAGTCCTGCGGCACCGCGTCCTGCCGCAACTCGTCCACTGCGCGGAGCGGGAAGCGGCCGAGCCCGGGCGGCAGGCCGTAGCGCGTGGCGTCGTCGGGGACGCGCAGCGTGCGCTGGAAGGTGACGTGCAGCACGGCGTCGGGATGAAGGTCCGGGAATTCCAGCCGGAGGGTATCGGCGTGCAGGGCAACGGGCATGGTGGTCCTCCCCAGGGGTTCTACCAATCGCCGTCGCGGACCTGGCGGATCATCCGCGCGAGGTCGGGCTCGGGCAGGTCTCGGGCGGCGCGGACCAGTTCGGCCAGCGCAGGACGGGCGATCAGGGCGGCGGCGACCTCGGCGGGCACGCGACCGGCAAGGACGAGCAGCGGGCCGGGGTCGAGGCCGAGCGCCTCGGCCAGGGCGCGGATCACGGCCTCGGTCGGGCGCTCCGCCCCGCGCTCGACGAGCGAGAGGTAGGCGGCCGAGACGCCGATCCGGGCCGAGAGGGCGCGAACGGAGAAGTCGCGCGGCGCGTCGGCGGCGCGGGCAAGGCGGGCTTCTCGAAGGCGGACACCGAGTTCCTGCTCGGCGGGACCGGGCGACATAAGCGTCAAGTAAACGCTTTACGTTTTGGAGTCAACGGGAATGGCGCGGCTGGCCGCCGGTGTCGCGCCTGCCCTATCCTGCCCGCAAGAACCCGGGGAGGACCGCATGCCGATCGCGCGGCGCAGCTTGCTGAAGGGCGGGGCCGGCCTCGCCGTGCCGGCCGGCGCGCAGGCTCAGTCGGGACGTCCGCTGCGCATCGTCGTGCCCTATCCCCCGGGTGGCGGCGCGGACCTGCTCGCCCGCGCGCTCGCCGCCGAGATCGGCGGGCGTGGCGGCCGCGCCGTCATCGTGGAGAACCGGCCCGGCGCCACCGGCACGATCGGCGCCGCCGCCGCCGCCCGCGCCGCGCCGGACGGCGAGACCGTGCTGCAGGCCGATGCCGCGCCAATGTCCATCCTGCCGCTGGCCAACCGCCTGCCCTACGGACCCGCCGATTTCGAGCCGGTGGCCCGCCTCGCCACCAGCCCGGTGCTGCTGGCCGCACGGGCGGACGGGCCGCTGCGCAGCCTGGCCGACGTGATCCGCGCCGCGCGCGCCGATCCGGGCGGCGTCACCTACGCGACCTTCGGTATCCTCAGCCATTTCCACCTGGCAATGGAGCAGTTCTCGGGGCTTGCCGGGGTCGAGCTGACGCATGTGCCCTTCCAGGGCACCGCGCCGGGGGTGACCGCCGTGCTGGCCGGCCAGGTGGCGCTGCTGACCGCGCCGCCGGGCACGCTGCAGGACCAGCCGGGGCTGCGCCCGATCGCCTCCATGACGGCGGCGCCGGTGCCGGGCTTCGCGGGTCTGCCGACCTTTCGAGCCGAGGGGATCGACCTGGTCTATGAGGGCTGGCGCGGCCTGTTCGCGCCGCGCGGCACGCCGGCCGACCGCATTGCGGCGCTGGACGGCGCGGTGGCTGCGGCCTTCACCGATCCTGCCTTCCTGGCCGCGGTGAGGCGGCTCGGCGAGACGCCGGCCTTCCTCGGCGCGGCCGACTTCGCCCGCTTCTGGGAGGCCGACCGCGCGGTGGTGACCGGCCTCCTGCCCAGACTACCGAAGGGCTAGCCCTCGCCGCGGTCCCGCGGGTTCCCGATCATCGCGAGGAACTCCCGCCGCGTGGAGGGGTCGTCGCGGAAGGCGCCGAGCATGCGCGACGTCACCATCGTCACGCCGGGCTTGTGCACGCCGCGCGTCGTCATGCACTGGTGCGCGGCTTCCACCACCACCGCCACCCCCTTGGGCTGCAGCACGTCCTGGATGGAGTTGGCGATCTGCGCCGTCATCTTCTCCTGGATCTGCAGCCGCTTGGCATAGGCGTCCACCACGCGCGCGAGCTTGCTGATGCCGACCACGCGGCCATTGGGGAGGTAGGCGACATGCACCTTGCCCAGGATCGGCGCCATGTGGTGCTCGCAGGTGCTCTCGAGCCGGATGTCGCGCAGCACGACCATCTCGTCGTAGCCGTCCGTCTCCTCGAAGGAGCGGGCGAGGATCTCGACGGGGTCTTCCTCATACCCGCAGAACCATTCGCGGTAGGCGCGGGCGACGCGCGAGGGCGTGTCCTGCAGGCCCTCGCGCGCGGGGTCGTCGCCGGCCCAGCGGAGGAGGGTGCGGATCGCGTCCTCGGCGTCCTGGCGGGTCGGGCGCGGCTCGGTCGTCGAAGGCGTGGCGAGCGTGCGCTTGGGCGTCTGGATATTCACGGCGATCGGGTTCCTCGGGCGATGGGCCCTGGCATCAGGATGCGGCGGATCGGTTCCGCGCCACCGCGTCACGGCGCCTTCCTCGGCAGCGGAAATGGGTGGGGGCCGCGAACGCGCAACCCGTGGGTCAGTTCAGCCGGCCCGCCTGGTGCGGGCTGTCCAGGCTGAAGGCGGGGATCGCGACGTCGAAGGCCTCGCCGGTGCCGCTGACCACCATGTGGTAGGCGCCGCGCATGATGCCCGACGGCGTCGCCAGCGGCGTGCCGGAGGTGTATTCGAAGCTCTGGCCGGGCTCCAGCACGGGCTGCTCCCCGACCACGCCCTCGCCATGCACCTGCTGGGTGCGGCCCATCGCATCGGTGATCTGCCAGCTGCGCTTCAGCAGCTGCACCGTGTCCCGGCCCTGGTTCTCGATCGAGACGCGATAGGCCCAGACATAGTGGCCGCGTTCCGGCTCCGACTGGTCGGCCAGGTAGAAGGCACGCACGGAAACGCGGATCGCCCGCGTCGTCTCGGTGTAGTCCTCGCGCATCGCGATGCTCCCGTGGCGCGCAATCTCGGGCCGGACCGGTCCCGACTCAAGCCCTGCGCAGGGCGACGGCGAGCCCGGCGCCGATCAGCACCGTCCCGCCCGCCCGGTTCAGCGCGCGGCGCAGCCTCGGCCGGCGCACCGCACCCGACAGCCGGGACGCCAGCAGCGCATAGGCCGCGGCATTGATCGCGGCGAGCGTCACGAAGGTCGCGACCAGCAGCGCGGCCTGCGGGACGAAGGGCCGCGCGGCGTCGATGAACTGCGGCACGAAGGCCACGAAGAAGACGATGCCCTTGGGATTGAGCGCGGTGACGACCCAGGCCTCCCGCAGCGCCCGCCTTCCGGTCAGCGGGGGCGCCGCCTGCTCCGTCACCGGCGCGCGCCACATCCTGACGCCGAGCCAGACCAGATAGGCCGCGCCCGCCCATTTCACCGCGGTGAAGGCGGCCGAGGACGCCGCGAGCAGCGCCCCCATCCCCGCCAGCGACAGCGTCATGGCCGTGAGGTCGCCGAGCGCGACCCCGGCCACCAGCGGCAGCGCGTTGCGCGCGCCCCCGCCTAGCGACTGGCCGATCACCAGCAGGATGGTCGGCCCGGGGATCAGCAGCATCGCCATCGCGGCCGCGCAGAAGGCGAGCCAGGTCGTGGGGTCCATCGGTCCTCTCCTTGCCCGCGGCATAGCACGGGGGGCCGTCGCGTCGAGCCCATGTGATTACCCCGCCGGCCGTGAGGCTTGGCACCATCATCGTCGCGCGCCCCGGGAACGCGACGTGGGGGTTGCGCATTGAAGCTGTCGGGCACCCTCGACGGACGCTTGGCAGACCAGGCTTCGCCGCGGCTGCAAGGAGGATGGTCCGCATGCATCTCGATATCCGGCTCGAGCGGGCTCTCGAGCGCGTGGAACTTGTCACCGGTGTCGGCACGCGCGATGCGGGCCGAATGTGCGTCATGTCGCTCGTCGCCTGCCTCGCGGGCGAGGAACACACGGACAGCCCGGGCTGCGCGTCCCCGCTGATCCGGGCCTTCGCGATCCCGCTGAACGACAACATGCCGCATGCCGTGCGGCAGCGTCTGAAGCCCTTTGCGCCGCGCATCCTCGGCACGCAGGATGGCATGGACACGCAGCGCGCGGAGTTGCTGCGCCGGGCGCTGGCCGAGGAGGTGCTGCCGCGCCTCGGCGGCCGCCAGCCCCCGCAGTCCCGGCGCTTCGCAGGGCCGCTCTGGCGCTTCTGGGCGATCCTCGGCATGCGCCGGCTGGAACGCGAGGCGGAGTGGATGATGGACCGCGCGGTCGCGCTGTCCGACGGCGCGGACCTCGCCCGCGCCATCGCGGCGGCCGGCGCGGTGGGGCGGCTGCTGGCCCGTGCTGCGCGGGAAGCGCCGGACCCGAAGGAAGCGGATCGGCTGTGGGATCTCGCGATCGGGCTGCTCGACCGGCTCTGCGATGTCGGCGGGGAACGCGTCGCGCCCTCCCCGGCCTGGGCGCAGCGGCTCGAGAAGGTATTCGAGCCGCGGGCGAAGATTGGCTCGTAGACCAGCCCCCCAACCGCAAACCCCTCTCCCCCGCTCATGGAGGAGAGGGGTGGGTGGGGGCGAGCGTCAGCTCGCCGAGATGTTGAACTCCCGCACCAGGCGGCCGTAGCGCTCGGATTCGCTGCGCACGAGCGCGGCGAAGCCGGGCTGCGGCCCGCCGGCGGGGACGATGCCCATCGTCGCCATGCGGGCGCGCACATCGGGCATTTCCAGGATCGCATTGAGGTTGGCGTTGAGCTGCTCAATCAGCGCCGGCGCCATGCCGCGCGGGCCGAACAGCCCGTACCAAGCGGTGATCTCGATGTCGAAGCCGCCCTCGATGAAGCTCGGGACGTCGGGGACCATCGCCGCGCGGTCCCGCGACGACACGGCGATCGGCGCCATCGCGCCGGCGCGCACATGCTCCACCGCGACGGCGGGCGTCACGAAGCCCACGGGCACGACGCCCGCCAGCAGGTCGGTGACCAGGGGCGCCGTGCCGCGATAAGCCACCTCGGTCAGGCTGATGCCGGCGGTGCGGTTGAAGAGCTCGCCCAGCACGTTCATCGGCGAGCCCGACCCCGGCGAGCCATAGGTCGCGATGCGCCCGGCCTTGGCGGCGGCGACGACATCGGCCAGCGTGCGCAGGCCCGACGCACGGCTCGCCATCAGGATCAGCGCGTTGGTGCCGGTCATGACGATGGGCGTGAAGTCGGCGACGGGGTCGTAGGTCTGCTGCGCCCGCATCACATGCGGCGCGATGGCGAAGGTGTTCGGCGCGAACAGCAGCGTGTCGCCGTCCGGCGCGGATCGCGCGACCTGCGCGGCGCCGATCGTGCCGCTGGCGCCGCTGCGGTTCTCCACCACGACATTGCGGTTGATGCGCGGCGCGAGCTTCTCTGCATAGACGCGGGCCAGCACGTCCGTCTCGCCGCCCGGCGGGAAGGCGACCACGATGGTCACGGGCCTGTTGCCTTGCGCCAGGGCGGGACACGCGAGCGGGGCGGCGACGAGGCCGAGGGCGAGCGAGCGGCGGGAGAGCGTCATGCAATGGCCTTTCGCGGCGGCGGTGACGGGTTGAACCTGTTCGTATTTGGACGTATCGTTCATATATGGCCATACGATAGCGTGGCATGGGGTGGCGCCGTCAAGCCCGAAATCCGCGCGAGGCCTGCGCCGCGCCTGCAGCGGACGAGGATTTTCCGCTTGACCGCGCGGCGATGGACCTCCTAGCATCGTTCTTATATGAACGATACGTCCAAATATGAACGTTGCAGGGACCGGGGGCCGTGCCGATGAGCGCGCTGGAAGGCCGCACCATCCTCGTCACCGGCGCGGCGCGCGGCGTCGGTCGGGCGATCGCCCATGCCTGCACCGAGGCCGGCGCCCGCGTCATCGTCGCCGACATCCTTGAGGAGCAGGGCCGCGCCACGTCGGCGGAGCTGCTGTCGCGCTTCGTGAAGCTCGACCTCGGCGATCCCCAGGGGATCGCGGCCTGCGCGGCCGACATCGCGCGGCACGAGGGCGAGCTGCACGGCCTGGTGAACAACGCCGCCATCGCGACCGGCATCGGCGGACCCGAATTCGACGCGATCGAGATCGGCACCTGGGACCGCGTGATGAGCGTGAATGTCCGCGGCACCTGGCTGATGACGCGGGAATGCGCGCCGATGCTGGCGGCGAACGGGACGGGCCGCGTGGTGAACCTGGCCTCCGACACCGCGCTATGGGGCGCGCCGCGCCTGCTGGCCTATGTCGCGTCGAAGGGCGCGGTGATTTCCATGACGCGCAGCCTGGCGCGGGAGATGGGACCGCGCGGCATCGGCGTAACGGCCGTGGCACCGGGCATCCTGCGCAACGAGGCCACGGAATACGTCCCGCCGGAGCGCCACGCGCTCTATGAGAACGGCCGCGCAGCGCCGGGTGCGATGGTGCCGGAGGACATCGCCCCGACGGTGGTCTTTCTGCTGACGCCCGGCGCGCTCGCCGTCACCGGCCAGGTGCTGCCGGTCAACAACGGCTTTGTCTTCACATGAAGTGGATCCGCGCCGCCGATACCGCGCTTCTGCGCCGCGAGGGTACGGGGCCGACGCTGGTGCTGCTGCACGGCATCGGCAGCAACGCGGAATCCTGGCGTCCCATGGTGTCGGCGCTGCCGCACGACGCCGACGTCGTGGCGTGGTGGGCGCCGGGCTATGGCGATTCCAGGCCCGTAAGGCCCGAGCGCCCGACGCCGGCGGACTACGCCGCGCGGCTGGCGCAGGTGCTGGACGGGCTGTCGCTCGATCGCGTCGCCCTGGTCGGCCATTCGCTCGGCTGCCTCTTCGCGGGCGCCTTCGCGCTGGCCCATCCCGATCGCGTCGCGGCGCTCGCCCTGCTCTCGCCCGCGCTGGGCTATGGCGTCGCCCCCGGCGCCGCGCTGCCGCCCGGCGTGCAGGCGCGCATCGACGACCTCGCGGAACTCGGCCCCCGCGCCTTCGCGGCGAAGCGCGCGGGCCGGCTGGTCCACAGGCCGGAATCGCTGCCCGCAGTGCGCGAGGCGATGTCGGCCGTGAACCTGCCGGGCTACGCGCAGGCCGTCCACGCGCTCGGCGCCGGCGACCTGCTGCGCGACGCGAAGCGGCTGCCGCCGGCGCTCGTCGCCTGCGGCGAGTTCGACGCGATCACACCGCCGTCCAACGCCTGCGCGCTGCACGCAGCCCTTCCCGCCAGCACGCTCCACATCGTCCCCGAGGCCGGCCACGCCTTGCCGCAGGACCAGCCCGGCGCCGTCGCCGCGCTGCTCGCCGGAATGCTGGCGCATGTCTGACGACAACGGCAGCGACTACCTCTCGCCCCCCGTGCAGCGCGCGACGAAGCTGCTGCGCCGCATCGCGGAGGGCGACCGCGTCACCAACATGTCGCGCACCGCGCGCGAGCTCGACATCAGCCGCACCACGCTGCTGCGCCTGCTGCACACGCTGGAAGCCGAGCGCTTCATCGAGCCTGCCGGCGATTCGGGCTGGCGCATCGGACCGGGCCTGATCGCCATCGCCGCGCATGCCTTCGCCTCCGGCGACCTCGCGGAGGCCGCGCAGCCCGTCCTGCAGGCGCTCGCGGAGAGCGTGGGCATGTCCGCCCATCTCGGCGTGCTCGACGGGCGCGAGGTCGTCTACCTCGTCCGCCGCACGCCGAGCGCGGCGTTCGTGTCCAACATCCGCGTCGGCTCCCGCCTGCCCGCGCATGCCGCGAACATGGGCCGGATCATCCTGGCGCATCTGCCGGAGGCCGAGGTGCGTGCGCTCTATGCCGGCGCGCCGATGACGGCGGTGACACCGCACACCGCAACGACGGTGGACGGCCTGCTCGCCCGCCTTGCGCAGGACCGCGAGGCCGGCCTTGCCTGGAGCGAGGGCTTCTTCGAGCCCGGCATCGGATCCGTCGCCGCCGCGGTGCGCGACGCCAGGGGCCGGCCGGTCGCCGCGATCAATGTCAGCGGCCAGGTCGTGAACTTCGAGGCGAACCGCGCGCGCATCGGCGCCGCGGTGTCGGATGCAGCCGCCGAGATCTCCGGCCGGCTCGGCTTCGTGATGCGGAAGGTGGCGTGATGGAGCTGGGATACGCGAACCGCGTCGCGGTGGTGACGGGCGGGTCGTCCGGCATCGGGCTCGCGACCGCGCGGCTGCTGCTGGCGGAAGGCGCCCGCGTCGCGATCTGCGGGCGCGACCAGGCACGGCTGGATGCGGCGCGCAAGGAGCTCGGCTCCGACCGCCTGCTCGCGCTCCGCTGCGACGTGCTGGACGCGACGGAGGTCGCGGGCTTCGCGCATGCTGTCGCGGAGTGGGGAAGCGGCGCCTTGGACCTGCTGGTGAACAACGCGGGCCAGGGCCGCGTCTCCACTTTCGCCGACACGACCGACCAGGATTGGAAGGACGAGCTGGATCTCAAGTTCTTCAGCCAGGTCCTGCCGATCCGCGCCTTCAAGCCGATGCTCGACAAGTCCGATGCGGCAGCGATCGTCGGCGTGAACTCGCTGCTGGCCTACCAGCCGGAGAGGCACATGGTCTGCACCTCCGCGGCGCGGGCCGGCGTGCAGAGCCTTCTGAAGTCGCTCGCGACGGAGTTCGCCCCGCGCATCCGCGTGAACTCGATCCTGCTGGGCCTGGTCGATTCCGGCCAGTGGCAGCGCCGCTTCGAGGCCCGCGCCGACAAGGCCGAGACGCGCGACGCCTGGTTCGGGCGGCTTGCGCAGGACAAGGGCATTCCGCTCGGCCGCCTCGGGCAGCCGGAGGAGCCCGCGCGCGCCATCGTTTTCCTCGGCTCGCCGGCGGCGAGCTACATCACCGGTGCCAGCCTGGAGATTTCCGGCGGCGTCTCGCGGCACATCTAGGAAGACGCGCATGGACGCAGTTTTCTTGGCCTCACTCGCCGGCGCGCCTCCGGCGCTTGGCTACGCGGCACTGGCCACGGCGGCCATTCGTTCGCTCGCCGCTGTCGCGGCGCCTGCGGAGCATTGACCATGGACGCCCTCGTCGAAACCACGCTGGAGGAGCCCGTCGGCGACCTTATCGCCCGCGCGCTGGCCGATCTCGGCGTGACGCATGCCTTCGGCGTGATCTCGATCCACAATATGCCGATCCTGGACGCCATCGCGCGCCAGGGCCGCATCCGCTTCGTCCCCGCCCGCGGCGAGGCCGGCGCGATGAACATGGCCGATGCCTATGCCCGCGTGACGCGGTCCTTGGGCGTCTGCTTCACCTCCACCGGCACCGCCGCCGGCAACGCCGCCGGCGCGCAAGTCGAGGCGCTGACCGCGGGCAGCCCCGTGCTGCATATCACGAGCCAGATCGACCGCCCCTTCATGGACCGCGACCGCGCCGCGATCCACGACGTGCCGCGCCAGCCCGACATGCTGAAGGCTGTCAGCAAGCAGGTGATCCGCGCCTGGGAGCCGCACAACGCCGTGGACGCGCTGCTCGCCGCCGCGCAGGCCGCGCTGTCGGCACCGACGGGGCCGGTGTCGCTCGAGATCCCCGTGGACGTGCAGCGCCTGAAGGCGCGGATGCGCGCCGCGCCGGCGCGCATCGCCGTTCAATCGGTGGTGCCGGACCCGGCGCTGCTCGACGAGCTTGCCGCGATGGTCGCGCAGGCGCGCCGCCCGATGATCTGGCTCGGCGGCGGCGCGCGCGGCGCGGCCGAAGCCGCGACCGCCCTGGTCGAGCGCGGCGTCGGCGCCGTGACCAGCACCAACGGCCGCGCGACGGTGCCGGAAGGCCATCGCTGGAGCCTGGGCGCCTTCAACATGACGCCGGACGCGCAGGCGATCTATGAGCAGTCGGACCTGATGCTGGTCGTGGGCTCGCGCCTCCGCGGCAACGAAACTCGCAACAACGCGATGCGCCTGCCGCGGCTTGTGCAGGCCGACGCCGACGCGACCCAGGCCGGCCGCAACTACCCCGTGGAGCTCTTCGTCGCCGGCGATGCGCGGCTGGTGCTGGAAGGCCTGCTCGCCCGCCTGCCGGCCCTGCTTTCGACCGATGCCGCCTTCCTCGATTCCATCGGCGCCGCGCGCGCGAAGGGAGAGGCGGCACTGCGGAAGATGCTCGGCCCCTACGCCGCGGTGGCGGATGCGATCAGCGAGCGTGTCGCGCAGGGTCGCCCCTGGGTGCGCGACGTCACCATCTCCAACTCCACCTTCGGCAACCGCTATGTCCGCCTCGCCGCACCGAATCTCGGCGTGCATGCGCTGGGCGGCGGGATCGGGCAGGGCATCGCGATGGGCATTGGCGCCGGCCTGGCCGGCGCGGGCAAGGCGATCACGCTGGTCGGCGACGGCGCGGCGCAGCTCTCCCTCGGCGAACTCGCCGCCGCCGTCGAAAGCGGCACGGAGACCGTCTTCGTGCTGATGAACGACCAAGGCTATGGCGTCATCCGCAACATCCAGGACGCGCAATACGGGGGGCGGCAGCACTACGCCTCGATCCTCACGCCCGATTTCTCGCTGATCTGCCAGGCGATGGGCCTGCCGCATGCGAAGGTCGCCCGCACCGGGGACTTCGCCGCCTCGCTGGACGCCGCGCTCGCCGCGCCAGGCCCGCGCATGATCGAGGTGGACATGGTCGCGATCGGTCCCTTTGCCGAGAGCTTCGCCGGCCCGCCCGCCGGTGCCGCGGGGTCCGTGCGATGAAGCTCGGCGTCATCGGCGCCGGCGGCATGGCAGCGACCATGCTGGAGGCGATCGCCGCGCACGAACCTCGCCTGCTGGACCACCTGGCCGTGCTGGTGCGCGACCGCGCGAAGGGCGAGGCGCTGGTCGCCCGCCTCGGCGGCTGCGCGCGGATGGCGAGCGTGCACACCGAGCTGCACGCGATGCTGCAGACCGGCGCCGGGCTGGTATGCGAATGCGCGGGGCACGCGGCCGTCGCGCAGCACGGCGCGGCGGTGCTTGCGGCGGGGCGCGACCTCGTCGTCGCCTCGACCGGCGCGCTGGCCGACCAGGCGCTGCTCGACGCGCTGAAGGATGCCGCGGTGAAGGGCGGGGCGCAGATCCTGCTGCCGGCCGGCGCGGTCGGCGGGCTCGACGCGCTGGCCGCCGCGAAGCTGAGGGGCACGCCGCGCGTCACCTATGTCGGCCGCAAGCCGCCCGGCGCCTGGAAGGGCACGAAGGCGGAGACGCTGCTGGACCTCGATGCGCTCAAGGCGCCCGCGACCTTCTACGAAGGCAGCGCGCGCGCCGCCGCGCGTGACTTCCCGCAGAACGCCAATGTCGCGGCGACCATCGCGCTCGCCGGCGTCGGCTTCGGGGCGACACAGGTGAAGCTGGTCGCGGACCCCGGCATCGCGCGCAACCTGCACGAGCTGGAGGTCGAGTCCGACGCGCTGCGCTTCTCCATCCGGTTGGAAGGCGTGCCGTCGTCCACCAACCCCAAGACCTCGCTCACCGCCGGCCTGTCCATGGCGCGCGCGGTGCTGAACCGCGACGCGGTGGTGGTGGCATGACCGCGCGCCGCCCTCTCCGCGTGAAGCGCATGACCTGGGAAGCGCCGGGCGTCGTCTCGCTGGATTTCGTCGCCCTAGACGGCGCCGCGCTTCCGGCCTGGGAGGCAGGCGCCCATCTCGACCTGCATCTCCCCGGCGCGCCGGTGCGGCAATATTCGCTCTGCGGCGATCCCGACGACCGCACGACTTGGCGGATCGCCGTGCGCGAGGTCGCGGGCGGGCGCGTCTCCGGCCTGGTGCACAAGGCGCTGCGCGTCGGCGCGCTGGTCGAGGCCGAGGGCCCGCGCAACAACTTTCATCTGTCTCCGTCGCCGCGGTATCTCTTCATCGCCGGCGGCATCGGCATCACGCCGATCCTGCCGATGCTGCGCGCGGCGCAGCGGGCGGGCGCGCAGGCGACGCTGCTGTTCTGCGCGAAGCGGACGGAGGAGGCTCCGTTCCTCGACACCGCGCGCGGGCTTGCCGATGTCACGACGCACTGCTCCGCCGAGGGCACGCGCCTCGACGTCGCGGCACGGCTCGCCGAGGTGCAGCCCGGCACCATGGTCTATTGCTGCGGCCCGGAAGCCCTGATGACCGCGGTCGAAGCCGCCGCCGCGCGCTGGCCGGAAGGCAGCGTTCGCTTCGAATGGTTCCAGCCGAAATCCCGCCCCGAAGGCGAGCAGGATGGCGGCTTCGACGTGGTCTGCGCGCGCTCCGGCCAGACGGTGCGGGTGGACGCCGACACCAGCGTGCTGGCCGCCCTGCGCGACGCCGGGCTCGACCTCGTCTCCTCCTGCGAGCAGGGGGTCTGCGGCACCTGCGAATGCCGCGTGCTGGAGGGCGAGGTGGATCACCGCGACTCCATCCTCTCGGCGTCCGAGCGCGCGGCGAATGACGTGATGATGGCCTGCGTGTCGCGCGCGAAGGGCGCGCGGCTGGTTCTCGACATCTGAGGGAGACGAAGATGGCGACCTACAGCTTCCCCTATCTCTCGCCGCACCAGTCCCGCGACCGCGAGCCCACGGACTGGGAGATGTCGCTGGCCGGCGCGATCGAGCAGGCCTTCGGCAACGGCCATCACGAACTGCCCGCGCTGGTCGCCGCGCTGAACGCGTCGCGCGTCCGCCCGCGCGACGGCGGCCACTGGACCGAAGAGAGCTTCACCGCGCTGATGCGCGAACTGGGGGCGTGAGATGAGCAGCGTTCTCGACCGCCCCGCCACGGGCCTCGCCAACCCGACCGACCAGGAGGTCCAGGCCTCGCTCGCCACCGGCCTGCGGAACCGCTGGTATCCCGTGCTGCCCAGCCGCTTCGTCGAGACAGGCGGCCGCCCTGTCGGCCTTACGCGCCTCGGCGAGAAGATCGTGCTCTGGCGCGACGTGCAGGGCGCGATCCATGTCCAGACCGACCGCTGCCCGCACCGCGCCGTCCCGCTGTCGCGCGGCGTGAACGAGGGCGACCGGCTGCGCTGCGCCTATCACGGCGTGGAGGTCGGGCCCGATGGCACCGTGCTGGCCGTCCCCGGCCAGCCGGGCTGCCCACTGGAAGGGCGCAAGGCCGTGAAGACCTTCCCGGCGGTGGAGCAGGCCGACGCGATCTGGGTCTGGTTCGGCGACGCACTGCACGCCGATCCCGCGCCCTTCAACCCGCCGGAACAGCTTGCCGGCGGCGCCTGGTCCAGCTTCTGCTGCTACGCCGACTGGAACGCGTCCTGGCGCTACATCTACGACAACCTGATGGACCCCATGCACGGGACGTTCCTGCACGCGAACTCCCACACCATGTACCAGGGCGACACCCAGGCGGTGTTCGTCACGCGCGACACGCCGCACGGCTTCGTCTTCGAGAAGGCCGGCCAGCGCGACGTGAACTTCGACTGGTCGGAGTTCCTGGACGATGGCGCCCTCTATGTCCGGCTGGAAATCCCCTACCCCAAGACCGGTGGTCCCGGCGGCAATTTCGGCATCGTCTCCGTCATCACGCCGATCGACGAGACCAACTCCGCCTGCTTCTTCTTCCGCGTCCGCAAGGTCGAGGGCTGGCAGCGCAACGTCTGGCGCTTCCTGTATCGCACCAAGCTCGAGCCGCGGCACTGGCACGTGCTGGAGCAGGACCGCGAGATGATGGATGGCTGCGGGTTGGGCCTCGAGAAGCACGAGATGCTCTACCAGCACGACGCCGGCCTGATCCGGCTGCGGCGCTACCTCGCGAAGGAAGCGCGGCAGCAACTGATGGCATTGCGCGAGGCGGGGAAGGCATGAGCACCATCGGCATCGCTGGCGGCGGGATCGGCGGCCTCTCGGCCGCCATCGCGCTGCGCAAGGTCGGCCACGACGTCATCGTGTTCGAACAGGCCCCGCGCTTCGGCCGCGTCGGCGCCGACATCAACCTCACGCCGAACGCGGTGCGCGCGCTGGACGGGCTCGGCGTGGGCGAGGCCCTGCGCGCCACCGCCGCGCGCCCGCAGTTCCGCATCAGCCGGATGTGGGACACCGGCGAGGAGACCTCGCGCCTGCCGATGTCGGACGAGGCCGAGCGTAAGTATGGCGCTCCGCAGCTGACGCTGCACCGCGCCGACCTGCTGAGCGCGCTGGAGAACGCGCTGCCCGCCAACGCCATTCGGCTCAGCCATAAGGCCGAGGCGATCGAGCAGGACGCGACCGGCGTCACCATCCGCTTCACCAATGGCAAGACCGCGCGCGTGGACGCGCTGGTCGGTGCCGACGGCATCCATTCCGTCGTGCGCGCCGCGCTGCTTGGCGCGGAATCCCCGCGCTTCACCGGCGTCGTCGCCTTCCGCGCCGTCGTCCCGCGCGAGAAGGTCGCCGGCGTTCCGAACCTCGACAGCTTCACGAAGTGGTGGGGCCCGAACCCGCAGAGCCAGATCGTCACCTTCCCGCTGAACCTCGGCCGCGACATCTTCATCTTCGCGACAATCGGCCAGGACAGCTGGACGCATGAAAGCTGGACGCAGCCCGGTAGCGTCGCCGAGCTCCGCAGCCTCTACGCCGACTTCCACCCGGAAGCGCGCGCGCTGCTCGATGCCTGCGACGAGGTGCTGAAGACCGCGCTTTGGGAACGCGATCCCCTGCCCTTCTGGTCGAAGGGCCGCGTCACGCTGCTCGGCGACGCCGCGCATCCCATGCTCCCCTTCATGGCCCAGGGTGCCTGCCAGGCCGCCGAGGACGCGGTGGTGCTGGCGCGCTGCGTGGCGGAGGCGCCGGACATCGTCGTCGCTTTCGCCGCCTACGAGGCCGCGCGGCGGAAGCGCACGGCCAAGATCCAGCTGGGCTCGCGCGCCAACAACTGGCTGCGCGAGGGCGGCAATGCCGACTGGGTCTACGGCTACGACAGCTGGGCGGTGAAGGTGCTCGAGAATGCATGAGATGAACCGCCGCGCGCTGCTCGGCGCCGGTGCCGCGCTGCTGGCCATGCCCGCGCGCGCGCAGGTGCCCGCCGGCTTCCCCAACCGGCCCATCACCCTCGTCGCGCCCTTTACGCCCGGCGGCCCGATCGACGTGCTGGCCCGCGTGCTGGCTGCCGGCTTCGCGCAGCGCAGCGGCGTCGCGGCGGCGGTGGACAACCGCACCGGCGGCGGCGGCACCATCGGCATCGACCTCGTCCGCCGCGCCGCGCCCGACGGCACCACGATGCTCGTCATCCCCGCGGGCAACCTCACGATCAGCCCGACGCTGGTCCGCAACCTGCCCTACGACGTTGAGCGCGACTTCGCGCCGGTCTCGATGATGGCGACGACGCCGAACGTCATCGTCGCCGCGTCCGGCAGCCCGCTGCGTACCGTCGCGGACCTCGTCGCGGCGGCGAAGGCTCGGCCGGACACCATCTCCTACGGCTCCTCCGGCGTCGGCAGCCAGCTGCACCTGCAGATGGAGCTGCTGCGGTCCAAGGCCGGGATCGAGATCCAGCACGTCCCCTATCGCGGCACGACCCAGGCCCTGACCGACCTGCTGGGCGGCCGCATCCAGCTGCTGTCCTCCAACCTGCCCGTCGTGCTGGAAGGCATCCGCGAACGCCGCCTGCAGGCTCTGGCGGTGACCACCGCGCAGCGCGTCGCGCAGCTGCCCGAAATTCCCACCCTGGCCGAGGCCGGCTACGACATCGACGTGACGTCCTGGTACGGGCTGCTGGTCCCCAAGGCGACGCCCGCGCCCGCCGTCAACGCCATCGCCGCCGTGACCGAGGCCGTGCTGCGCTCCCCCGACAACGCCCGCACGCTGGCCGGCCAGGGTCTGGACATCGTCTGCGAGTCGCCCGATGTCTTTGCGGCAAGGCTGCGGCGGGAGACCGCGCTATGGGCCGAGGTGATCCGGGCAAGGGGGATCACCGCGGAATGAACGAGGAGGGGAAGGAGATGCCGTTCTCGGGGGTGGACGCGGTCGTCTTCGGCGTGGCCGACATGGCTGAAGCGCAGCGCTTCCTTGAAGATTGGGGCCTGACCAGAATTTTCGCCGATGCCGACCGCCTGGTCTACGAAACGCGCGACGGCGGCGAGGTAATCGTCCGCCCGAAGGACGCGCCCGACCTGCCGCCGGCGATCGAGCCCGGCAACACCGTGCGCGAGGTGATCTGGGGCGCGGTGGATGCCGGCGCGCTGAAGCAGTCGCTGGAGCGCCTGTCGGCCAAGGGCGCGCTACAGCCCGGCCCGGACGGCCTGCCCCGCGCGGTGGACCCGAACGGCTTGCGCCACGGCTTCCGCGTCTCGCGCCGCCGACATGTCGCGGTGACGCCGACGCCGGTGAACGCGCCGGGCAATCCCGCGCGCATCGACCGCCGATCCCCCGTCCATGAGCGCGCGCATCCCGTCAAGCTCGGCCACATCGTGCTCTTCGCCGCGGATTTCGCGTCGATGCGCGAATTCTACACCGACGCCATGGGCTTCATCGTCAGCGACGAGTATCCCGGCCACGGCGTCTTCCTGCGCTGCCGCAAGCGGGGCGAGCACCACAACCTCTTCATCCTGAACAGGCCGGGCAAGCCCGGCGTGAACCACGTTGCTTTCACGCTGACCGACGTGCATGAGGTGATCGGCGGCGGCATCGCCATGGCGCAGAAGGGCTGGAAGACCGAGATCGGGCCCGGCCGGCATCCGCTGTCCTCCGCCTATTTCTGGTACTTCCACAACCCGCTCGGCCCGCCGCTGGAATACTACGCCGACGACGACTACTGCACCGAGGCCTGGGTGCCGCAGGAATGGTCCCGCAAGCCCGAGCTCTTCGCGGAATGGGCGATCGCGGGCGGCATCGACGGCACCACGCGCCGCCAGGTCGCGACGACGGACCGCAGCGGCCGCGGGCATGCGTGATCCCGCCTCCGTAGGAGGACCATGATGCGGCCGGAGCTTCGCCGGATCGTCGCGGTGGAGGCGCATCGCCGGCGTGCCGGCGCCTGCCCGCGCGTGATCCACGCGCTCGGCACCGGCGAAAGCTTCGTCGTGCAGGCGCGCGACGACGGCTTCCTTGACGTCGAGAGCGGCATCGTCGTGCGGTCGGAGCCGGGCCGCATCCTGCTGCCGGACGGCGCCATCGCCTTCGGGCTGGAAGGCGACGTGGCCTTCGCGGGCTTCGACCCGCAATCGCGCGAACGGTTCACCGGCCGTGCGGGCGGCGGCGCCTCCGTCACGATCTACGACCAGCGCGGCGACTTCTTCCAGTACGCGATGCTGGAGTGGGAGGAGGCGTAGCGGGACGCGCAAAGCCCTCTCGCCCACTCATGGGGGAGAGGGTTAGGTGAGGGGGACAGGAAAGGCTTGGAGCGCGCTCCTTGCACTAACGCCCCCTCACCCATCCCTCTCCCCCCTGCGGGTGGAGAGGGCTTCATCGCCGGTCACGTCGGCGGCGCGACGCCGTCCTTCTCCACCGTCACGCGCTGCGCGACGAAGCCGCCCTCGCCGGGGCCGCCGCTGACCAGCACCGCGCGCCCCGCCACCAGGTCCGACCGCGCCGCCGGGATGGGCTGCACGATCGCCGTCGCCGCGTCGATCCGCACCGGGATGTCGCGCCCGTTGATGGACAGCGACAGCTCATGCGTGTCCGCCCGCTGCACCACCGCCGCGACCGCGCCGTTGTTCATCGAACTCGTCGGCGTGAGGTCCCAGCCCGACTGGAATTCCCGCGTGGCGCTCGCCGGCAGCACCGTCACCGCCACCGCCCGCAGCCCGTCGCCGAAGGGCTCCGCCACCACGCCGAGCCTGGTGCCGGGCGCGAGCTCCGCCACCGTCACGCGCCGCAGAGCGCCGAAAGTCGTCTCGGCGTTCAGCCGCACCGCCAGCTCGCCGCCTTCCCGCGGCGCGATGCGCAGCGTCTCGCCCTCCAGCGCGACGATCCGGCCGCGCAGCCGCTGCCCCGGAACCTGCGCCAGGACCGGCGAGGCCATCAGCAAACCCGCGCCCGCCAGGACGCCACGTCGAGACACCATCGCCGCTTTCCTCCATCAGATCCCTGCCATGGTGGCATGGAACCAGCCCCGGCGGAAACGCCGTGCCGGGACCGTGCCGGGGAATTCAGGCGACCGCCTCTGCCTCGACCTCGAAGACGAAGCGGGGATCCGCCAGCCCCGCCACGACCAGCAGGGTGGAGGTCGGCGCCAGCGTGCCCAGGAACGCCTCGCGTTCCGCCCGCCAGGCCGGGATCAGCGCGCGGTCGGTCAGGAAGACACCCATCTTGACGATGTTCGCGGTCCCCATCCCATGCGCCGCCAGGATCGCGCCGAGATTGGCCAGCGCCTGGCGGATCTGGTCGGGCCCGGCGGGCAGCACCGTCCCGTCCGGCGCGACCCCGATCTGGCCGGAGATCACCAGCCGCCGTCCCGGTGCCTCGACCAGCGCGGCGTGGGAATAGCGCGAGCCCGGCGCGTGCACGCCGGCGGGGTTGGCGAAGGTCACGGGCATGGCGGTCGGCTCCCTCGGTGCGGTCTCATGAACGGGGCAGCTCCTCGACCTGCACGCCGTCGCTGCCGGAAGGCGGCGTCACGGCCTGCACGATCCAGCCGCGCAGGTTGCGCCGGGCCTGGAATTCCAGCTCGACGTTCAGGTCGTCCATGGCCTGGCGCAGCACCGTCTCGGCCTGGCGGTTGCGCTGCGCCTGGCTGAGGCCGGATTCGGTGGCGCGCTGGCGCCGCGCCTCGGCCTCGATGAAGCCGGACCGCCCGTCGGGCGCCGAGAGCTCGAGCCGAAGCTGGAGGCGCACGACGAAGCGCTCGCCCGGCTCTCCCGCGAACATGCCGCCGCCCGACAGGCGCTCGCGCCGGAACTCGGCGGCGCGGACGATGGCGCGCGCGGTCCCGTTGGTGCCGGCGGCCACGATGCGCTCGCGCACCATGCGCTCCATCTCCTGCACGGGGTCGAACGGCACGGGCTGGTCCACGCGCACGACGCCGGCGGCGGGCGGCGCGACCACTATCTCGTGGATGTCCAGGCGGATGGGGGTGAGGTGGCCGTAGCCCGTCACCAGCGGGGGCAGCGGCTCGGGATCGGCGCCGCGGCTGCCGCCGCAGGCGGCGAGCGCGAGCGGCAAGGTCAGCAGGCCCCGTCGCAGCATCGGTTCTCTCCCAGTGTCCGCGCTTCGTTACGGCGTTTCGCGGGGGTGGGCCAGGGTGGGGGCGATGCTGACCTGCTCCAGCGCCGGCCTCCCCCGCTGATCGATTTCCCTCCCCCGCTTGCGGGGAAGGGAGGCGCTGGAGCGGCGCAGGCAGTATCCTACGCGCGCCCTGCCCGTCCCGCGACCTCGTCCGGGCCGAACCGGAAATCGAGGTTGCAGAACTCGCAAGTCATGGTGATCGCCCCACCCTCTGCCATGTGATCGAGGTCGTCCTGCGGGAAGCCCTCCAGCACTTGCGCGAGCCGCGCGCGGGAACAACGGCAGCCATAGGACAACGCCCGCGGGCGATCGAGCGCGAGCCCCTCTTCGTGGAACAGCCGGTGCAGCAGCCGCTCGCCGGCGAGGCCGTCGTCGAGCAACTCCTCGGCTTTGACGGTGGAGGCGAGGATGACCGCGGTGCGCCAGGCCTCCTCCTGCGCCTCGGCGTCGGCGGCGGGGTCGACGCCGCCCTCGCCGGCAACCTTCTCCAGCACGAGCGCGGCGGCGCGCCAGCCGGCATCCGTCCGCGCGCAGGCGAGGAAGACGCGGCTCTGCAGCTGCTCGGAGCTGCGGAAATAGCTCGCCGTCATGTCGGCCAAGGTCACGCCCTCCAGCGCGACGATGCCCTGATAGCGGTCCATGTCGGGGCCCTGGTCGCAGGTGAAGGCGAGATACCCCGTGCCGAGCAGCGCGCCGGCCGGCGGCGCGGGCTCCGCCTTCAGCATCGTCGCGAGCTTCGTCGCATCCGCCCTGGCGTAGCCGCGCAGCGCGCCGCCTTCCGTGCAATCCGCCAGCAGCATCGGCACGGGCCCGTCACCCTTCGCCTGCAGGCTGAAGGATCCCTTGAACTTCAGCGCCGTCGCGAGTGCCGCCGTCAGCGCCAGCGCCTCCCCCATCAGGGACAGGACGGCGTCGTGCTGCGCGGCGTGGCGGGACAGCAGCGCGTCGGCCAGCGGGCCGAGCCGCACCAGCCGCCCGCGCACGGGCCTGAGGTGGAGGTGGAAGGGCTGCACGCCGCGCGGCACCACAAGGTCGGGCACCGGCGGGCGGTCATGGTTCAGGAAGGCGGGCGTGGCCGAGGGCCGGGTCGGGTCGGTCAAAGGGGCGATCGCATCGAAGGGGGGTCGGCCCCCTAGATAGGCACCGCCGGGGCCCTTGGCCATGTCGCGGCGCGCGGACCGGCTATTCCAGCCCCAGCATCCGCCGGAACCAGTTGGGCTGGCGCGGCTGCACGATCGGGGTGGTGCCGTCGCCGACGTCGCGGCCGAGCGCCGCATTCTCCCGCAGGCGCAGGGATTCGCGCTGCGCGTCCACCGCGATGCCAGGCGGCGCCTGGTTCGGCGACCAGAACATCAGGCGGTCCACCACCGTGGTGGGCGGCCGGTCGAGGCGCAGGCTTTCCTCGTCCACGGCGCGGCGTATGTCGCCGCCGACCGGCCCGCCGGCGCGCGCGACCAGGGCCCGCTCGGCCGTGCTCGGCGCGGCCGCGGTGGTGCCGGGCGCGAGGAGGGAGGCCGCCTGGGCGCTCCGGTTCTCCTGCGGGCGGGGGGCGCCGGGGGTCGGGACCGGCAGGTCGCCCAGCCGTGGCGGCACCGAGAGCGGCGCCCGCGTGGTCACCGCGAATTCGTCCGGCGCGTCGCGCGTGAAGCCGAGCGTGCGGGCGGTGTCGCTGCCGCAGGCCGCGAGGGCCAGCAGCGGCAGGACGAGCAGGGCGGGGCGCGGGCGGGTCATGGGGGCGAAGGCTTAACGCTGCCCGAAGGCCGGAACAAGGCATCCAGCGCCAGCGCGAGGACGCCGAGCACGATGGCGGCGTCGGCGACGTTGAAGACGTACCAGTGCCAGTCCCAGGCGTGCCAGTCCACGAAATCCACCACCGCGCCGAAGCGCAGCCGGTCGATGACGTTGCCGATCGCGCCCCCCACGACGCCGCCCAGCGCCAGCGCCACCAGCCTGGTGTCGGCGCGGCTCATCCAGCGGATCAGCAGCCCCGCGATGAGCAGCGCGAGCGCGCCGAGGGCAAGCTGCGTCCAGCCCTCATCCCCCGCGAGCATCCCGAAGGTCACGCCGCGGTTCCAGACCATGGTGAGGTCGAAGCCGAAGGGCCCGACGGCGAGGACGGGGATGCGCTGGACTTCCGGCAGGTTGGCCACGTTCAGGATCAGCCATTTGGTGAGCTGGTCCAGGACGAGAACGACCGCGCCGAGAGAGAGGCCGGGGCGGAGCATCAGCCGCCGTCCCCGCTCAAAATGTCCTCCGCCGCATACGCGCTTCCCTCCCCTGTCTCGGCGCTTCCCTCCCCCGCAAGCGGGGGAGGGTTAGGGTGGGGGTGCGAGGATGAGCGCGCGCTGGACGGAGCACCCTCTCCCCATCCCTCCCCCGCTTGCGGGGGAGGGAGGCAATGCAGCGGGATCGGGCTCGCGACTTGCGGCACCATCACCCCCCCTGCCCCTCCACCACCGCCTCGCACCGCCGGCACAGCGTCGGATGCGCGGCCGACAGCCCGACCTCCGGCAGCACGCGCCAGCAGCGCTCGCACTTCGTGCCCGGTGCGACCTCCACCGTCACGGCATCGACCGCACCGCCCGCCACCACGACCTGGGAGGTGATCAGCACGTCCTCCCACGCCTCCGGCGCCAGGCCGAGCCTCGCGAAGGTATCGCCAGCGAGCGTCACCCGCGCCTGCAACGAGGCGCCGATCAGCCCGTTGCGGCGCGCGACTTCCAGCTCCGCCGTCGCCAGGCCGCGCGCCTCGCGCAGCGCCGCCATCCGCGCCCCCAGCGCCTCGTCCCGCCACTCCGCCGGCAGCTCGGGCCAGGTCTGCAGATGGATGCTCTCCGCGCCCGGGAAGCGCGCGAGCCACGCCTCCTCCGCCGTGAAGACCAGCACCGGCGCCAGCCAGGCCGTCAGGCAGCGATGCAGCGCATCGGCGACCGTCCGCGCGGCGCGCCGCCGCAGGCTGTCGCGCGCGTCGCAATAGAGGCTGTCCTTGCGGATATCGAACCAGAAGGCGCTGAGATCGGCCGAGCAGAAGGCGTGGATCTCGGGATAGACGCCGGTCCAGTCGTGGTCGCGCTGCGCCTGGCGCAGCTTCGCATCCAGCTCCGTCAGCCGGTGCAGCACCCAGCGCTCGAGCTCCGGCAGCGCCGCGTAGGGAAGCTTCTCGCTCTCCTCGAAGCCGTCGAGGTTGCCGAGAAGCCAGCGCAGCGTGTTGCGGATGCGGCGGTAGAGCTCGGCCTGCTGGTCAAGGATGTTCTTGCCGATACGCTGGTCCTCGGTGACGTCGGTGTTCATCACCCAGAGCCGCAGGATGTCGGCCCCCGTCTTCGACACGACCTCCTGCGGCGCGACGACGTTGCCGAGCGACTTCGACATCTTCCGGCCCTGCTCGTCGAGCACGAAGCCATGCGTCAGCACCGCCTTGAACGGCGCGCGTCCCCTGGTTCCCACCGCTTCGAGAAGCGAGGACTGGAACCAGCCGCGATGCTGGTCCGAGCCTTCGAGATAGAGATCCGCCGGCCAGGGCAGCCCGCGCTCCGGCGTGAGGGTGAAGGCGTGGGTGCTTCCGCTCTCGAACCAGACGTCCACGATGTCCATGACCTGCTCATAGTCCGCGGCGTTGCGGTCGGGCCCAAGGAAGCGCTGCGCCGCGCCGGGCTTGTACCAGGCATCCGCGCCCTCGGTCCGGAAGGCCTCGACCACGCGGTCCATGACGGCCTGGTCGCGCAGCGGCTCGTTCGACTGCCTCGACACGAAGACCGGGATCGGCACGCCCCAGGCGCGCTGGCGCGAGATGCACCAGTCCGGCCGGTTCTGCACCATGGAGCCGATGCGGTTGCGCCCGATATCGGGGACGAAGTGGGTCGCCGCGATCGCCTCCAGCGCCTTGGTGCGGATCGCGTTCGCGTCGTCGAGCGCGATGAACCACTGCGGCGTCGCGCGGAAGATCACGGGCTTCTTGGACCGCCAGCTATGGGGGTAGCTGTGCGTCAGCCTGCCCTTGGCGGCGAGCGTACCCAGCGCCTCGCAGGCCGCGTAGATCGCGTCATGCGCCTTCCAGACGTGAAGCCCGACGAAGCCCGGCGCCTGCTGCGTGTAGGTGCCGTCATCGGCCACGGTCTCTGGCACGGGCAGGCCATGCGCGCGGCCGAGGTTGAAGTCGTCCTCGCCGTGGCCGGGCGCGATGTGCACGAAGCCCGTGCCGGCCTCGGTCGTCACGAAGTCGCCGGGCAGCAGCGGCACGTCGAAGGCGTAGCCGCCGTTGGCTTCCGGCATGCCCTTCAGCGGGTGCGCCGCGATGACGCCGGCGAGCTCCGCGCCCTTCAGCACGCGCCTGATGGTATGCGCGGCGAGGCCCGTGTCCTTCTCGAACTGCGGCAGCAGCGCGAGAGCGACCAGCAGGAACTCGCCGACGCGCAGGTGGCTGCCCTCGGCCACGCCCTCGACATGCACCAGCGCGTAGTCGATCTCCTCGCCATAGGCGACCGCGCGGTTGCCGGGGATGGTCCAGGGCGTCGTGGTCCAGATGACGACCGACGCCTTGCGCAGGTCCTCGGCCGCGGCCTTCACCACGGGGAAGCGCGCCCAGAGCGTGGGCGAGACGTGGTCGTGATACTCGATCTCGGCCTCGGCCAGCGCGGTCTTCTCGACCGGGCTCCACATGACGGGCCGCAGGCCGCGATACAGCGAGCCGTTCATCAGGAAGCGCCCGATCTCGCCCGCGATCACCGCCTCGGACGGGAAGTCCATCGTGGCGTAGCGGCCTTCCCAGTTGCCGAGCACGCCGAGCCGCTTGAACTCCTCCCGCTGCACGCCGAGCCAGTGCTCGGCATAGGCGCGGCATTCCGCGCGGAACTCCAGCACCGGCACGTCGTCCTTGCTGCGTCCGCCCTGGTACTTGCCCTTGGGGTTCCGGTACTCCTCCTCGACCTTCCATTCGATCGGCAGGCCGTGGCAGTCCCAGCCCGGGACGTAGTCGGCGTCGTAGCCCGCCATCTGCGCCGCGCGGTTGACGACGTCCTTCAGGATCTTGTTGAGCGCGGTGCCGATGTGAAGCGGCCCGTTCGCATAGGGCGGGCCGTCATGCAGGACGAATTTCTCGCGCCCCTTGGACTTCGTGCGGATCGCGGCCCAGAGGTCCTGGTCCTGCCAGCGCTTCAGCCAGTCCGGCTCGCGCTTCGGCAGGTCGCCTCGCATGGGGAAGTCGGTTTTCGGCAGGATCACCGTGCCGCGGTAGTCGCGGGCGGCGGGTGCGTCTGGGGCGTCGTTCATCGGATCGGTCTCGGGCGGCGGTGGCGCCGCGGGGTTCAGCAGGGCGTGCGAGCGGTCCCGGCCCTCAGGCGAAGGCCGGGGCGGTAATTCGGGCGGGCACGCGGAACCGGAACATGGGCGTCATATGCGGACGGGGGCGCCCAGGGGTCAAGCGCGTGGGGCGAGGCCCAGCCCCGCAGCGAAGGCGGTGATTTCGTCGCGGAGGCGCGCGACCGTTTCGACGGCCTGGCCAGCCGCCGCCGTGATCATCGCCTCGGGCGGGCAGCCAATCCGACGGAATGCCCGATGTTGGCGCAGGCGGTGGTCATGCCGGCATCCTACCACAACGCCGCCTGCACCCCCCACACCGCCGCGACCCCCGCGCAGATCGCCACCCCCAGGTTCCGCGTCGCGAGCTGCGTCCCGACCACCACCACCGCCCCGGCCCAGGCCGGCAGCGACCCCGCCAGCAGCGGCGGCGCGACATAGGCGATAAACAACGCGCCGGGCAGGTGACGCAGCATCGCCTCGACGAAGGCGGGCGGGCGCACGCTGCGCAGCACGGCATAGCCGCCAGCCCGGCTGGCATAGGTGACCGCCGCCATGCCGAGGATCGCCAGCAGGACCTCCAGCCGCAATTCCATCAGCCGCGCTTCCTGTCCCGCGCCGCCCCGCGCGCCTTGCCCCGCAGCTCGATCCAGGCGCCGAGCGCCGCCCCCGCGAAGGTCCCGGCCAGCAGCGGCAGCGGCACCGGCCAGCCCATCCGCTGCGCCGCGATCGCGACCAGCCCCGCCACCACCCACGGCCCCAGGTCCACTCGCGGCCCTCGCCACAGACCCACCAGGATCGAGATGAAGGCCGCGACCGAAGCGAAATACAGCGGGTGCCCCGGCGGCACCCTGACGATGCTCCCCGCGAGATGCCCGATCCCCGTCGTCGCCACCCAGCTCACCCAGAGCCCGAGCCCGATGCCGAGCAGGTAGCCCGCATCCCGCCCGCCGCGGCGCTGTTCCTGCACCGACATCGCGAAGGAATGATCCACCAGCGTTGCCAGCGTTCCCCACAGCCGCCAGCCGCGTAGCCGGTCCAGCCAGCCGGCCAGCGCCGCGCCCTGCGGCGCCATGCGGATGTTGACCACCCCCGCCGCCACGATCGCCGCCATGATCGGCACCGGGTCCGCCCAGAGCTCCAGCACCAGCAGCTGCGCCGCGCCGGCGAAGACGAGCGCGCTCATCAGCACGGTCTCGGCGAAGCTGAGGCCCTTGGCGTCGGCCAGCACGCCGATCACCAGGCCGAAGGGCACCATGCCGAGCCAGAGCGGCAGGCTCGCCACCGCGCCGCGCCGCACCCCGGCCCGCGTGAAGACGATGTGCCGCGCGCCCTCCGGCGGGACCCGCGCGCCGGCCGCCCCGCTCACGCCTGGCGCGCCGCGATCAGCCGCGCCTCGGCCTCGTCGGGGTCCATGCGCAGCGCGCGCGAGGCGACGTCGCGTCCGTAGCCTGCCCGCGCCAGCGCGCCGAGCGCCTTCAGCATCGCCTCCGGCGTCGCGTCGGCCGTCCCGAAGGGCCCGATCCGCCGGCGCCGGCAGAAGGCGACCGCGGCAGCGAGCTCGGCCTCGGCATCCCCGGGCAGGGCGGCGGCGGCGGTGTCGGCATCCACGCCCTTCTCCCTGAGATGCGCCAGCGCCGCGCGCGGCGAGCGTCCCGTGCGCAGCAGCCGCCGCGCCCGGCTTGCGGCAAAGGCCGCGTCGTCCACGGCGCCCTCGGTCACCATGCGCTTCGCGACTTCCGCCGCGGCGGCCTTCGCCGCTGCCGCGCGGCCGGCGACCTCCTCCTGCCCCTCGGCCTCGGCGGCGCGCGCCCAGCGGTCCACCCGGCGCGCCAGCACGCGGCGCAGCCCGGCCTCCGTCGCGGCGAAGCGCGCGAGATGCGCCAGCGCGGCTTCGCGCAGGCGGGCGGCGTCGGGCGGGGGGCCGGCGGGCCCGGGGGCGTGGCGTTGGCCGCTTCGGTCTCGGCGCATCGCCGTCTTCTGCCATGACGCGCCCCGCGCCGCGAGGCGCCGCCGCGCAGCCCCGGCATGCGCACGCCTCCGTTCCGCAACCCCACGAAAGACGCGGCGTTCAGCCCTGCACGGGGGGACGCCAGACAGGAGAGGAACCACGGTCCCGATGAGGAACTACCTCTTGATGACGACGGCCGCCGCGCTCTGCGCCGTGCCGCTGCTGGCCTTCGGCCAGGCGAACACCGGCGGCAGCAGCACCATGCCGCAGGCCACCCAGACCACGCCGCAGGGCGCGGCCGGCACCCCTGCCGCCCGCGACGCGCCGGCGAACAACCAGCAGGGCGGTTCCGCACCCGGCGCCAGCGCGCAGGCCAACCCGCGCGACGGCACGCCGGGCAACCCGCCCTCGACCGCGACCGGCCGCGCCGCCGACGCGGTGACCGGCCAGCGCAGCGATCCCGACGGCACCGGCAACAACCCGCCGGGCACCGCCGCCGGCCGTGCGGTCGACCGCGCCACCGGCAGCAACACGACCGGCGCCAATCCCGCTGGCACGGCGGGCCCGACCGCGACGCCCGGCACCGGCACCACCCGGCCCTCCACTGCCGCGACGACCGGCGCGGCGGGCAGCATCGCCGCGGTGGACAGCGCGCGCATGGCTGGCGGGCGCCGTGCCTCGAAGGTGATCGGCTCGACCATCTACAACGAGAACAACGAGAGCATTGGCGAGGTGGACGACCTCATCATCGCCGCGGGCACGACACAGCCCGTCGTGATCATCTCGGTGGGCGGCTTCCTCGGCATCGGCGCGCATCTTGTCGCCGTGCCCTATGAGCGGCTGCAGCACGCGACCGATCGCGACCGCTGGATGCTGCAGGGCGCGACCAAGGACAGCCTGCGCGGCCTGCCGGAGTTCCGCTACGAGGGTGACACCGTCCAGCGGCGCGGCTGACGCAAGGGGGGGAGGAGGGGTCGCGGGCGCTGCCCCGCGGCTGAAACCTTCCCCCGGGCAGGCCGTTACGCTCCCGCAGTCCCGGCCGCTACCAGGCGGCCGGGACGACACCGGAAGGATCAAACGGATGAACCGCGTTCTCGTCGCCGCGCTTTTCGCGCTGCCCGTCTTCGCCTGCGCCAACCCGAACGACGGCCGGCCCGGCAACCCCCCCTCCACCGCCACCCAGCGCACCTATGACCGCGTGACCGGGTCCGGCCCGACCAGCGCCGACGGCACCGGCAACAACCCCTCCGGCACGGCCGTCAGCCGCACTTTCGACAGCGTGGCCGGCACCAACACCTCCGGCGCCTATCCCGCGCAGACCGACGGCACCCGCGCCAACCCGCCGGGCACGGCGGCGAGCCGCGCCTATGACCGCGCGACTGGGTCGAACACCTCGGGCGCCTATCCCGCCAACAGCGGCGGCATGCGCCAGTAATCTCGGCCGTCATGCGCTGCCTCCCCCTCCCCCGCTGTTGCGGGGGAGGTCGGGTGGGGGCAGCCGATCGCGCAACCTTCATCTGCTGCTGCATCGAAGCGATGCGCCCCTCGCATACCGCGCGCCCCGCTTCGTTTTGACCCCTCGGGCCTTTCCGTGCATTTTCGCGGGCTTCGCGCCCGCCAGCGGCATCCCGCCGCGGCCGTGCGGAGAAGGAGGAAGCGAGGAACATCGTGATCCCCGCCCTGATGCCGAACTACGCCCGTGCCAACCTCGCCTTCGAGAAGGGTGAAGGTGCGCGTCTCTGGGCTTCGGACGGGCGACGATTCCTCGATTTCGGCGCCGGCATCGCGACCAGCAGCCTCGGCCACGCGCACCCGCACCTCGTGCAGACCATCGCCGAGCAGGCCGCGAAGGTGATCCACACCTCCAACCTCTACCGCGTCCCGCAGGCCGAGCGCCTGGCGGAGCGGCACGTCGCGAATTCCTTCGCCGACAGCGTCTTCTTCTGCAACTCGGGCGCCGAGGCGAACGAGGGCATGGTCAAGGCGGTGCGCAAGTACCACGCCGAGAACGGCCAGCCCGAGCGCTTCCGCACCATCTGCTTCGAAGGCGCTTTCCACGGCCGCACGCTGGCGATGATCTCGGCCACCGGCAATGCCAAGTACCTCGCCGGCTTCGGCCCGCCGGTGGAGGGCTTCGACCACGTGCCCTTCGGCAACATGAACGCCGTGCGGGATGCCATCGGCAAGGAAACCGCGGCGATCATGATCGAGCCCGTGCAGGGCGAGGGCGGCGTGCGTCCCGCTGACCTGCGCTTCCTGCGCGAGCTCCGCGCGGTCTGCGACGAGTTCGGCCTGCTGCTCGCGCTCGACGAGGTGCAGACCGGCATGGGCCGCAGCGGCAAGCTCTGGGCGCATCAATGGGCCGGCATCGAGCCCGACGTGATGTCGAGTGCCAAGGGCATCGGCGGCGGCTTCCCGCTCGGCGCGGTCTTCGCGACGGAGAAGGTCGCGAAGCACCTAAAGCCCGGCACGCATGGCACGACCTATGGCGGCGGGCCGCTGGCCTGCGCGGCGGGCAATGCCGTGCTGGACGTGGTGCTCGCGCCCGGCTTCCTCGACCAGGTGGACCGCGTCGCGCGCCATCTCTGGCGCGGGTTGCTCGGCCTGGCGGCGAAGCACCCGCAGGTGATCGCTGGCGTGCAGGGCGCGGGGCTGCTGCTCGGCCTGAAGTTGCAGGACGGCGTGACGAACAGCGCGATGCAGGACGCGGCGGTGCAGCAGGGCCTGCTGACGGTCGCAGCGGGGATGAACGTGCTGCGCCTGGCGCCGCCGCTGATCATCACGGAAGGCGAGGCCGACGAGGCGGTCGATCTCCTCGACCGCACGATCCGCGGCATGCAGGCGGTGAAGGTCGCGGCGAAATGAGTGCCGTGCTGAAGATGGGGGGCGCGGACCGCGCCCCCCCGAGGCATTTCCTCGAGATCATGGACCACGATCCCGCGACGCTGCGGCGCATGCTGGAGCTCGGCGTGCAGGCCAAGCGCGGCGCCGTCGCGGGCAGGCCGCTGGCGGGAAAGACCGTCGCGCTGATCTTCGAGAAGCCCTCGACCCGCACGCGCGTCAGCTTCGAGGTCGGCATCCGCCAGCTCGGCGGTGACGCGATCGTGCTGAGCTCGCGCGACATGCAGCTCGGCCGCGGCGAGACGCCGGCGGACACGGCGCGCGTGCTGTCGCGCTACGTGGACGCGATCATGCTGCGCACCGACAACGTCGCCAAGATCCGCGAGCTCGCGGAGCATGCGACGGTCCCCGTGATCAACGGCCTGACCGACGTGTCGCATCCCTGCCAGATCATGGCCGACGTCATGACCTTCGAGGAGCATCGCGGCGCGATCGCCGGCCAGGTCGTGGCCTGGACCGGCGACGGCAACAACGTCGCGCAGAGCTTCATCCAGGCCGCTGCGCGCTTCGGCTTCATCCTCCGCATCGCGACACCGCCGGAGCTCGCGCCGCCGGTCACGCTGATCGAATGGGCGCGGACGCAGGGCGCGCGGATCGAGCTGACGAGCGATCCGGTCGCGGCGGTGAAGGACGCGCGCTGCGTCGTCACCGACACCTGGGTCAGCATGTCGGACGAGAAGCCGGATGCCGGTGCGATCAACCGCCACAACCTGCTCGCGCCCTACCAGCTGAACCAGGCGCTGCTGAAGCGGGCCGCGCCCGACGCGATCGTGATGCACTGCCTGCCCGCCCATCGCGGCGAGGAGATCACCGACGAGGTGATGGACGGCCCGCACAGCGTCGTGTTCGACGAGGCCGAGAACCGCCTGCACGCCCAGAAGGGCGTGCTGCTATGGGCACTCGGCGGCGCTGGTTGACGCCGTCCTGACCACCGGGCTTCACCGACTCTTCATCCTCTTGGCGTAACCCCGCGGCCGACCAGCCGCGGAGGAAGCCCCAGGTTCGCCGGGATCCGGCGACGGCTCGATGCCTTCGGCATGCGCGTCCGCGTGCTGCTGTTCTGCCTCGTCGCGCTGGCCGCCGGGCTTGGCGCGCTGACCCGCGTCACTGTGCAGGATCTGCGCGAGCGCGCGCGCCAGCTCACCGCCGAACAGCTCGCAACCTCCGCCTCGCCTATCTCCTGCTCGGCGAGGTCGGCTCGGGCTGGCAGCTGGAGGGCCTCCGGCTGCTGCTGGGCGATCGCGCGCTGAACCGCATGAACGACATCCCAGACCGCGTCACGACCGTCGGCGGCGGCGTCGCCACCGCCTTCGCGGGCGAGACGCGCGTCGCCACCAATTTCCGCACCCCGGATGGCGGCCGCGCGCTCGGCACAAGCCTCGCCGCCGGCCCGGCGCACGACGCCGTCCGCCGCGGCGAGGCCTATCGCGGCCTTCGCCGCCACGCTGCGCGCCGCCTGAGGCGCGCCGGGAAGGGGCGGCGGGGCGGAGGAGACGGCTCCGCCCCTAACCTTTCGCTACACAACCGGGGCTTGGCCCACCTCGCCCCCGGGGCCACCTTGGGGCACATGACGTCAATGACCCGCCGCGCCGCCCTGCAGGCCGCCGCCGCCGCTGCCTGCGCCGGTGCCCTGACCCCCGAAGCCCAGGCCCAGGCCGCCGCGCAGCTCGCGGCCGCCGCCGAGCGCCCGCTCTTCGGCGCGGAGGTCCGCACCCTGCCCAACGGCCTGCGCGTCGCCTTCGTCGAGCAGCGCCGCGCGCCCGTCATCGCGCAATACGCCTTCGTCTCGGCGGGCGGCGGCGAGGATCCCGCGGGCCGCTCCGGCGTCGCCCACTTCCTGGAACACATGATGTTCAAGGGCAGCGCGCGCGTCGCCTCCGGCGAGTTCTCCCGCCGCGTCGCCCGCGAAGGCGGCAACGACAACGCCTTCACCTCGCGCGACGTCACCGCCTATTTCCAGCATGTCGAGGCGTCGCGGCTCGACCTGGTCGCGATGATGGAAGCCGACCGCTTCGCCAGCGCGAAGATGGCGCCCGCCGAGTTCGAGGCGGAGCGCCAGGTGATCCTGGAGGAACGCGCGCAGCGCACGGGGTCGTCGCCGCGCGCCCTCTATTTCGAAGGCTTCCAGGCCGCGATGTGGGGCCCGCAGCACTGGCACGGCCGCCCCATCATCGGGTGGGAGGACGAGATCCGCGCCATCACCCATAACGACATCATGGCGTTCTTCCGCGCGCGCTACGCCGCGGGGAACACGGTGCTGGTCGTCGCCGGCGCGGTGGACGGCGACGGGTTCTGGAAGACCGTGCAGGAACATTGGGCCGCGCTGCCGCCCGGCCCCGCCGTGCCGCGCCACCGCGCGCCGCCGCCGGCCTCCCCGCCGACGCCCCGCTATGTCCGCAACGACCCGCGGCTGCGCGGCGAGGCGACCTTCGTGCGGTCCTGGCAGGCGCCCTCGGCGACCACCGAGAACAGCCAGCATGGCGACGCGCTGGAGGTGCTGCGCCACATCCTCGGCGGCGGCCCGGGCTCGCGCCTGCACCGCGCGCTGGTGGAAGGCGGGCTCGCGGTCTCGGCCGGCGCCTCCTACGATGCCGACGTCTATTCCTGGACCGACTTCGACGTCTCCGCGACGCCGCGGCGAGAGGTCGAGCCGGCCCGCGTCGAGGAAGCCGCGATGGCCGTCGTCAAGCGCCTGCTCGACGAGGGCGGGCCGACGGACGCCGAGGTCCAGCGCAGCGTGCGCCAGATGAGCGCCGGCGCGCTGCTCGCGCTCGACGGCCTCGGCGCCGCGCCGCGCATGATCGGCAATGCGCTGGCGATCGGGCAGGACCTCGACAGCGTGGAGTTCTGGCCGCGGCGCCTGCGCGCGGTGACGCGCGACCAGGTCGCGGCGGCCGCCGTGCACGTGCTGGGCCGCGCGCCGAGTGCCAGCGGGTGGCTGCTGCCGGAAGGCGCTGCCGCCCCGGTGGAGGTGCGGGCATGAGCACCTTCAGGCTCGACATCCAGCAGGTCACCGCGGGCAACCGGACGGCTTGGCTGATCGAGGACCAGTCGGTGCCCGTCGTCTCCATCGCCTGGGGCTGGAAGGGCGGCGCCGCGCTCGACACCGACGCGACCGCGGGCGCGCTGTCCATGGCGGCGTCGCTGCTGACGGAAGGCGCGGGTCCGCTCGACAACGTCGCCTTCGCCGATGCGCTGCGCGACGAGGCGATCGGCCTCGGCTTCGACGCGCAGCGCGACGGCTTCGACGGCAGCCTGCGCGCGCTGCGCCCGGCGTTGCCGGAAGCGGTGCGGCTGGCCAACCTCGCGATGCGTTCGCCGCGGCTCGATCCCGCCGCGGTGCAGCGGGTGCGGGCGCGTGCCGTGGCCGGCGCCCGCGCGCAGTTGGAAACCCCGCGGGGCCAGGTCGGCCGCGCCTTCTGGGCCGCGGCCTATCCGAACCATCCCGCGGGACGCCCGACCAATGGCACGGTGGAGACGCTGAGCGCCCTGCCCGAGGACGCGATCCGCGCCGCCATCGCGCGCCAGATCCGCGCCGATGGGCTTGTCGTTGCCGCCGCCGGCGCGATCACCGCCGACGAGCTCGCCCGCGTCATCCCCGCGCTCTTCGAAGGCCTGCCCGAGGGCGCGCCGGAGGAGGCGCCGCCCCTGCCCGCCTTCACCGCCTTCGGGCGGCGCGTGATCGAGGTCGCGTCCCCGCAATCGGCCATCGTCTTCGGCCAGGCTGGCCTGGCGGTCTCCGATCCCGACTGGGAGACGGCGCAGGTGGTGCTGCGCGTACTCGCCGGCGGCGGCTTCTCCTCGCGGCTGATGGAGGCGGTGCGCGTCCAGCGCGGCCTCGCCTATGGCATCGGCGCGGGTCTCGACACCCTCTTCGGCCAGGGCGTGATCGTGGGGTCGTCGGCGACCGACAATGCCCGCGTCGGCGAGACGCTGAGCGTCACGCGGGATGAATGGGCGCGCATGGCCAACAGCGGCCCGACGCGCGAGGAGCTGGACGATGCGGTCGCCTTCCTGACGGGCAACCTGCCGCTGCAGTTCACCGACAGCCGCCGCATCGCCGGCACGCTGATCGCGCTGCGCCGGAACAATCGCCCCATCGGCTGGCTGAACGAGCGCGCCGAGCGGCTGCGCGCCCTGACGCCGGAGGCGACGGCGGCCGTCGCGAGGAAGCTGCTGAAGCCCGACCAGCTCGCCGTCGCGATCGCGGGAAGGCCGGAGGGGGTCTAGAAGGCGAGCATTCCCTCGCTCAAGGCCGCGATCTCCGCCGCGGGGCGCTCGGGATGGCCTTCCCAGCCGGGGAAGCCGCCCTGCCGCAAGGCGCGGCGGAGATAGGGGACAAGGCCGGGGTGCTCCGCGCCGCCGACCAGCGGCGCATCGGCGCCGGCGTTCGGGATCGGCATCGCCATGCCGTCCTCCCATTCCGTCTGCTGCACGTCGGGCGCTGACTTGTCCGCGGGGCTGTAGCAGAGGATCAGGGGCTCGGGCTCGTCCTCGCGGTCACGCCCTTCGAGCTGGTCGGCGATATCGTCGCTGTCGGGAATGATCGAGAGCGGATCCGGCAACGGGCCGCCCTCCCGCGCCGGCGGAGCAAGAACAGGATGGCGACCGGTCAGGTCCACCCGCCCGACCTCCTCGATCCAGAAGCGCAGGCTCAGCGGCAACGGCAGGCCGCGTCGAGCGAATTTCGCGAGGATCCGCGCGGCGCCGCGGTCGGGCGGGCTGAACACGTCGGCGTCCTTCAGCGGATCCGCCGGCCGGGCCTTCGCCTTCGGCGTGGCGCCGGCCATCTGGCCGAGCGAGCCGAGCAGCCGTCCGAAGGCGCCCTGCAGTTCCTTCGGCAGGCGCGACGGGTCCATCTGGCCCGCGGCGGAGAGCATGTCGCCGAGCCCCATGACCTGGCCGCCCATCATCATGCGCAGCTCGCCGCGCGGCGCGTCGGGCAGGCCGAAGACGTAGCCGGCGGCGGCCAGGCGCGGCAGCAGGATCTCGATGTTCCGGCGTACGCGGCGCATCGTCTCGCGCGCCACCGCCTCCGCCGGGGCGGCGAAGGGGGCCTCGCGGATGCGCGGGCCGCACGCGACCATCTCCGCCCAGACCGCCTCGTGCTCGCCAGCCTCGTAGCGCGCCGGCCAGGCCTCCGGCCTCTCCGGCAGGATAATGGCAGCGGGCGCCGGGGCGGATGCTGCCTCGCTGGCATCGGCGCCGCGGTGCCATGTCTCGGGCCAGTCGAGCAGGCTGCCGACGGACTTTCCCGCGACAAGCAACGTGTAGGGCGGCTCCTCCGGAAAGTCGTTGAGCTGGACGAGCCAGGCCTGTCCGTCCACTTCCGCTGCCCAGGGCTGGTCGGGATCGTCCGTCTCGGTCCAAGGCACGGGGCGGGCGAGATAGGGCGCGACGCGCTTCTCGCTGGCCTTGGCAGGAGCCGGGCCGAGCGGGCGCCTCGACCAGGCCTCGATGGCTGCGAGGCACCCGGCCTCGTCCGCGCCGGCCTTCTCGGCTTCCAGCCAGAGCGCGCGGAAGGACGGGCCATGGGCGTGCGGCGCCTGCGGCGTTGCGACATCGAGCTGGCCGATGCTGCCGAGGTGACGATAGGTCATCGCCAGGCGCTCGGCGATGTCGGCTGGCCAGCCGGGCTGGCCCGCCAGCGCGGCGTCCCGCGCGCGCCAGCGCATGGCGAGCCGGTCGGCGAGGGCGCGATCGGCAATGCCGGCGCTGCCATGGGCGCCCTCGATCACGCCACGCCTGCGTCCATAACGCCCGGCCCAGACAGCGGCGACCATCGAGCGCGCCATGTGCGGGTCGTCGGGACGCCAGCCCGTGCGGATGTCGGACTCGATCTGCCGGCGGCAGACTTCGAAAGCCATGCGGTTGGTCATGCCTTTCGGACCGCGCGCCATGGCCTGCCTCCCGTGCTGCAGAAGAAGTCTAGAACGCGGATGGGGCGGACTGGAATCGGCTCCTCCCCCGATTGCAGGGCGCCGACACAGTGCGTCGGCCCCCCGCATGCGGGGCAGTGAGCCGCATAGGCGAGGGAGGCCACCCCCTCAGAACGCGAACCTCACCCCCGCATAGGCCGCGCGCCCCGGCACCGCGAAGCCGTTCGCGGGCTCGAAGCGGCTGCCGCCGAGGTTCCGCCCCTGCGCGAACACGCTCACCTGGTCCGTCACGCGATAGGTCGCGGTCAGGTTCAGCACCGCCCCCGACTTGTTGTAGGCATAGCCCGACACCGACGTCCCGTCGTCGAGGTAGCTCGCGAAGGGGCCCTCCGGCGACGGGCCGGTGAACAGCACCTCCGGCACGATGACGAAGCGGTCGAAGGCCAGCCGCGCATTGGCCGTCACCACGTTGCGCGGCCGCCGCGGCAGCGGGTTACCGTCGCCGTCCTTCGCCTCGGTGATCGTCCAGCCGCCATAGAGCTCGAGCCAGCGCCACGGCCGCAGCGTCAGGTACAGCTCCGCCCCCTGCGACGTCGCCTTGTCGATGTTCTCGAGCGTGTCGAAGGCGGCGTTGAAGTTGATGAGGTTGTTGAAGCTCGACCGGAACCAGGTCGCGCCGGCGGTCGCGAAGCCGCTGTTGCCGAAGGCCGGGATGTCGGTCTCGATGCCGACCTCCCAGCTGAAGCTGTCCTCCGGCCGCAGGTTCGGATTGCCGCGGAAGAAGGTTCCGATCACGCCGTAGCGCTGGAACAGCGACGGCGCCTTGTACGCCGTGCCAGCCGCCGCGATGACGCGCGAATTGATCTCGGGGATCGCGATGTTGGCGCCGAGCCGCCAGGCCGTGAAGCCGTCATAGCCCTGCGCCTGCTCCTGGCTGATCCCGGCCTGCAGCTCGATCCGGTCCAGCAGCCGCGCCTGGATACCGATGTTGTAGGTCGTCGCGCGCTGCGACGCGTCCGTCGTGGTCTGGAAGGGCAGGTCGCCCGCGCGGCTGTCCGCGGTCTCGAGCGATTGGATCACGCCGAAATTCACCGCGATCCCGCCGAACGGCCCGGCATCGCCAAGCCGGAGGATGTTCGCCCATTCATAGCTCTGCCGGTTGCCGCGGTAGATGTCGTCCGCGGGCGCGAACTGCGCGTCATCAGCGGGATTGAGGTTGCGCCGGTTGGCGCCGACGAAGGACGCGCGCAGGCCCGTGGTCCAGACGCCGCCCAGCGTCGTCTCGGCCTGCAGCTGCCCGTAGGTCATCCGGTCGGTCAGGCGGTTGTTCGGGTCGTCATAGGGCACGCTGTCGAGGCTGACGTTGTTCTGCCGCCAGCGCAGCAACCCCTGCACCAGCGACTGCGCATTCGGCCGGAAGCCGAGCCGCGCGGTGGCCGCCTGGCCGTTGAAGCCGTCGGCCTCGCCGATATTGGTCGCGAGCCGCGGCGGCGTGACGTTGAACCCGCGGGACGAGATGCCCTGCCCCATCAGCAGCCAGTTCCAGCGGTCGGTCGTGCCGGCGCCGCCGATGTTGCCGGAGACCGTGCGCTCGGAGCCGAAGCCCGCCTCGCCGAAGACCTGGGCCGGCGTGTTGGCCGGCGCGCGGCGGGTGATCATGTTGACGACGCCGCCGACGGCGCCCGAGCCATAGAGCGAGCTCGCGGGGCCGCGCACCACCTCGATCCGCTCGATGTCGCCGAGCAGCTCGTTGCCGAAGTTGAAGGCGCCGTTCGGCTCCGACGGGTCGTTCAGCGGCACGCCATCCAGCAGAACCAGCACCTGGCGCGACGCCGCGCCGCGGACGAAGGCGCTGGCCTGCTGGCCGAAGCCGCCGCCCTGCACGAGCCGCACGCCGGGGACGGAGACCAGCGCCTCGGCCAGTGTGCGATAGCCCCGTTCCTCGATGTCCTGGCGGGTGATGACGGTGACCGCGGCGGGGACGCGGTCCAGCGGCGTCGGGATGCGGGTGGCGGTGACGACGGTGTCGGGGACCGGCGGCGGGCTCTGCGCGAAGGCAGGCGTGGACAGCGCGATCGCGCTGCTGAGCAACAGATGGCGGCGCATGGATATCCCTCCGTGCGGCGTGACGACATGCCCGGCCGGGTTTCCCCGACCGGACGGCTGGCGTCGTCGCCGCAGGCGGAGCCGCACGCATGCCATCGCTGGCACGCGTCTCACTCCGTTGCGCCGGTGCACCCCGCCCGGCACGCGCGGGACGTCTCTGCCCTGGCCGGTCTCCTGGCTCGCGGAGTGCCGGAGACGTCTCCGACGTCCGTCCCGCCTTCTCGGGCTTGCGGCCCAATGGCGTGTGGGACGGACAACTCCGCCTACAGTTGCGGGGGCAGCCGCGGACTTGGCGGGCGCAGCCCGCCTTCTCGCGTTCCCGTTTCAGCCCTTGCGGGCCACCGAGGCATGGGACGAGTGTAAATCGGCCGGGACAGCCGCGCCAAGCCGGCGGATCAAAGACATCTTCCCTGAATTTTTGGGCGGAAGAGTGCTTTCCGACCGCTTTAGAAGAACCACCCCACCGCGGCGACGCCGAGCCAGCCGATCGCCACCAGGATCGCGGTCGCGAAAGCGCAGCCCGCGACCGTCAGCGCCACGCCGATCCCCGTCACCTTGCTGTCGTGCTCGATCAGCCCGAGCGCCATGACGATGTTGCCGAAGGCCGGCGGGCCGTTCGTGCCCGGCCCCGGCAGGATCAGCATGATCGCGACATAGGCGGTGAGCCAGCCGATGATCCGCTCGCCCGCCTTGCTCGTGAAGAAGCCCGGCCGCGGGCGGATCCAGCGCTCGATCCGCTTCAGCCCCCTGGACGAGGCCCCGGCCAGCCGCAGCAGGTCCGACCGCTTGACGGATTGGCGCGCCAGCACCTTGGGCAGCTTCGGCACGCGGTAGCCCAGCCCCATCTGCACGCCGAGGATCAGCAGCGGCGTGCCGAAGACGCTCGCCATCCCCGGCAGCAGGCCCGGCAGCAGCAGCAGCAGCGACAGCATGCCGAAGGCGCGGTCGCCGAAGGCCTCGGCCATGTCGCCGAGCGTGATGCGCTCACCCGGGAAGGTCGCCGCGACCTCGGCCACGATGCGCGAGATCGGGGCGGTGTCCTCGTCGTGGCCGGGCGCCTCTCCCGGGGTCATGGCGGCGTCGTTCACGCGCGCTGCCTAGCACGGGCCGTGGCCGGGCGCCTATTCCGGCTGGAAATTGGCGAGCCTGAGAAGCTGCTCCGAGCGGTCGAAGTCGCGGCGGATGAAGGCCGCGAAATCGGGCCCCGGCTCGGCCAGCGGCTCGATCCCGAGGGTGGCGACGCGGGCCTGCACGTCGGGCTCGAACATGCCGGCGCGCAGCACCTCGCCGATGCGCCCGGTGACCTCGGGCGGCAGGCCGCGCGGCCCCCACAGCGCCCACCAGGACTGGATGTCGAGCCCGGGCATGCCGGCCTCCGCCGCCGTCGGGATGTCGGGCGCGGCCTGGCTGCGGTTCGGGGCGGTGATGGCCAGGCCCCGCACGCGGCGTTCGCGGACCTGCGGCAGGGTCGCGAGGATCGGGTCGAACATCAGCTGGACATTGCCCGCGACCACGTCGGTCAGCGCCGGCGCCGTGCCGCGATAGGGGACATGGGTGATGTCCACCCCGGCCTGGCGGGTGAACTCGATGGTCGCGAGGTGCCCCGCCGCACCGAGGGAGGAGACCGCGAAGGACCAGTCGCGCGGGTTGGCGCGCACCGCGGCCAGCGTCTCGGCCAGCGTCTGCTGGGGCCGGCCCGGCGTCTGCACCAGCAGCAGTGGCCCCTGCCCCATGCGCACCACCGGCGCGAGGTCCGTGACGGGGTCGTAGCCGGGGTTGCGCATCACCAGCCGCGCCAGGATCTGGATCGAGGCGGAGGACAGCAGCGTGTAGCCGTCCGGCGCGGCCTGGGCGACGGCCTGGCCGCCGACGGCGCCGTTCGCGCCTGGCCGGTTCTCCACCACGAAGGGCTGGCCGAGCTTCTCCTGCAGCTTGCCGGCCGCGACGCGCGCCATGCCGTCGGTCGCACCCCCCGGCGTGAAGGGCACGATCACCCGCACCGGCCGGTTCGGCCAAGGCGCCTGCGCCAGCGCCGGCGCGGCGAGCAGCGCGCCGCCCGCCCCGAGCATGCCGCGACGTCCGATCATGATGAGGTCTCCCGCTGTTTTGCGGGCTCACATGGCGGGAAAGCGCCGCCGACGCAACGCCGGCGCGTCAGGATGACGTCGTCGGCGCGTCGGGATGACGTCGCCCGTCGGGATCAGAAAAACCGCTTCGGATCGTCGATCGGCTTCTGGTCGGCCCATGCGAGGAAGGCGCGCACGACGCGGATGATGTACCACACGCCGGTGAAGATCAGGACGACGATGCCGATCAGGACGAAGGTCAGGATGAAGCCCGCCACGCCCATCGCCAGCCCGATCCAGAAGGTGCGGATGGCGTAGTGCAGGTGCGATTCGTAGATCGTCCCCGCTGCGTCAGGCCGCTTGATGTAGGCGACCACCACCCCGACGATGGAGGCGATGCCGCCGGTGACCATCCCGGCCGCCATGCAGGCATGCACGATGACGGCGTAGTTGCGCGCGGTCTCGTCCCGCGTCGGCGCGTTGGGGAAGGTCTGGCCCATGCTCGGTCCCGTGGGTTGATGAAGCAGTCTCGGCCGGTCGCGTGCCGGGTTCAAGGCCGCGCGTGATGGATCCGGTGGATGTCGCGCTGTGCCTCGCGATGGACTGCTCGGCCAGCGTGGATTTCGACGAGTTCGACCTGATGGCCCGCGGCACCGCCGCCGCGCTGCGCGATGCCGGGGTGATCGCCGCCGCCACGTCCGGTCCCCGCCGCGCCGCCGCGATCGGCCTGCTGCTGTGGTCGGGCGTCGGCGCGCAGGACGTCGCGCTGGGCTGGACAAGGTTGGATGGGCCGGAAAGCGCCGGCGCGCTGGCGGACGCCATCGCCAATGTGCCCCGCATCCCGCCGCCGGGCCTGACCGCGATCGGGGAGGGCATGGCGGCGGGGCTGGCGCTGCTCGCCCGCTTCCCCGGCGAGGCGCGGCGCCTGGTGATGGACGTCTCGGGCGATGGCGGCCACAACGCCGGCCGCCCGCCCGGGCCGGTGCGCGACCTCGCGGTGCAGGCCGGCATCACCGTCAACGGCCTGGCCATCCTGAACGAGGAGCCGGACCTGCTGGACCACTACTCATCGGAGGTGATCGGTGGACCGGGGAGCTTCGCCATGACCTGCGCGGACTACGCCGACTTCGCCGACGCCATCCTGCGGAAATTGCGACGCGAGCTTGCGCCCGGCGCTGTTGCCGAGGCACCGCCGCCAAGGGCATAAGCCCCGCTTTCGCTCATCCCGATCGGGTTTCGCTCATGCTGCTTCTCATCCCCGGCCCCGTGCAGACCCGCCCCGAGGTCCGCGCCGCGATGGGCGACGACATCGCCCCCTGGGACGACGACTTCCGGGCGGAATATGCGGCGATGCGGCCGCGCATCGTGCGGATCGCCGGCGGGGAGGAGGGCAAGGACGTCGCGCTGCCGCTGCCGGGCTGCGGCCACATGGTGGTGGAGGCCGCGGTGCGGACCTTCGTCCCGGCTGGCGGCAAGCTGCTGGTCGTGCGCAACGGCAACTACGCCGACCGCCTGGTGCGGCTCGCGACCGAGGCCGGCCGCGTCGTCGTCCCGCTGGAAGGCCCGGACAGCGAGCCGATGTCGCCGGAGAAGCTCGACGCCGCGCTGAAGGCCAACCCGGATGTCAGCCATGTCGCGATCATCGTCAGCGAGACCGGCAGCGGCATCATCAACGACCCGGAGGTCCTTGGCCCCGTCGTGCGCGCGCATGGAAGGCGGCTGATCTGCGACGCCGTCTCCGCCTTCGGCGCCTGGCCCTTCAGGCTGTCCGAGCATCCGGAATGCGACGTCGTCGTCTTCACGTCGAACAAGTGCCTGGAGGGCCTGCCCGGCATCGGCTTCGCGGTCGCGCCGATCGAGCGGCTGGAGGCCTGCGCCGGCAATGCCGGGTCCTGGCTGCTCGACCTGCATGACGTCTATCGCCACGCCGTGGTGAATGGCTGGGGCAGCTTCCGCTTCACGCCCGCGGTGCAGGCGCTGCGCGCCTTCCGCATCGCGATGGACCTGTATGACGCGGAAGGCGGCCAGCCCGCACGGCTCGCGCGCTACCGCCGCAATGCCGATGTCCTGTTTGACGGGCTGGTCGCGCTCGGCTTCGTTCCGTATGTCGAGAAGCGCCACCAGGGCCCGATCATCGTCAACGTGCATCAACCCAAGAGCCCGGCCTGGGACTTGAAGCGCTTCATCGCCCTCATGAAGTCGCGCGGCGTGCTGATCAGCAATTTCTGGAACACGAAAGCCCCGACGATCCGCATCGCCGCCATCGGCGCGATCGAGGAGAAGGACATCCGCTTCGCGCTGACGCAGATCGAGGCGACGCTGACGGAGATGGGCGTCGGCCTGCGCGAAGCCGCCTGATCTCTCGCAAAGCAAGCCCTCTCCTCCGCTTATGGGGGCCCGACGCACTGCGTCGGCGCCGGAGCTGTCGGCTTTGGCCGACAACGCGTCGGCTAGGGTTGGGCGAGGGGGACGTCGAGAGGCGCGCGCGCGTTCGCCGTCATACACGCCCCCCACACCCTGCCCTCTCCCCCCTGCGGGTGGAGAGGATTCTTCGTCGCCTGCCCACTGCCTTGACCCCCGCTCCACCCCATCGCTAGCCTCCCCGCGGCGATCAGGAGAAAAGCGATGAAGCTCGGCAGGCGGCAGGCGGGTTCCCTGCTCGCGGCGGCGGCGCTGCCCGCGCCCGCCTTCGCGCAATCCGCGCGCGAGATCCGCGCCCGCACGCTGGTCGTCGGCGTGCCCTCCGACCCCGCGGGCCTCGAGCCCGGGTCCAACCGCGCCGAGCCCATCGGCAGCGAGATCATCCTCAACGTCTTCGACACGCTGGTGGCGTGGAAGCCGCCGGCCTTCGACGCGCTGGAAGGAAGGCTCGCGGCATCCTGGACCGTCTCGCCCGACGGCAAGGTCTTCGACTTCGCGCTGCGGCCCAACGTGAAGTTCCACGACGGCACCGCGCTGGACGCCGAGGCCGTGAAGTTCTCGCTGGAGCGCACGGCGCGCACGAATCCCTTCATGCGCGCGAGCTTCGATCCCATCGCCAGCATCGAGGCCACGGGCCCGCTCGCGGTGCGCATCACGCTGAAGGAGACGATGCCCGTCTTCCTCTCGCTGCTGGCCCAGCCCCAGGCCGCGATCGTCAGCCCCGCCGCGGTGCAGCGTTTCGGCGATACCTTCAACGTCAACCCCGTCGGCACCGGCCCCTTTCGCTTCCGCTCCTACCGCGCCGACACGGAAGTCGTGCTGGAAGCGAACCCCGATTATTTCCGAGGCGCGCCGCGGACGCCGCGCATCCTGTACCGCATCATCCCCGACGCCTCGACGCGGCGGCTCGAGCTGGAAAACGGCGGGCTCGACATCGTGCACCAATCCGGCCAGCTCGCCGCGATCCCGACGCAGGACGTGCGCGCGCTGCGCAACAACGCCGATGTCGAGATCATCGAGGTCCCGAGCCAGATCATCCGCCAGCTCGAATTCAACAACAGCATGACGAGCGGGCCGATCGCCGATCTCCGCGTCCGCCGCGCCATCACCCATGCCATCGACTATGACGGGCTGCTGAACGGCGTCTTCGGCGGCACCGCGGATCGCGTCTACGGCCCGCTGACCTCCAATTCCTGGGCCTTCGACCCCCGCATGCGCGACACCGCGCCGAAATTCGACCAGGCGCTGGCGCGCCGCCTGCTAGCCGAGGCCGGCGTGCAGCCCGGGCAGCTCAAGCTGACCATGTATTCCTTCCAGGGCCCGCTCTGGGGCGCGGTCGCGACCTTCGTGCAGGCGAACCTCGCCGCGGTCGGAATCGAGACCACCATCGCGCAGACCGAGTTCCCCGCGCTGCGCGCCCTGCATGTCGCAGGACGGCACGAGATCATGCTGGATGGCCGCCAGCCCTGGTACAACGACCCCGACGCGCACATCACCATCGGCTATCTCTCGACGCTCGCCGACAGCGCGATGACCTTCCGCATGCCGAAGGACGAGGCGCTGGACAGCCTGATCCTTCGCGCCCAGACCGAGGTCGATTTCGACCGCCGCAAGCAGCTCTATTTCCAGGTCCAGGAGGAGATCGTGAAGCGCGCCCCCGCGGCCTGGCTGTTCAGCCCCAAGCTCATCGTCTTCCGCCGCAAGGGCGTGCAGGGCCTGGTCGTGAACAGCGCGCCGCCGCTGAACGAGTACTGGTCCGTGACCAAGGCGTGAGGTTCACACAGAAGCCCTCTCCCCCCGTCGTGCGAATGCACGCCTTCGGCGCGACGGGGAGCGGGTTGGCTGAGGGGGGCGTGCAGGACAGGCCCACCCCATGATCCGCTTCATCGCCCAGCGCCTGCTCGCCACCCTCCCCGTCCTTCTTCTCGTCCTCGCTATCGTCTTCGCCCTGTCGCGCGCCATCCCCGGCGACCCCGCGACGACGCTGCTCGGCCCCGGCGCAACCCGGCAGCAGATCGAGGCCTTGCGCGCGCAACTCCATCTCGACGGCCCCGCGCCGATCCAGTTCCTGTCGTATGTGACGGGCGTCCTGCAGGGCGACCTCGGCCGCTCCCTCAAGACCGGGGCGCCCGTGCTGAACGAGGTCCTCCTCCGCCTCCCCGCCACGCTCGAGCTCGCCATCGCCGCGACGTTCGTCGCGATCCTTGTCGGCATCCCCGTCGGCGTGCTGACCGCCGTCCGCGCCAACACCGTCCTCGACCACGTCGTCCGCGTGGTCTCATTGGCCGGCGTTTCGATGCCGGCCTTCCTGCTCGCCGTCGTGCTGCAGCTGGTCTTCGGCATCTGGCTGGGCTGGCTGCCGATCTCCGGCCGCGCGAGCCCGATGTTCTACGACGAGCCCGTCACAGGCTTCGCCGTCCTCGACCAGGCCCTGGCCGGCGACATCGAAGCCGTCGGCGACGCGCTCCGCCACCTCGCCCTGCCGACCGCTGTCCTGGCCGCCTTCCTCGCCGCGACGCTGGCGCGCTTCGTCCGCAACTCGATGCTCGAAGCACTGCAGGAGGACTACATCCGCACCGCGCGATCGAAGGGCCTGCCGGAGCGGGCGGTCGTCTTCGTCCATGCGCTGCGCAACGCGCTGCTGCCCGCGGTCACCATCCTCGGCCTGAAGTTCGCCGAGCTTCTCGGGGGCGCGATCCTGACCGAAACCGTCTTCGCCTGGCCCGGCATCGGCCGCTGGATGTTCGAGGCGATCCGCAACCGCGACTACCCCGTGATCCAGGGCGCGACGCTGGTCTTCGCCGCGCTGTTCATGCTGGTCTCGCTCGGCGTGGACCTGCTGCACGGCGTGCTGGACCCGCGCGTCAGGCGTCGCCTCTGATGCATTTCCTGCGGCACAATCCGCTGGCTGCACTGGGCGCGCTGATCCTGCTGGCGGTGCTGCTGGCCGTCACCATCGGCCCTGTCTTCACCGTCTCCCCCATCGCGATCGACATGCAAGCCGCGCTGCGCCCGCCCTCGCTCGCGCACCCCTTCGGCACCGACTTCTTCGGCCGCGACGTGCTGGCCCGCGTGCTGCACGGCGGCCAGGCCACGCTGACGATCGGCATCGGCGTCGTCGCGCTCGCCTTCCTCGCCGGCACGACCTTTGGACTGATCGCGGGCTTCGCCGGTGGCTGGCCGGACCTGGTGATGATGCGGGTGGTGGACGCGCTGCTGTCCTTCCCGTCCCTCGTGCTCGCCATCGCGCTCGCCGCCGCGCTCGGCCCGAGCCTGACGAATGCGATGCTGGCCGTCGCCGTCGCGCTCGCGCCGCAATTCGCGCGGCTCGCCCGCGCGCAGGCGCTTTCCATCTCCGTGCTGCCCTATGTCGAGGCCGCGGTCGCCGCGGGCAGCACGCCCGGCGCAATCATCCGCCGCCATGTCCTGCCCAACGGCATCGGGCCGCTGCTGGTGCAGGCCTCGCTCGCCGTCGGCAGCGCGATCCTGCAGACCGCCGGGCTCGGATTCCTGGGCCTCGGCGCGCAGCCGCCGGCGCCGGAATGGGGCGCGGATGTCGCGGCCAACCTGCAATACCTGCGCGAGACGCCCTGGCCTGCTTTGGCGCCGGGCCTCGCCATCCTGGCGACGGTGATCGGCTTCAACCTGATCGGCGATGCGCTGGGCGACTGGTTCGACCCCCGGAGACGCAGCGAATGACGATGCAAGCGGACTACGCCATCACCTTCTTCTACTACGACGACCTCGCCCCGATCGCGCGCTTCTACGAGGAAACGCTCGGCTTCGAGCTCGTCGTGGACCAGGGCATGGCGCGCATCTACCGCGTGGGCCGGTCGTATTTCGGCATCGTGGACGGCAACAAGGGGCACCTGAAGACCACGCCGAAATCCGCCGCCCTCTTCTGCATGGTCACCGACGACGTCGAGGGCTGGCACGCCAGGCTCTCTGCCGCCGGCGTCCCCAACCTGACCGAGATCCGCAGCGCCACCTGGTGCGACAGGTTCTTCTTCTTCGAAGACCCCGCGGGCTACGCGCTGCAGGTCCAGCACTTCCGCAAGCCCGAGGTCGCGGCGCTCTTCACATGACGCTCGCCGCGCTGCTGCAGGACTGCGCGGCGACGATCCTCTACGGCACGCGCACCCTCGCCGATGGCTGCATCCCCGCGCTGGTGGATTTCAGCCTGGAGGACAAGGCCGCGAAGGGCCTGCGGCGTCTCCGTGACTCCACGCCGCGCACGCCGCAATTCTTCACCGCGCTGGAGCTCGCGCAGGACGTGCCGGTCCTGCTGCTGGTCGGCGAGGCCGGGTCCGGCAAGACGGTCCTCGCACGCCGCCTGGCGCTGCATCTTGCCGGCGAGGCGCTGGGCGATGCGCGCTTCAACCTCGGCACCCTCGCCTCCGACGTCCCGCGCGACGAGGCCGGCACGACGATGCGCGAGGAATGGAAGACCGCCATCCTCCCGCATCTGCTGGACGCGCCCGTCACGATGCTGCCCGACGACGGCCTGCTCATCGTCGACCGGGCCGAGCGTCTCGGCGACGGCGGCCCTGCGCTGCTCGCCGCGCTGGCGGCTCAAGGCCGCCGCGCCCTGCTGCTCGGCGACGCCGAGGCGTGCGGCGCCTGGCCGATCCCGCTCGGCGTGCGACGCCACCGCCTGCTCCCGCCGCTGCCCGCGCAGCGCGAGGCCTTCGGGAAGCGCCCCGGCCTGCCCGCCAATCCCGGCCTGATGTCCCTCGCGCTGTCCCACGCCGCGCTGCCCGATCCCGCCGCGGCCTTCACTGCGATTCGGCTCGGCACCGATGCCTTCCCGCGCTTCGCCGCCGAACGTGCCACCGCGCTGCATCTCGCGACGCTGCCCGCCGACCGCGTCGCGCGCCTCGCCGCCGATCCGCGCTGGCATGGCGCCATCCGTCACATGCGGGATGCGACGGTCGCGCAGGCCCTCGTCGCGACCGGCCGCAGCGACCTGATGGTGCTGGCCGCCGACATCGCGAGCGCGCCCGCCGAGGCGCTTGCCCGCGCCATCGCGCGCGACGACCTGCCGTTGCCCGCGAGGCTGCGGGCGGGCCGGCACCTCGCTCGCGCCGGGGATCCGCGCGACCTCGCGGAACTCGTCGCCGTGCCGGGCGGGACCTTCACCATGGGCTCAGCGCTGCACCCGAATTCCGCGCCGCCGCACCAGGTCACGCTCGCGCCCTTCCGCGTCGGGCGCTTTCCCGTGGTCAACGCGCTCTACGCCGGCTTCGTGGACGCGACCGGCCGCGCCTGGCATTCGGCGGACGGACGCGATCCCGCCATGGCGAACGCGCCCGCGACCGACCTCTCCTGGCACGACGCCCGCGCCTTCTGCGCCTGGATCACCCCGCTCTGGCGCGCTGAAGGCCGTATCGCCGCGCAGGAGACCGTCCGCCTGCCCACCGAGCCCGAATGGGAACACGCCGCGCGCGGCGGCCAGCCCGCCTCCGACTCGCAGGTCTATCCCTGGTCCGGCCCCTGGGCTCCGCTGCGCTGCAATTCCGAGGAAGCCGGCGTCAACGACCGCTGCGCCGTCGGCCTGTTCCCGGCGGGCCGCTCGCCCTTTGGTGCCGACGACATGGCGGGCCAAGTCTGGGAATGGTGCACGACCAACTGGGGCGAGGACATGGCCACGTCATCCTTCCGCTACCCCTACGCCGATGACGGGCGCGAGGACCCGGATGCCGCACCGATCATCCGCCGCGTGCTGCGCGGCGGCTGCTTCTCCTCCGGCGCGGAGAAGGCGAACTGCACCTATCGCGGCAGCCTCGAGCCCGCGGGTTCCTGGCGCGGCAACGGCTTCCGCGTCGCCGTCAGCTAGACCCGCACTGCCCTGACTGTGGTCAGGGCATGTGGGTCCAGCTTTCTCCGGCCCGGCGATTCACGCTCGTCGTATGCCCGCCTGCGGCGTGCACACTCAGAGCGATCGCGGGCTAACCCGCGCGCTTCAGCCGCGCCGCCATCCGGGGCGCGAAGAAATCGATGAAGGCGCGGACATGCGGCAGGCGCCGCAGCGCCTCGCCCGTCACCAGGAAGGCGCCGGCGTCGAGCTCGGGCGGCGGCGGGAAGAGCTGGATCAGCTCGTCCTCCAGAAAACCGCAGGGCAGCCAGCCGATGCCCACACCGGCGCGGATCGCCTCGAGGATGCCGAGGCCGCTGCTCGCGCGATGCGCGATGCGCGCGCCCGGTGCGCGGGCGGCGAGCCAGGCATTGTAGGGCCGGCTGTCGATGTAGCCGCTGCCGCGGATGATGGCGTGCCGCCCGATCTCCTCCACGCTGGCCGGCACGCCATGCGCCTTCGCATAGGCCTCGCTGCAGAACAGGCCCATGCGCAGCGTGCCGAGCCTACGCACCACCAGGCCCGGCTCCTCCGGCGCGCTGCCGAAGCGGATGCCGATCTCGGCCTCGCCGCGGGCGATGTCGAGCCGCTCCTCGGTGGTCAGCAGCTCGACCTGCACGTTGGGATGCGCGCGGTGGAAATCCGGCAGGTCCGGCAGTACCCAGAAGCTCGCGGCCATGTCGATGGTGGTGATGCGCAGCGTGCCGGTCGCGCCGCGGTTCAGCGCGGCCGCCGCATCCGCCACGGCGGCGGCCGCGCGCTCCATCGCCTCGGCGGCCGGCAGCAGGGCCTGGGCGGCCGGCGTGGTCCGGTACCCGTCCTGCCGGCGCTCGAAAAGCGCTTGGCCCAGCGCCTCCTCCAGCGCCGCGACGCGGCGCGCCGCGGTGGCCTGGCCGATGCCCAGCGCCTTCGCCGCCGCCAATGTCGAGCCCCGCCGCGCCACCGCGAGGAAGACCCTCAGATCGTCCCAGTCGAACACGGCGCCATTCTTCAATTCCGGTGAACCGCTCCGCAAGAGTGGTTCTCACGGTGGAAGGCTTGCGGGCGCTAGGTCCGTGGCCACGCGGTGCCGGCCGCGAGGAGGATATCGAGCCATGAGGAACGACGAGCAGGTCACGATCGCCTATGCCGCGGTGGAGGTGCGCCGCCCGGATCGCTGGCGGGATTTCGTGGACGCGATCACCGGCGGCGACGCGCGGGTGGACTGGAACGCCGCGCGCCGCAGCCGCGCGCTGCGCGTCACGGAAGGCCCGCGCGACGACCTGGTCGCGCTCGGACTGGCCTGGCAGGACGAGGCCGCGTATCGCGACGCGCTGGCGCGCATCGCCGCGACCGGCGCCATGCTGGAGACAATCGAGGCCGAGGGCGCCGCGCGCGCCATTCGCTGCGCCGATCCCGCGGGCAACGTGCTGGACCTGCTGCTGGCCGAAGTGACGGAGCCCGGCGACGGCTCCTGGCCGATCGGGCATGTCGCGCTGGCCAGCCCGTCGCCCGAGCCGCTCGTGGATTTCTACGAGGCCGCGATCGGCCTGCGACTGAACGAGCGGATGCGCGGTCGCGTCGGGCCGCTCGACCTGCGCGGCGGCTTCCTCGGCTCGCCGGCGCGGCACCACTGCCTGGCGGTGCTGAACGTGCCGGGACGGCGGCGCCTGCACCACATCGAGTTCGAGGCGCCGGAGGTGGCCGACGTCGTGGGGATGCGCGCGCGGGCGAAGGCGGCGAAGGTGCCGATCAGCCTCGAGCTCGGCCGGCATGCGCTGCCGGACGGCACGGTTTCGTTCTACGCGCACACGCCGTCCGGCTTCGAAATCGAGGTCGGCGCCGGCATGGGCGCGGGCGTCGAGGGCCCGGCGCCGGAAGGCCCGATGCCGAGCGTCTGGGGCCATGAGCTGACGCTGCCGGCGCGCTTGCGCGTGATGGGCGCGCTGGCGCTGCAGAAGGCAGGGCTCTGACTATTTCCCGACCTTCGCCAGGACGTCGGCGCGCAGGAAGCGCTCGACCAGCAGCATGAAGAGCACGCTCGGCACCAGCAGGATCAGCGCGGTGATCGCGGCGATCTGCATGTTGCCGCCGGAGGCCGCGCTGAACAGCAGCAGCGGCAGGGTGCGGACCTCCGGTGCGCCGACGAAATAGGTCGCGGTGAACTCGTCGAGCGATTCCAGGAAGACGAAGATGGCGCTCGCCGCGATGCCCGGCGCGGCCAGCGGCAGCGTCACCGTGCGGAAGGCCGTGAACCCCGAGGCGCCGATGTTGCGCGCCGCGAGTTCGAGGTCGTCGTCGACCGCGGCGAAGGCCGCCGTCGCGATCCAGATCGAATAGACCAGGCCGTGCGCGGCATGCACCAGCACGACGCCCGGCACCGTGCCGTTGAGGTTGAAGGCGAAGAAGATGCGCGCGACGTTGATGTAGACCGGCAGGTTCGGGAAGGCCTGCGGCAGCAGGAACACCAGCAGGATCGCTGCGCGCCAATGCAGCCTGGCCTTGGCCAGCGCCCAGGCCGCGGGGATCGAGACCGCGAGGCACAGCAGCGTGGTCAGGCTCGCCACCCAGATGGACAGCCACAGGCTCTCCATCGCCTGGCCCTGGGGGCGGAAGACGCGTTCCCAGAAGCGGAAGCCGTACTGGCTGGGCAGGCGGTTCGGCCAGAACCAGGATTCCGCGACGGACCAGAGGACCAGGTTCACCACGGGGCCGAAGACGAAGAAGGCAAACAGCACGAGCAGGACCGCGCGCGGCAGCCACCAGAGTGCGGAATCGCGCGCCATCATCGCGCGGCCTCGCGCGCCGATTGCCGCAGCCAGGCCCAGGCGACGATCCCGCTCGCGACGCAGGCAACGAGGCCGAGCGCGTTCGCCGTCCCGTAGTCGCCGAGCGAGTTGATCCGCCAGGCCATCGCCACCGTCAGCATCGTCGGCGACTGCCCGCTGATCATCAGCGGCACGGACAGCACCGACATCATCGTCACGAAGCTCAGCACCAGCGCGACCATCACGTTCCGCGCGACCTGCGGCAGCACGATGCCGAGAAGAATGCGCATGCGCCCCGCGCCCATGTTCTGCGCGGCCTCGATCCCCGCGCGGTCGAGCGCGGCCATCGCACCGGCGACCAGCAGCGTCGCGAAGGGCAGCTGCTTCCAGACGAAGGTGATGACGATGCCGCGCCAGTCCAGGAAGCTCTGCGCCCATTCCTGCGGCATCAGGCCGATCCAGACGAGCGTGTTGTTCATCAGCCCGTTCTGCCCGATGAAGCCGCGCATCGCCTGCGCCGCGACGATGAAGGGGATGAAGAGCGGCCAGCGATACATCGCGGACAGGATCCGCACCGCCGTCCTGTTCCGCCCGAGCGTGAGGTAGCCGCCGATCGCGACCGCGCCGATCCCAATCAGCGCGGTGGAGGCCGCGACGATGACCAGCGTGAAGAGCAGGTCGGTGCGATAGAGCCCGAAGGCGCGGCCGAGGTTGTCGAAGGTCGGGCCGCCCGGTCCCTCGAAGGCGCCGGCAACGGAGAATCCGAGCGGGAGGACGAAGAAGGCGCCGACGACGAGGAGCGCGGGGGCGAGGAGGAGGTAGGGGAAGAGGCGGGTCACGCGCGCTTCCCTGCCCCGCCCATGCGCCTCCCTCCCCTGCTTGCGGGGGAGGGATGGGGTGGGGGTGCGAGGATCAAGGGCGCGCTCAACGAAGCACCCCCTCCCTGACCATCCCCCGCTTGCGGGGGAGGGAACCGCTGCTGCGAGGAAGGAACGTCACTGCGACAGCGCGCGCCGAACGGCGACCTAGTTCAACACCACCCGCTCATACGCCTCCTGGATCGCGCGCATGAATTCCGCCTGTGGCATCGGCCTCGCCCCGCGGCTCAACTGATCAGGCCCGACATCCCGGAACAGCCGGTCCCAGGTCGCCTGGTCCAGGTGCTGGCGGACATATTGCGCATCGATGCCGGGCAGCCAGTTGAAACGCTTCACGATGCCTTCGGCCTGCACCTGCGGGCTGGTCGCGAGCTCGATGAAGCGGCGCGCGACATCCGCATTCGCGGCGCGCGACGGGATCACGTAGTACATGGGCTGCCCGGGCAGCCCGGTCTCCGGCAGCACCAGGCGCAGGCTCGGCGAAAGACGACCCTCCGCCTGCCAAGTGTAGAACATGTCCATCCACACCGGGCCCATGTCGATCTCGCCGCGGTTCAGCGCGTCCAGCGTGCCGGCATTGCCGCCGGTGATGGTGACGTTGCGATTGAACTCGCGCAGCCGCTGCAGTGCCGGCGTCAGGGCGGCGATGGCTTCCGCGTCATACGGCCCCTCGATCAGGCGGCGCTGGTCGGGCCCGAAGGCATAGGCCCAGCCGAAGACGAAGCCGACGCCGGACATGCCGCCGCGGATGCCGTTGTAGCCGAAGCGGCGCGGGTTGGCCTTCGCCCAGTCCTCGAGCGCCGCGAAGCTCTGCGGCGGGTTCTGCACGCGGGCGGGGTTGTAGGCGATCGCGACCTGGCTGTTGAACATCGGCATGACGAAGCCGTCCACGTTCTGGCCCAGCGCGTTGCGCGTCACCGCGGCGGTCGTCAGGTTCCCGGTCTGCGCCTGGTCGCGGTAGCGGGACAGCAGCCCCTCCCGCACCATCTGGCCGGCCATCGCCTGGTGCACCACCGCGACATCCACGTCCACGGACTGGCTGTTGGCGCGCCGCTGCGCCTCCAGCCGTTCCCAGATGCGCTGGCTGCCGGCATCGCCCGGCCCGGTGCCGATCGCGCGCACCGTGACGCCCGGGTTCTGCCGCTGGAAGAGCGGGCCGAGATAGTCCGTGATGTAGTCCACCATGTTCTGGTCGCCGGCGGTCAGCACGTTGAGCGTAACCCGCTGCTGCGCGCCGGCGGGCAGCGCCGCGGCGATGGCGGCGGAAGCGAGGAGAAGAGCGCGACGGTTCATGGATACCTCCCTCTGGTTCATCCGGGCGCGGTGTTATCCGGCCTCGGCGTAGGCGACGTGACGTTCGGGTGACGGTCCCGTGTCGGCGAAGCGATGCGCCGCGGCCTCGGGGATGCCGAGCCGCACGGCGGCACCGGCTTCCAGCCGCTGAGGCACATCCACCAGCGCCTCGGCGCCGGCGGCGCGGACCGTGGCGCGCCAGCGCCCGCCGGCATAGGCGCAGAAGGCGACGACGCCGTCGAAGACCGGCCCGTCCAGCGCTTCGCCGGGCGCCAGCACGCGCGCTTCCTCAGGCCTGAACATCACGACGCCGCCGCCGAACGGCAGGCGGTTCGTGGCGCCGAGGAAATCCGCGACATAGGCGTTGGCCGGCCGGTGCCACAGCTCCTCCGGCGGGCCAGCCTGCGCGATGCGGCCTTCCTCCAGCACCACGATCCGGTCGGCGAGGATCATCGCCTCCTCCCGGTCATGGGTGACGTGGATCGCGGTGATCCCCAGGGATTGCTGCAGCACGCGCAGCTCGTGCCGCACACCTTCCCGCACGCGCGCATCGAGGTTCGACATGGGCTCGTCGAGCAGCAGGATCTCGGGGTCCACCGCCAGCGCGCGGCCCATCGCGACGCGCTGGCGCTGCCCACCCGACAGCTGCGCCGGCAACCGCGCGCCGAGCCCTTCCAGCCGCAGCAGCCGCAGCATCTCCTCGACCCGCGCGGTAATCCGTGCGCGATCCCAGCCGCGCACGGCGAGCCCATACCCGATCGTCTTCGCGACGCTCATATGCGGCCACAGCGCATAGGACTGGAACACCATCGCCGCGCCGCGCTTCTCCGGCGGCGCGTGGGTAATGTCCCGCCCGCCGGCCATGATCCGCCCGGCGCTCGGCTGCACGAAGCCCGCGATGGCGCGCAGCAGCGTCGTCTTGCCGCAGCCCGAGGGCCCGAGCAGCGCCACGAACTCCCCGGCGCCGACCGCCAGCGAGACCTCGTGCAGCACCTGCGTGCGTCCGTAGGAGACGGCGAGCCTCTCGATCCCGAGCGGCACGCCGCGTGGTTGCGCTTCCATCCCGGCGGGGAGGCTAGTCCTGCCTGCCCCCGGCGGGAAGCCGCCCAGGGAAGCGGGCAGGTCAGGCCGCGCGCAGCACCAGCAGTGCGAGCACCGCAAGCACCACCGGGTATTCCAGCCGCAGCCACGCGCGGTCGCGCAGCAGGGTCGCGATCACGCCGGCCAGCACCGCGAGCGCGAGCGCCGCGCCCCGCGCGCGCCAGGACGGGAAGAGCAGCATCACCGCCGCCGCGGCCTCCACGACGCCGACGGCGATGCGCAGCGAGGACGGGTAGCCCCAGCGCGCGAATTCGGCGCGGACGAAGCGCGGCGCGCGCAGGTTCAGCACAGCGGCAATCGCCATCGCCCCCGCCAGGATCAGTGCGACCGCCTTCATGCCGGCCGCCTTGGCGGGAAGGGGGCGGCGCGGCGGGGCTTGGGCATTGACGACTCCGGATCGGCGACGGCGCGGAGGACAGGGCGCGGCGGCGTACCATCCATCCCGATCCCGCGCGAGGGGGCCGGCGCGGGGCAAGCGCTGGCCCGGAGCGGCAGTGACGAAGGAGTTCCATGTCGCGCACGGGCGACTATTGGGAACATCCATTCTATCGGCCGAAGCCATCTTGCAGGTCGACGGAAAATCCTTCTATGACCCGCCATGCCCAGCCCCACGCGCCGCGCGCTGCTCGCCGCCGCCCTCGCCCTGCCCGCGACCGCCCGCGCGTCGCTGCCCACCCGCCCGGTCCGCTGGATCGTCGGCTTCCCGCCCGGCGCCGGGCCCGACCTGCTGACCCGCCTCCTCGTGCCGCTGCTGCAACCCGCCCTCGGCCAGCCCATCGTGGTGGAGAACCGTCCGGGCGCCGCCGGCAACCTGGCCGCCGCCGCGCTCGCCCGCGCCGCGCCGGACGGCACCACCTTCGGCACGCTCTTCGCCGCGAACCTCGCGGTGAACCGCCATCTCTACGCCACGCTCGGCTACGACCCCGCGCGCGACTTCACGCTGGTCTCCGAATTCGCGCGCTTCCCCGGGGTGATCCTGGCGCATCCCTCGGTGCCGGCCAGCAACCTGGCCCAGCTCGGCGACTGGATTCGCGCCCAGCCGCGCCCGCCGCTCTGGGCCACCGGCGGCGCCGGCGTCATCCCGCATCTCGCGACGGAGCTGCTGCTCCGCCGCCTGGAGGCGAATGCCGAGCTGATCCATTATCGCGGCAGCGCGGACGCGCTGCTCGACCTCGCCGCCGGCCGCGTGCCGGTCGCGGCGGATGGCTTCCCGACCGGGCTGCCGCTGGTGCGCGACGGGCGGGCCAAGGCGATCGCGATGACCGGCGCGGTGCGCTCGCCTCTCGCGCCCGGCCTGCCCGCCGTGGCCGAGACCCTGCCGGGCTTCGAGGCCGCATCCTGGATCGCCGCCGCCGCGCCGGCGGGCCTGCCGCGGGACCTCGCCGAGCGCGTCGAGGCGGCGGTCACCGCGGCCTGCGCCGATCCCGCGCTGCGCGAGCGCTTCGCCGGCCTCGGCGTCGAGCCGATCGGCGAGGGACCGCAGGCGCTCGCCGCCCGCGCCGCGGCCGAGGATGCACGCTGGGGCGAGGTGATCCGGGTCGCGGGGATACGGGTGGAGTGAGCGACCTGGGAGGCGCGCTGCCCCTCCCAGACCCGCCCCGCCAGGGGCCGACGGGCCCCCGTTCCTTCCTTGACTGACAGCCGGCCAGCGCATGCGATGCTCTCCGCGACGTGGCCGGGCAGGTCCGGCTGGGCGGTCGCCAGCATCCAGGCGAGGTGCCCCTCCACCGTGAACCCGGGCGGCTTCCGCGGCGGGCTCGGATGGACCAAGGACAATGTCGATATCGCCACGCCGCATCGCCGCCTGTAGCGCCTGGAACCCCGGCCGCTGGATGCTCGAGCCGAACAGCGCCGCGTCCTGGAAGGTGGCGAGCACCGTCCAGCCCTGCCGGTCGGCACGCTCGCGGCAGATGCGCAGCTGGTCCGCGATCGAGTGCTCCGACTGCCGGTCCGACGAGTAGCGGGCGCAAAGCGCAACGCGTGGCATGATGGTGCTTGACGGCCAACTCATCGTGACACCGCCGACTCGGCGCGGTGCGCGGCCTTACGGTGCTGGAGAATGGTCGCCTGGCTGCGCCGCAACGCGGCCGTCTGATTGGCCGATATGTAGCCCGTCGCCGTGACCATCGCGGTGGGCGCCAACGCCGACGGGCGACGCGAGGTGCTTGGCATGGCGGTCGGCAGCTCGCAGGCAGAGCCCTTCTGGCTAGATTTCCTGCGCACCCTCGAGCGCCGCGGCGTGGCCGGCGTGAAGCTGGTCGTCTCCGACGCCCATGAGAGCCTGAAGGCCGCGGTGACGAAGGTGCTGCGCGCGACCTGGCTGTCAATCAGCGTGGAAACGGGACCGCGGATCGGCGCCGGCAAGGGACCCGGTTCTGGTGTTCGGCCGCCAGCGCCGCGCTTGCACCGGTTGTGGTGGTGATCAGGCGCGGCTCTTGAAGCGCCAGCTCTCGTCGCCGGTCTCGACGATGTCGCAGTGGCGCGTCAGGCGGTCGAGCAGCGCCGTGGTCATCTTGTCGGCGCCGAATTCGCTGGCCCATTAGCCGAACGCCAAGTTGGTGGTGACGATCACCGAGGTCTGCTCGTAGAGGCGGCTGACCTATCGGCCCGGCCCGCGCGAGCGGGTGGCGCGCCAAGATGGCGTCCGCGGAGCGCCGCCAGAGGCACGGCGTCATCCGCCCGCAAGTATCCAGCATCGAGCTGCGTGGGGGCTGGCTCACGATCCCTTTGCCACCAGTAGCTGGGCCGCGGCGTGGTCCGAAAGAACCCCGCCATTTCGAGCGCCGCAATCTTGGAGGGGCTCGAAGCCAAGCAGCGGATGATGCCGACCCCTCGCGCGGCGAGGTTCGAAGCAGTCTCGGCGATGATCCAGTTCACCAGCGGCTGCGCGTGATCCGAAAGCTGGACGTGCACCAGGCAGGCATCAAGGCCAGCGGCGGACGGCTCAATCTGGGACAAGGTGAAGCCGACCGGCTCTTCGCCGAGGAAGAAAACGAGGCCGACCGCTTGCGCAAGCCAGCGCGGCATTCCGGCTATCCAGTCCGCGTCAGCCTGTTCGATAAGCTCGACCAGCCCGTCCTGAGCTCCGCGCAAAACGGGTAGCGGCGTTCCAGGCGTCCATTCGACAACGTGGGCGGCCTCATGCGGCCTGATGGGTCGCTTCGGCCATCGGTACGGGATCTTACCGGGAACAAGTCTGGCCAGCGGTTCCTGCGCCGGCCACCATTTGCGCAGTGCTGTCGCCGCGAAATCTCGCACCCGAAGTGGCAGTACGAGCTTCGTCACCTCCGGCAGCCTTGTCCATCGGAGTCGTGGCAGGATAGCCAATGTCGGTGGCGTGCCGCCAATCGAGAGCATCGGCTCGTCGCAGTCCATTAAGCGTTTCATTAAGAGCACCCCTACGCCGCGCGGGCGGTACTCTGGCAGGCAGAACCAGTCGCAGGGTTCGCGCACAAGCACCCGGCTTCCGTTGAGCAGGTAGGGCCGAAGATAGGAATCGAGTATCGCGACACAGCTGGTCCCATCGATCGCGACCCAGGTCTGGCCCAACGCCGCACGTTCGTAGTAGCGCCACCGTATCAGGTCGACGGCGTAGTCGGCGCTCCAGGTCTGGCCCCAGGCTTCGATCAGCAGACGCTCGAACCCCGGCCGAAGGTTCTCCTCCATGACTGTGACGCGGATTGTCACGGCCGCTTCCTCCAAGCACTTCGGCACCAACCGACCCAATTCTCTGCAAGCTTGCTCCGCCCGCAGCGTCAGCACTGTCTCGAATGATGCGTAGCGTCGAACAATGCGCGCCTGAGGTCGCCGAGAAAACGCGCGAAATCAGTAGGAGTGCAGCGGTAATACCAATGCGCACGCAGATCATCCCAAAGAGCCCTCCCACGAAGGAGTGTGGGCGTCGTCCGAAGCGGTCACGAGAAACGAGAAAGGCTGCGCAGTCCTGCGTAGTCTGTTGCAGCGGCAACGCCATCAGCCTGTCACCGCCAGGAGTTCGTCCGGACCACTGCCAAGGACCTGCGCGACGTCGCGGAAGCCCTGACCGGCAGGGCGGGCAGCCTTGACTTCCCGCAGCACATGGCCGGCGGGAAGGGCGCGTTCAGTGTCAGCGACGTCGCCCAGCACAATGCTTTGGCGTTCCTATGCCATGCCTCGCCAGCGGCTTGACGGTGCAGACCGGCTCGGAAAAGCGGCTCTGTCATCCAGGGTCGGCGCGTAGTCTGGCCGTCCTTCACATCGGGGCTCGGTGAGAAGGGGTTGGCCGCTCTCCCTACGCGCGGCGTACATCAACCTAAAGTAGAGAAGCCTCTGCCACTCTTTGCCGCGCGGCAGTGCCTGCCGCAACGCAGCGGCTTCGATTACACCCAACGCGCGGTGGGCTCGGAGGGGCGCAGACCTGTTGCTGGCTCACACTGTTGCCGCACCGCCTTGGGGTTGAACAAAAAGTTGCATTAATTCTACTGCCGATGAGGGGAAAGTACGGCAACCCTATAAGCCGCACGCAACACCGCTGATACCACCGGAGGTTGATTCATAGAGGCCGTCAACAGCCGGCCATGGTGCAAAGATCACGATTTTCAGTGCAAAATAGCAACAATCACGGAGGAGTATCGATGACGAATATCATCAATCTGTCGTCTGCATACGGTTATACGCAATATCGAGTTTCCGGCTTAGAAGCCGGCACGATCGTGAACGCGGGCGACTCAACCTGGATTCACGATAACAACAGTGCTGACGGGCACAGCAATCCTTATCCGTTCGCGATCTACAAGGCGCCGGATGTCGTGCTCGATGGCGGCACGATCATGGGCAACATCGACCTGACGACCGATTGGCGCACCGTCTATGACTTCGGCAATGCGGCCGCTATCCGCACAGAAGACACGCCGAATGTCGTCATCCGCGACTGGCGCATCACCGATACCTGGGACGCCGTCCGCGTCTCCTGGAACAGCCCGAACTTCCTCATCGAACGTGTATGGGTCACCGACGCCCGCGACGATGCGGTGGAGAACGACCGCCTCCAGAGCGGTACGATACGCGACTGCCTGTTCGACGGCGTGTTTAGCGGCGTGAGCGTCGATCCAGACTCAGCCAATCCGGTCGACGGCCACAACAATACGGTGACGCTCGACGGCGTCCTGATGCGGATGAAGTCGTTCCTTTACGAGGGCGAGCTCACGCATTCCTCGATGATCAAGACCGACTCCGCGACGAATGGCGCGGTCACCCCCCACCTGCGCTTCATCAACACCGTCTTCGCGATCGAGGACGTTCAGCACCACAGCTACCGCAGCATGTTCGACGCCTGGGCTCACACGGTCGAGTCGCACGGCAACGTCTTCCTGAACCTTTCCGACACGCCGCTCCCCAGCGGCTATCCGACGCCGCCCGCGGGATGGACGATCCTGCAGGGCCAAGCCGCCCGCGACTACTGGCAGCAGGCGAAAACCGAGTGGATCGCCGAGCACCCCGGGATCGGCACCAGCACCGGCACCTCGTCGTCGGGCTCGACACCAACCGATCCCCCGCCGGTCACCCCTCCGCCAGGCGACACCACGCCGACAGATGTCACCGCCACCTTCTCGACCGCGAACTTCGCGGGCACGACCGGCAACGACACGGCCGTCGGCAACGCACTGGCCAACACGATCACGATGAAGAATGGGGACGATCTCGTGGCGGGTGGTGCCGGCGACGACACCATCGATGCGGGCAATGGCGCTGACACGGTCTCGGGTAATGCCGGCAAGGACGTCTTCGTCTTCGCCCGGGGCGGTGACATGGACGGGAACGGCAAGGTCGATCTCTTCACCGACTTCGAACACGGCGTGGACCGCTTCGACCTGAGGCCGATCGACGCGAACACGGCCGTGACCGGCGACCAGGCCTTCGCCTTCATCGGCGAGGCCGCGTTCAGCGCGGGCAAGCCGGGACAGCTCCGGGCTGCCTACGACTCCGCCAAGAATGTCACCGTCGTGCAACTGAGCACCGACAACGACGCGGGCACGGAGTATTTCTTCAACGTCGCCGGCAAGCACGCCTTCACGGCGGCCGACTTCATGCTCTGATTCCGGCACCCCGCCGGTTCTGAGAACCAAGAACCGATCCGTCGCCGGACTTCGGCGACGGATCGGCGCGCGATCTACGCAATCAGGCTGAACAGGTTCCCCGGGTCGATCTCGATGGTGCGCCCGTCCACCAGATGACTCTGCCCGTAATCCGCGACGTAGATGTGCGTCGCTCCGCTGCCGTCGCTTGCCGGCGCGAGCTCGATGTCCTTCACGCTTGCCCGAATTGAACCCGAGGCCGAGGTTGTATGCGTGTTCCGGTAGTCCTCCAGGATGGTGAGGACGCCTTCGGTGTTGCCGTGCCGATCCACGAGGAAGACGTCCGGGCCGAACCCGCCGCCGACCAGGAACAGGTTGTGCTGGGCATCGTAGGCGATCGCCTCCGGATCCAGGATGCGGGAGTCGGCGAAGGTGAAGGAGTCTACGAGCGAAGCCGTCCGGGTGGCAAGGTTGACCGCGACTTCCTGCACCGCGCGCGAGAGCCCGTTGACGATGAACAGGTGCCCCGTGGTGGGGTCGACCGCGACATCCTCCGGGTCGTCGGAGCCGAGGGGCCGCACGTCGAAGGACCACTGGCGTGCCGACGGATTGGCTGGATCGACGACGTTGATGACGTACTTGTCGTCGTCCGAGACGTACATCACGCCGCGCGTCGCATCGATCGCCAGGCCCGTCGGCTCCTTCGTGTAGTTCGGGGTAAAGCTCGCGGTCGGCGCGCCGCCGGCGAGGTTGAAGGCGTAGATGTCGGTCGGATTGAAGAGCGGGTCCTCATCGATCTCCGAGTCGGACAGCATCAGCTTGCCGGTCGTCGTGTTGTAGCCGAGCCCGGATGGGTCCGGGATGCCGTACTGCCACACGTCATTGATGGCGACCACGCTCGGCGCCGGGTCGGTGATGTCGGTCGATGCGACCGGGGCGACGATGGTCAGGGCCTGGCCAGTGCCGTCGATCTGCGCGGAGTCGATCCGGAGCGAGAAGTTCTCCTTCGGCTCGACCTGACTGTCATTCGCGACGTCGACCCCGACATAGGCGACGGTCTGGCCTGCGGCGATGCGGACCTGCGTGTTCGACACCGCCGTGAAGTCGCTGCCCGCGGTGGCGGTCCCGTTCACCGTGCTCACTGACAGGATCACATCCTGGTACCAGGCCTGGGACAGCGTCAGGGCGAAGAAGACCTTGCCCGCGTCCTCGGGTTGCGGGTCGGGTGAGAAGGTGGACACCGATGCGGCCGGTGCCGCCGAGAAGACGCGGAACTGATCGGCGGACAGGAGCGTGCCCGACGGGAAGGTAGCCAGCGTGATCGCCGCCTGCGCGCCGCTGCCATCCGGGTCCCACTTCAGGCTCGGGCTTGTCCCGGTCGTGAAGACGAACTGGCCATGGCCCGAGACCGTGGCCGACGGCCCGACCACGAAATAGGAGGGATCGAGCTGGCCGCTACGGAGGCCGGCGCCCTCGGTCAGCCGGAATGCGCCGGCGTAGATGCCGATCCGGTCTGCCGCCTCGAAATCGCCGACCACATCCGCGGGCCCGTCGTTGGACCCGAACACCAGGGTGTCCGCCCCGGCCCCGCCGCTCAGCGAATCCTTGCCGGGACCGCCGATCAGGACGTCGTCGCCCTCCAGCCCCAGCAGCGTGTCGTTGCCGGCCCCGCCGGAAAGGACGTTCGCGCCGGTGGTGCCGGTGATCTTGTTCGCAAGCTCGTTGCCCGCGCCGTTCAGATCCGCGGTCCCGCGCAGCTCCAGGCGTTCCACGAAGGCACCCAGCGACGTGCTGATCGTGCTGAGGACGTAGTCCGTTCCGCCGCTGTCGGTGCCGGACGTGCCGGCCTCGCTGACCACGTCGCCGGGATGGTCTACGACATAGATGTCGTTCCCCGCGCCCCCATACATGGTGTCCAGCCCGGCGCCCCCGTCGAGGCGGTCGTCACCGGCGCCGCCGTCGAGCAGGTCGTTTCCGGCGCGGCCATAAAGGCGGTCGTTCCCGCCGAGGCCGTAGATCGAATCGGGCCCGCCCGTTCCGACGAGGTCTTCGCCGTTGTCGGTCCCGGTGATGCCGCCGGGCGTGGCCAGCGCCGCCGTGCTGGTCAGCGTCCCCGTGTCGAGGGCGACGAAGTAGGCGAAGTCGAGCGTCGCGTAGGGATTCTCCGCATCAGGCTTGCCGTGCGGATTGGCCCGGAACGAGATATCGGGGCGCAGGAGATCGCTTCCGCCGTCCCTGCCGAGGGCAAGGCCGCGGCCTGCGCCCAGACGGCCAGGGCCGGCATACAAGCCGAGCCGCGCCGCCATCTCATCCGCGGACTCTAAAAGGTTGGCCCGGTTCAGGCCGAAATCGGCGTTGCCGGAAGCGCCACCGGTCGGGTCGGGCAGCAAACCGTTCGACGGGTCAGTCCCGGGGACAGTGCTCGTCTTGGCCATGGCTCGTCGCTCCTCCTGTGCTTCGTTCCACGACGCCGCTCCTGGCGAGCGACGCCGGCCAGGCGTCTAGCGGAGCGCGGGGGCGGAGCACCGCCGCCGCGCCCTGTTCAGAGGCGGCACCAGACCTCCCGCAGGGCGGTGCGCAGCGTTTCGTCCAGCGGCGCGTCGGTTCGCAGCACCACCACCGGCGTGCCCGGGAATTCGGCATGCGTCTCGAGCCTCCAGCGCCGGACCACCGCCGCGGCGTCCGGGCCCTCGGGCTTCGACCGCTCCGCATCGCGCCGGATCGCGGTTTCCATCGGCGCCTCGAGCTTGAGGACGAGGTGAGGCCGGGGCATGGAGGCGTGGAGCCTGCGCTCGATCTGCATCAGCCGGCGCTTCAGCGGCGATCGGCACGCATCCAACGCCGCGTGGTCGAAGCAACTGGCGTCGATCGCGCCCTCCGTCTCCGACGGGTAGCGATCGCTGACCACAATGGCGCCGGCCGCCGCCGCGCGGCGGCTCCGACGCAGCAGCGTGCTTCGATCGTAGGCGAGCAGCACCATGCGCAGGACGTAGAGCATCGAGAAGCGGCGATCGCGCCGCCGTTCCTCGCTGTCGTAGGCACTGGGCCGTTCGTCCGGGAACAGCTTGCGCGCGAGGGGGAGCAGGATGCGCGGCGCCGCCGAGAGGATCGTCGCGGGCGGCTTGCCGGCGTGGATACGCACCACGTCGAGCTGGCTCGCGAGACATCGGGCGATCCCGGTGCCGAGCGTCGACTTGCCGGTCGCCTTCGGCCCGACCAGTGCCACGATGGCGCCGCCGGTCTCGAGGACCGTGTCCCTACGACCCGTCACGCGCCGCATGGCCAGGGACGCCACCCGCTGCAGGCGCGACCGCAGCGCGGCCACCGCGCCGAGCCTTCGCAGCCCGCGCAGGGACCAGGCGAGGCGCATCCCGAGCATGATACGCCGCCCGAGCGCCTGCTCCTGACCGATCGCAGCCATGAGGCTCGCGAAGCGCTCAGGCCCGACGCCCGGGACCAGGGTGGCGAACAGCCGCGCGGTCCGTGCCTCGTCGGCTTGTGCGCGGAGCCATGCCAGCTCCTCGACCGTCCCGCCGTAGTCGCGATTCGCCAGCGCCGCCTCGACCGGGCCGGCGTGTTTCAGCGCAACGCGCAGCACGAAGACAGCGAGTTCCGCCTCGGGCGAGGGAACGGGCCACCCGTGCAGCAGGCGGTGGTCGGACAGAAGGATCGCTTCCACCGGCAGCCGGTAGCTCTTCACCAGGCTGTCGCCGCCGACGATCTGGACATAGGCGTGGAGATGCACCAGCCGGCCGCTCGCCTCGTCGAGCGCCAGCGCGTGGAAGACGCCCGGATGGCCCAGTCCGGCGCGCGAGGTGGTGCGCCGGAAGCCGGCTTCCGCCAGAGCCGCCTGGAAGTGGCAGGCATCCTCCCGGTGGACGAGAAGGTCGATGTCCTCCATGCCGCTCAGCGCGCGCGACAAGCGGATGTTGCTCTTCCAGTGGCAATAGCGGACGCCGAGCCGCTCGAGCGCCACGCGCAGCGTCACCAGCGGCGCGGGAAGCGGCGGCGTCGCTTCGGCTGCGCCCGCGTCCCTGAGCCCGACTGCCGGGAGGACGCTCGGCTCGCTCATGGATGGGCTCCGGTGCGGGGGCATGCGGCCTTTCCGACGTCCGATCCCTCGTCGTCCGAGACGGCACGCAGCCCGGGGCGAAGCCCCAGCCGGCACCACGCGAAGACGAGCAGGAACAGGTTCCAGCCGACCAGGCTGCCCCCCGAGGCCAGGGCGATCCCGAGGAGCCCCATCGGCCCGGCAAGCAGCACGGCGAGAGCGAGGTTCGCGGCGACGGCAACGGCCAGGCTGAAGGCCGCGGCGCGCTCGTGGCCGGTCATCGTCAGGAGGTGCTGCTGCGGTCCGCAGGCCGCCGAGAACACCTGGGCGAGGACGAGGACGACCACTGTCGGCGCGCCGTCCTGGAAGCTCGGCCCGAACAGGGCCAGCAGGGGCTTGGCCGCCAGCATCAGCGGCACCGCGACCACCAGCGTGGCCGCGAGCGCGAGCCGCGCACCGCGGGCCGAGAGAGCCTGGAGCTTCGCCGTTGCGCCCCGTGTGTGCAGATCCGAGACCGTGGGCGCGAAGGCCGAGGCGACGGCCATCCGCGGCAGCGCCGCGAGCAGCGACAGGCTGTAGGCGACCGCGAACACCCCGGCTTCTTCCTTGGCGCCGATGGATCCGAGGACAAGCGTGCCGGCCCGGCTCATCAGCACGTCGGCCAGCATGAGCACCGTCAGCGGGAAGGTCGGACGGAGCCAGTCGCGGGGTGCCAGCATCGGCGGCGCGAGGTCGAGTTCCGGCGGCTTCCTGCGGCGGACCATCGTCCAGCTCGCCGCAAGCGAAATGAAGCCTCCCGCGACGAGCGCCAGCGCTGCGGCCGGAGCCCCGGGTGCGAGCCAGCCCCCCGCCAGGACCAGGGCCAGGACCACGACCGCGCTGGCATCGCGGAGAATGCGTTCCGGGATGAGCGCCGAGACGACGCCCCCCCAGGCCCTGACACTCGCCGCGACGACGAGCTGCAAGGCGACGAACGGGACCACGCAGAGACCGATCAGGAAGGCCTGCGCCTGTTCCGACCCGGTGCCGAGTGAGATGGCCACCACGGCCATCCCCAGGCCCGCGGCGAGGCAGGCCGTGACAGCCGTGCTCCAGGTCGAGAAGCGGGCGAGGCCGCGCGCGCGGGGCCAATCTCCCATGGCGCGATAGGCCGGGAGAAGCCGCAGCAGGGAGACACGGAAGCCCAGCGTCGCGGCGTGGCCCAGCAGGGTCGTCCAGGCCAGGACATACGCATATGCGCCGAAGCTCATCGGCCCGATCAGCCGCGCGGTCGCGACCTGTGCCAGGTAGCTGAGCGCGGCCCCGCTGACGAGCACCGCGAGCGAGCCGCCGCTCGCCGTCGCCAGGCGCGAGATACGGCCTTCGAGCGACAGGGCGGCAGGCCATCTGCGCTGGGAGGCGGTGGGCGCGGCTGCGACCGAGAGCTTCGCGCTCACATCGCTGCTCCCTTCCCGCCTGCGCTGGCGTCTGCGCGGCATCGGGCCAGGGCGTGCGCGCGCCTCACCGCATCCGCTCCGCCAGCCGGGCGCCGACCGCCCCGGCCACGCGCGCGACATCGCCGGCCTCGCCGAGCCCGCACACCTGCAGCTCGTCGGAGCCACGGGCCTGCACCAGGCAGCGCACGGCCTTCGCCAGATGCCCCTGGTCCAGAATGGTCGGCAAGTCCGGCTCGAACTGGCGCTCGGCAGCGGTCTGCCTTGCCAGGCGGTGGCGCAGGCGTTCCAGCACCAGGTCGGGCGGCGTCTCCACCCATACGATCAGGTCGGCCGCCGGCACGATGTCGAGCGCGCGCGTGAGGACGGCCTCGCGATCCGCAGCACGCGCCAGCCCCGACCGCGCCGCCATCGAGCAGACGGCCGACAGGTAGCCCTGGTCGAGGATGACGATCTCGCCCGCCGCGCGCTGCGGAGCGACCGCGCGGGCGAGCCGCCCGAGGTAGCGGCGGTGGCGCAGCCGGCTCGCGGCGGATCGTGCCGGAAATAGTGCGAGCAGCCGCTCGCCTACCGGATCGTCCGCCCCGAGCCCCACGATCGCCCCGAAGACCTTGGACGCTCGACTCAAGGGGGCGATCAGGGAACGGCGGATCGCTGTCTGCAGGCCGGGGCCGGCGCCTGCGCGCTCCGCAGGACGGGCGCTCGTGATGAGCTTGCTGCAGCGCGTCCCGGCCTGCAGGGCCTGCTGGAGGGCCTGCGCGAAGGTGGTCTTGCCGGCGCCTGCCGGCCCGAAGACCTCGACGACGAAAGGACGCACCGGCGTCGAAACCCTGTGCCGGGGCGCCGGCGGGGCGGCCGGCGCGGAGGTGCCCGGACGCGCATTGATCAGCGCACTCATCGCGGTCCCCCCAGTCCGTCGCGCCGCATCGCAATCGCGCGGGCATCCGTCCGACCCGCGGCTCCGCTGGACAGGAGCCCGATGCCGGGCCGGCATCCTGCGCTCACCGCGACGCCCCCGCGCCGAGCCTGGCGAGGCGGGTTTCGGCTTCCGCGTCGCCCAGGGTCGCGGCGCGGCGGTACCACTCGGCGGCAGCGGCCGGATCGGGCCGGACGCCCCGGGCGTTCAGACGCGCCAGCACGGCGGGATCGTGCGTGCCGCCGGCCGCCAATGCGCCCTCCGCGCTGCCGCCCTGGGCAGCGCGTTCGAAGAAGCGCCGCGCGCCGGAGATGTCCCCGAGTGCGAGCAGGGCTTGGCCCCGTTCCACCATGCGTGCCGTGCTCAGGCGGTCCCGTTCCGGCTGGTCGGGCGTGTTCGCGGCCGCGGACGCGCCCGCACGCTCCACCACCGGGCTGGGCTGGGGTGCCGCCAGCGCGGCAGGCCCGGCAGCGGCAGTCATCCCCGGGGCGGCACGGCGCTCGGCGGGCGCGGCACCGCGCGCGGCGCCAAGGTCGGTGGAGGCAGCCGGTGGCTGCCCGGCGCTCTCCGCGCGTCGCTCGGAGGAGGCCGGTGCTGGCTGGGCCAGGACGGCGCGCGGGGCCGGGACCGCCCCCGAAGGCACGCTGCCGGGCGGGTCGGGCGCGACGGGCGCGACTGGCGCCGATGCCAATTCCGGAGCCTGGACCGGCACCACCGTCTGCGGGGGCGGCGGCGGTGACACATGCGGGATCGCGACCGGCGTGACGGGCGCCACGGCGGCAGGAAGCGGCGTGACCTGGGGCGGCGTCGCCGGCACGAGCGCCGGCGCAGCGGCAGGCGCCGGCGTTACCCGCGGGATCGCGACCGGCGTGACGGTCGCCACGGCAGCAGGAAGCGGCGTGACCGGGGGCGGCGTCGCCGGCACGAGCGCCGGCGCAGCGGCAGGCGCCGGCGTTACCCGCGGGATCGCGACCGGCGTGACGGTCGCCACGGCAGCAGGAAGCGGCGTGACGTGCGGCGGCGGCGGCGTCGGCACCAGGGCCGCCGCGGCGGCAGGTGCCGGTTCGAGCTGCGGGAGCGCGGCAGGGGGCGTGACCGCATCGGCCGCGGCCGCCCCGGGGCGCGCCGCGACGACGGACTCAGGCCTGGTGGCCGGCGATGCGCCGCCGCCGGGGCCGACATTCACGATGTCGCCCGGCTGCAGCTCGGTGTCGAGTTCGGCCCGGCTGATCTCGCGCCCGCCTGCGCCCTCCCTTACGATGGTGATCAGCAGGTCGTCGGGCTGGGCGACGGTGAGCGGCACGCCGGCGGCGCCGAGCCGCTCCTGGACGGATTCGAGGCGCGCGCGCGCCATCGACAGCTTCGGCAGCGCCTCCTGCAACTCCGCGATGAGGCGGATGCGCCGCCGGTCGTCCATCCGCTCCAGCTCGCGCAGGAGCTCGCCGCGTTGGCGACGGACGGACGCCAGTTGCGCGGCGGTCTGCAGCGCGCGGGTGGAGGAGTAGAGCAGGACACGACGGGCATCGATCACCCGGGACTGCGTGACCATGCCGCGCCGGAGCAGATCCATCGTGCGCGCGAGCTCCGCGGTGTCCTCCTCGACGCCCTCCCGCTCCTTGGCGTTCTGGTCGGTCAGCACGTTGATCTGCACCTCGGCCTCGGCCGCGGCGGCGGCCAGATAGGTCTTCTCCCGTGCGTGGTCGCTGTCCCGCGTGCTGCGATATTCCGTCTCGCGCGCCACGAGCTGCTCGGTCACGCGGTCAGGCACCGGCGAGGGAGGCAGGGCGGCGTGATCGAAGTCTGCCTGGTCGCCGAGTTCCGCCCGCAGGCGCCAGACGCGCGCCTGCTCGGCCGCGAGGGCGATCCAGGTCGTCGCGTATTCGCCGCGCAGCTGCGCCGCCTCGCCAGCCAGGGCCGCCTCGGGCCGCCCCGTGGCCGTGCCGCCGGCCGATGCTAGCACGTGGTGGACCGTCATGCGGGGCCGGAAGGGCTGCTCCCCCGGCCGCGCCACGCTCCCCATCACCGAAACGGGCCGGTATTCCACCACGGCGACCGAGATCTGCTCGCGCTCGACGAAGCGCAGCACCTCCCGGCCGTCCGTCGTGTAGGCGCGCATCGGCCGGCCGCCGAGCGCCGTCTGGATGCGCGCCTCCAGCTCGGCAAGGGAGGCGCCGGCCGCGGCGACACGACCGGCAAGCGGGATCGGCAGGCTCCCGTCGGTCTGCACCGCCACGCGACGGAGAAGATCGGGCGGGCCGATGATGGAGACCTCGACCACGTCGCCGGGCTGCAACCGGTATTCCTGGCTCAGGGACGACGGGGAGGCGAGGCAGAGCAGCGCCGTGAGGCAAATGCCACCGCGAAGGATCGTGCGGAATGAGAACGGCCGCGCCATCACGTCACGTAGTCCCGCTCGCGGCGCACGCGTCCGCGCTCGAGGCGGGAGCGCCACCAATCCGCCGTGCGCACCAGGCCTTCGCGCAGGCTGGTGCGCGGGCGCCATCCAGTCGCCGCGGAGAAACGGCTGGCGTCGGCAAGCAACTCCCGCACCTCGGACTGCTCTGGACGCATACGCTGGGACTCCGACTCGATCGGCTTGTGACTGCCCGTCGCCTCGAGCGCCAGCGCGGCCACCTCACCGATCGTCACCGCATGGCCGCTGCCTGCGTTGTAGGGCGTGCCGTACTCGATGCGCTGGCCGATGCCGATGGCGAGAAACGCCGCTACTGTATCCGCGACGAAGGTGAAGTCCCGGATCGTCGAGAGATCGCCGACCTTGATCGAGGAGACGTTCGGGTCGAGCGCCTGGCGCAGCACGCTCGCGATCACCGCCCGTTCGCTCTGGCGCGGCCCGAAGGTGTTGAACGGACGCAGGATGGCGACCGGCAGGTCGAAGGAGCGGGCATAGGCCTCCGCCATCATGTCGGCCCCGATCTTCGAGGCCGAATAGGGCGACTGTCCCTGCAGGCGATGTGTCTCGGAGATCGGGCAGACGAGCGCGGTGCCGTACACCTCGCTCGTGGAAGTGTGGACCACTCGGGTGACGTGGCTCGCGCGCACCGCCTCGAGCACGTTGAGCGTGCCGAGGATGTTTGTCTCCACATAGGACTGGGGCGCGGCGTAGGAATAGGGAATGGCGATCAGCGCGGCCAGGTGGAAGACGATGTCCTGGCGCGCCACCAGGCCCCGCATCAGCGAGGCGTCCCGCACATCGCCCCGCACGGCGTGGATGCCCTCGCGCAGGCTTGCATCGATATCATCAAGCCACCCATGCGAGTCGAAGGAGTTGTAGAGGCTGAGCGCCGTCACCGTCGCGCCGGCGCGGGCGAGCCCCTCGACGAGATGGGAGCCGATGAAGCCGTCGGCACCGGTGACCAGCACGTTCAGTTCCTCGTAGCCCGCCGAACCCTGTCTGAGCATGTCGTCGACTCCGATCTTCCTCAGCCTCGCCCCTCGGATCGTGAAGCGGCGCCGGATGCCATCGCGTGAACGCCTCCCGCCGCCTGCCAGGACAGGCCCAGGCTCGCGGTGGGAGGCGCTGGATCGACGTTGCGGGCACCCAGCATCCGGTCGATGCCGACCACGGCGACGACGCTGCGCGCGATCACGGTGCAGTCGGTGAGCAGCGTGCGATGCGCATAGTAGGCAAGGTCGATCCGTGCCTTGGTCGGGAAAAGGACTTCGCGGTACACCTGGGTCGGCTCAGCGCCTGGCGGGTAGAGCGCGCCCTCGTCGCGGAAGGCGATCTGGCTCGGGCCGAAGATGCCGGGACGGTAGTCCAGCACGGCCATGGTCTCGCCGGAGAAGCAGTCGGCGAAGGCGAGGCTTTCCGGCCTCGGGCCGACGATCGACATGTCGCCTTTCAGCACATTGTAGAATTGCGGCAGCTCGTCGAGCTTGCTGGAGGCGAGGAAGCGGCCGATGCGGGAAAGCCGGTCGTCCCCCTGCACGGTGAGCGGGCGCCCGGCCTCGGAGGCGCTCGGCTTGAATTTCCGGAACTTGTAGAGGCGGAAATGCTGTCCGCCCTGCCCCAGCCGGGTTTGGGCGTAGAAGATCGGCCGTCCGCTCTCGACGAGGATCGCAAGGGCGATCACCAGCATTAGCGGGCCGGCCAGCAGGAGGCCGACGCACGCGAGCACGATGTCGAGGGCGCGGCTTCCCGCGGGCGAGGCACGGCAGCTGAGTCGGTCCGTCATGGCTTGCCTCCCTCGGCGCGGATCGCGTCTGCGAGGGTCTCAACCACCCTGACCACGTCGGATTGCCGCATCTTCGGATGCAGCGGCAGCGTGATCTCGCAATCGCAGAACTCCTCCGTCACCGGCAGCGCGCGGTCCGGAAACCTGTCGCGGTAGAAGGAGAGCTGGTGCACCGGTGGGTAGTGCATCGTCGTCTGCACGCCGGCCTCGCGCATGGATGCCGCGACGCCGCGGCGTGAGACGCCCTTCGGCAGCAGCGCCGGCATGATGTGGTTCGCCGATGGCTCGTCGTCGCTGAAGGGAATGAGCACCGCCGGGCATTCCCGCGGCAGTTCCGCCTCATAGGCGGCGCGGAGCACCCGCCGCTTCTCGTTCCATGCATCGAGATGCCTGAGCTGGACGAGGCCGATCGCGGCGCGAAGCTCGTCCATGCGGTAGTTGTAGCCCAGCATGGTGACGTCGTAGTCGGCGTGCCGCGCGAGCAGGCGCTCGAAGGTGCCGGTTGTCATCCCGTGGCCGCGCAGCCGGCGCACGCGCTCCAGCAGTTCCGGGGAACGCGCCAGCACCATCCCGCCTTCGGCGGTGGTCATGTTCTTGTTGCCGTAGAAGCTGAAGGCCGCGGCCTCACCGAACGTGCCGACGCCCTCGAGACCGATCACATGCGCCGCGTCCTCCACCAAATAGAGGCCGTGGCGCCTGGCGAAGGTCTGCCAGGCCTCGCGGTCGGCGAGCTTGCCCGCGAAGTGGACAAGGATGACCGCCTTCGTCCGCGGGGTCAGCTTGGCCTCGGCGTCCGCCAGCGAGAGGAGCGGGCGGGCGAGGGACACGATGTCCACGAAAACGGGCGTCGCCCCGACATAGAGCACGCTGTTGGCGGTTGCCACGAAGGTGAGAGACGGCACCAAGACCTCATCACCCGGTCCAAGGTCGAGCGCCGCGAGGATGAGGTGCAGGGCCGCGGTGCAGGAGCCGACGGCGGCCGCATCGGCGGCACCGTGCCGGCGTGCGAACTCTTCCTCGAAGGCGCGCACGCGCCCGCCCATGGTGATCCACCCGCTGTCGATCGTCTCGCACAGCGCGCGCTTCTCATCCTCGCCGAGCTGAGGCTCCGATACGAGCAGGGCCGGCGGCTTACCGCCGGTCGCGTCTCGTGTTGCATCCGGCGACGGGCTGCGCGTCCCGGCCGATGTCGCGCTCATGCGACCACCGCGACTTCTTCGAAGGCGGGCGACTGCTCGTCCCACTCAAGGCTCTGCGCGGTCTGGAAATCCTCGATGCGCCCGATGTCGAGCCACAGCCCGTCATGCAGGAAGGTGCCCGTGGGCACTCCTTCGGCCAGAAGGCAGAGAATCAGGTCGTCGAAGCCGAACGGCAACCCCATCGGTATGTAGGAGAGCACCCCGGGATCCATGCAGTAGATGCCCATGCTGACCAGGTTCGTCAGCACGGGCTTTTCCTTGAAGCTCTTGATGCGCCCGCCCGTCTGCTCGATCACACCGAATTCCGTCTTGGTTCGGCGCAGCTTGGTGGCAACGGTGACGAGGTTGCCTTGCCGGCGGTGGTATTCCGCGAAGCTCGAAAGACTCAGGTCGGTCAGCACATCGCCGTTGATGACCATGAAGGGCTCGTCGAGCTCGTCCTTAAGCATGCATAGCGGGCCGATTGTGCCGAGGGGCTCCCTCTCCTCGGTGTATCGGATGCGCAGATTCCATTGCTCGCCGTCCTTGCAGAAGCTCTTGATCAGATGCCCCAGGTATCCCGTGGTGATGTAGACATCCCGAATATTGTTACGCCGCAGCCAACTTAGGAGCAGTTCAAGAACAGGCTTCGATGCGACCGGCATCAATGGCTTCGGAAGCACCATTGTGTAAGGGCGGAGGCGCGTGCCTTTACCGCCGCACTGAATTACTGCTTTCATGGATGCTGCCCCTCATCACCGGAATCAGCCGAATTTCAGTTCGCACCGCTCGGTTGTCGCGACACGAATGCAATCATCTTTCACCGTATTATAGTTTTCAGTAACACACAGAGACGCGAGAACGTTGAGCATAAGTGGTAAGCCAGGCAGTACTACCTGCTACACGAATGAGGTACGCCTTTACTCCTCCGGCTCCCATCCTAGTGACTCGTGAGCGCAGGCGAGTAGTGCAACACTCAAGTCATTCTCGTTTCGCGCTGCGGCGCCGCGGAGGACATCGCATTGCCTCGCGACATCCTGCTTGCGCTCGGTCTGGCCCTCTCCACCGCGACCCAGCTCCGCATCAGCGGCACGCCGCTCGGCGTGGCGGAGCTGCTGCTCGGCACGTGGATGTTCGTCGGCTTGACGGCGCATCTCGCAACCGGCAGCCGCACAGTGAACGCCGTGACGGCGCGCGTCCTCGCTTTCTGGGCGATGATCGTCCTGGGGCTGTCGGTTGGCCTCATCTCCGGCTTCGCGCGCGAGCTCTTCCAGGACATGCCGGCGATGCTCCATGACGTGTTCGCGTACCTCTTGATGGGAGCGCTCGGCATCGCGCTCTCGCTCGAGCTCGGCGACGCGCGCCGGAGGCGCTGCGCCTTCTGGCTGTTCACCGCGTCGGGCGCAGCGCTCCTGCTCGTGCAGCTTGCGACGCCTGGTGGTGGCCTCTGGTACTACAACCGCTTTCGCGGCTGGTCGGAGAACCCGAACCAGCTCGGATTCTCCGTGTCGGTGCTCACCTTCGTCGCCCTGCACCTCGCGCACACCGCAGGTTCCGTGGCAGAGAGGGTCGGGGCGCTGGCATGCGCAGGCGTCGCGATCCTGGCCGGCATTCTGTCGAGGAGCGATTCATTCACGGTGGCGCTGCTGACCGGCAGCGCTGTCTGGGTCGCGCTGACCGGCGTCAACTGGTTCCAGACGCTGCGGTCGGGCCTGATGCTACGCGGCGCGGCAGTGCTGCTGGCGCTGCTTTCGGTGCCGCTCTTCGCCGCCGCCTTCGCTCCCTTCGCATCAGCGACGCTGGAACGGATCGAGCAGACTTCCGACAGGCTCTACAACGACAACGACCAAGGCGACACGCGCCTCAATCTCTGGCGCGAGGCGCTGCAGCGGGGCGTGAGCTCCGGCTTCATCGGGTTGGGGCCGGGGCCGCAGTTGACCAGCAAGTCCTACAAGCGGCCGCCGCCCGACAAGTTCGAGGCGCACAACACGTTCCTGGACCTGTTCACACAGGGCGGCCTCCTGGCGGTCGGCGCGTTCGCATGGCTCTGGCTCGTCGCGTTCCGCGGCGCCTGGCGCGCCGGGTTCTGCGGCATCGCAGCACTGCTGTGCGCATTGATCACCTTCAGCATGTTCCACCTCATCGTGCGACAACCGGTATTCTGGTTCGGCGTGGTGTGTTGCCTCCTGGAATCTGCGCGCGTGTTGCATAGCGCGGGATCGGACCGGCAGGCGTTCAGCGAGGCGACATCATGAACCAGAATCTCGGTGGGCAACTGCAGCTCGGCGTGCTTGCGCACGTCCTGCGCCGGCGCTGGCGGGTCGTGGCTGCGGGCACCCTGCTCGCCGGCACGGCCGCGTTGACGATCGGCCTGGTGGTGCCGCCGCGCTACACGGCCAAGGCGCAGATCGTCCTGGAGGCGCCGACGGGCAGCTCACCCCGCTTCGACGACGCCGCGGTGGAAACCTGGGCGGAGCTTCTCTCGACGGACAGTCACATCCGGCGGCTCGATGAGAGCCTCAGGACGAATCCGATCGTGCCCGGATCCGAGGACTTCCAGCGGCCCGTGCTGAGCACTCTGCTCGACGTCGTCCGGGCAACCCTTGCACCGATGTTCGGGAACGGGGCGCAGGCTCCCTCCGGCACCGGAGAGGAGGCGGGCGCGGCGCCGAGGTCCATGCCGGACCTGGATCAGCTCCAGTTGAGGTTGAGGTCCTTCAAGGAGCGCGCATCCCGTGTGCTGTCGGTCACTTTCACCTGGCCCGATCCGAATGTCGCGGCTGCCATCGCGAACCGCAGCGCAACGTTGTTCCTGGAGGACAACCTCCAGCGCCAGCAGCTCGAGCGTGACCGCGACCTCCGGGCATTGCGCTATCGCGTCGAACGCGCCCGCAGCGACGTGAACCGCGCCGGGGCGGCGGTCGCACGGTACCGGGTCGAGCATGGCGTGTCTGATGCCGATCGGGCCGACCAGACGGACGCGCAGATCGCCGAGGTGAGCCGTCAGCTCGCCGTCGCCAGCGCCGATCTTGCGGCCCGCAGGCAGGCCGGCCTGCAGGACGGCGCCGTCTCGCTTGCGGCCGGTCGGCCCGCCGCGTCCCAGTTCAGCGCCGGCGCAGCCCCGGTGGGCGGCACGGATGCGGCGACGCTCGAAGCCCGGGTGCGCTTCCTCGTCGCGCGGCTTGCCTCTCTGCAGGAGGCGAGCGCGCTGGCGCGTACCGACGAGGCGCAGCTCCGCGAACTGCGCCTGGAAGCGGCCTCCGCCGCACAAGGCTATGAGGCGGTGCTGCGCCAGGAAGCGGAACTGCGCGACAGCCCCGTCCAGCCCGCCGCGAGACTGGTCTCGGTTGCCAACGCGCCGGACGAGCCGAGCTCGCCGGACCCGATCCTCTTTCTCGCGCCGGCTCTCCTGGTGGGCGCGGTCGGTAGCAGCCTGCTCGCCATTGCCCTTGATCGCCTCGACCGTCGCGTGCGCGACGCGCGCGCGGCAGAGGCGGCACTCGGCGTGCCGTGCATCGGCGTCGTGCCGCGCGCGCGACGCCTGGCCACGTTGCACTCGGTGCTGGCGCTGCTGCGCGAGCCCTTCGCGCCCTACACCAAGGCGATCCGCTCCGTCGTGATGGCGATGCTCGGCCTTTCGATGGAGCAGCAGCGCGGCAAGGTCATCCTCGTCACCTCCGGCGCGGGCAGGGAGGGCAAGACGACGCTGGCGCTCAGCTTCGCCTGCTATGTCGCCCTTCTTCGGCGCAAGGTGCTCGTGATCGACCTCGACCTGCCCTCGCCCAGCCTGGTTCGGCGTCTCGGCGCCGATGACGGACCCGGCGTGCTGGAGGTGCTGCAGGGCATGCCCGCCGAGGCGGCCATCCGCACCAGCCCCGAGATCGGCATCGACTATCTTTCCCTCACGCCCGCAGCGGCCGACCCGCTGCTGCTGATCGCCGACGAGAGCTTGAGGACGCTGCTCGCGGAGATGCGGCGCCGCTACGACTGTGTCGTCATCGACGGCGCGCCGCTTATCGGCAATCCGGAGACGCGGGTGCTCGTCGCCCTGGCCGATCACGTGCTGCTGGCGCTGAAATGGGGCTCCACCAGACTAGACACGGCTCGGGCCGCCCTGCGGGAGATCCCGAAGGCGCTCGAGCGCGACGGCGATGCGACGCCGGTGAGCGCGGTGCTGATGCAGGTCGATCTGCGGCGCTACGCTATCGATGCCGCCGCGCCAGGTGGCGACGATGCGCTCCGCCAGCGGATCGCGCCACCATTCGACCACCGCATCTCCGGCGCATGAAGATGGAGACGGGCCAGGTGGACGAGGCAAGTGGCTTGATGCGCTTCTCCCCGCCCGGGATGGCAGGGCGACTCCGGATCGCCGTCGCGAGCCTGGTCCTGCTCCTGTCGTTCCCGGCCATCGCCGAGACCCGGCGCGAAGCGCCGCTGCACTACGCCGTCAATCTCCGCGGCGAGTACGCACGCGCGGCGTCCGTCGGCTTCAACCTGGCCGATGTCTCCTCTCCCTCGGCGCTCGACCTGCTTCCCGAAGGCATGAAGGGTCTGCTCTGGCTTCGCAGTGGGTTCAACGGGCGGCGCAACGAATGCGCGTGGCGGATGGATGACGCGGACGTCCGCAGCATGGTCGTGGCCGTGCGCGGCCATCCGCGCTTCAGCGGCATCTACTTCATTGCGGACGAGCCGCATCCGTCGCTCTGTCCGGAAGCGCCTCGGCGGATCGCGGAGCGCAGCGCCCTGATCCGCTACCTGCATCCAGGGGCCAGGACGTTCATCGTGGTGCTCAACACCTCGAGGTACCCCGATGAACTCGCGCAGCTGCGCGATGCCGCGGACTATGTCGGGATCGACCCGTACCCCTGCAATCGGAAGAACGCGGCGCGGGGCTGCGACCTTCGCGCAATGCGTGAGCGCATCGAAGGCGCCCTGGCCGCCGGCATCGCGCCGGAGCGCCTGGTGCCGGTCTTCCAGGCTTTCGGACAGTCCTGCAGCACCGCTGCGCCGGGGTATCAGCGCCTGCCGACCGAGGCCGAGATGCGGGCCATGTTCGACCTGTGGGACGAGCTTGTCCCGCCGGCGCGCCGTCCCTTCGACATGACGTATTCCTGGGGCGCGCAGCCGCGTCATGCCTGCCCGACGCTCGCGATGGCGGATGGCCGCGAGGCTCCGGACCTGCTCGCCGTGTTCACGCGCTATTTCACGCTGCTGGTGGGGCGCTGAACGCATGCGCCTCTTTGCATCACGCGACGCAGGCCGGCCGACTTGGCGGAGGCGCTGCCCCGAGTTCGTGCCTTCTGAGTGGGTAGCCGTGGACCTGCTCCGCGGCTGCCGTGCGTGAACTACTTGCCCGACATCGTAGGTGTGTAGATATGAACCGAGACACAGCCAAGTCGCCGATCGCATCGGAGCGAGTCAGCGCGTACTGTGCCCGTGGCGACGATCGAGGTCCACGGATTCTCCTGGTTGGAGGAGAGGACCATGACCTGCGCATAGCCTTCCTTCTCGCGCTGCGAGCGGAGGGATATTGCGTCTCCGCGGCCGGGACCGGCGACGCCGCGCCCTTCGCGCAGGCTGGGCTGACTTACCACTCGTTCCATTTCGACCGGTCCGCTAACCCGCTGGCGGATTGGTTGAGCCTCGGCGCGCTCACGCGGATCTTCGGGCAGGTAAGGCCCGACATCGTCCAGTCATTTGACACCAAGCCGAACATCCTCGTCCCGCTGGCGGCCGGACGAGTGGGCGGTTTCCCTGTTGTGCGTACTATTAACGGAATGGGCTGGCTCTACTCGTCGAAGGCGCCGCTCGCCCTGGCGCTCCGCCCGGCCTACTGCGCCCTGAACCGATTAGCCGCTCGCTGGACCTCGGCCAGCGTGTTCCAGAACAGGGAGGACATGAGCTACTTCGAACGAAATGGGATGGTAGGCGACGGCGTGAGCCGGCTCATCCCTGGCTCCGGCGTGGACATTGCCGCTTTCCGCCCCGTCCCGAGTGCCGGCGACTCGCCGGCCGAATTGCGAGAGCAACTCGGACTTGGCACGTCGCCAGTCGTGGTGACTGTGACGCGCGTGACACGGGAGAAGGGCATTCCCACCCTTCTCCAGGCAGCAGCGCTGGTCCACGCGGCGCGGCCGGACGTGCGCTTCCTGCTGGTCGGGCCACGGGAGGGCACCGGGCGCTTCGCGGTGTCGCAGGCCGAAATCGATGCACACGCCCCCTATGTCGTCGCGACCGGCAAGCGATCGGATGTGCCCGCGCTTCTCCGGCTCGCTGACGTCTTCGCTTTCCCCACCGAGTTCCGCGAAGGGGTCCCCCGCGTGCTGCTCGAAGCCGCAGTTGCAGGGCTTCCGATCATCGCGACGCGCATGCCGGGTTGCACCGATGTCGTCGAGCATGGCCATACCGGCATCCTTGTGACGCCGGGTTCCCCCCAGGAGCTGGCCCAGGCGATCCTGCAGGCTCTGGCGGACCCTGCGGCGGGACGGATCATGGCGGAGCGCGCAGCGGAACTCGTCAGGCGGGAGTTCTCCCTCGAGCTCACGGTCGACCGCTACAGGAAGCTGTATGCCGAGCTTCTGACGAGCGCTTCAGCGATCCCGTCGCGGCCGATCCAGAGGCCAGCATTGTCGCGGGCCGACGACGCGATTCCGTAGCACCGGCTCTGCGTGTCCGGGCAACGCAGCAAAGCGCGGGCCGCTCTCCACGAATCGCGGGACGCCCCGATCGTGCTGGTGTTGCGCACCGGGCAGGCCACACCAAGGGCGGGAAGGCAGATGAAGAACGAGCCGTATTGTGAGCTGCTCGAATGACTTGCCGGACGGCCCGCGCCGCTCCGCGCAGGACTTCAGCATGCGACCGTGACGGCGCGGATCTCTTGAAGAAATCCAGCGTGCGGGCTGGCGACCCGCTAGCGCGGGGTGGCCTGGTCGAAGCCGAGACCGTTTGCCTTGGCCCACATCGCCGCTTCCGTACGATTCCTGGCCTTCAACTTCCGCAGGATGCGTTTCATGTGGACTTTCACGGTCGCCTCGCTGACGCCGATCTGGCGAGCGATGATCTTGTTCGAACTGCCTGCGCTCAAGGAGCGAAGCACGTCCACCTCGCGCGGCGAGAGATGGGAGAACTCGCTGGCACAGAGCCCGCCGCCGGGAATCGAGATATGAGCACTCCCGAGTGTCGAGTTTCGAGGTATCCCGAGCATCAGCCTCTCCCCGAGAGCAATCATGTCGAGAGCCTTAATGAGAGCCTGCGCATCTATGTTGCGTACCATCAACCCGTCAAGGAACGACCAGATTTGCGATACCTCATAGGCGGTGACGGAATCGACAAGAGCCACAATTTTTGCTTTCGGCATACGTGCGCGGATGCCCTCCATTTGTTCGGAGCAATCCGCCAGGTAAGTCGCAGGAAGAGAAACCATTAATATGTCTGCTATCTTACCAAGTTCAGATTCGCAAAAATCATCTAAGCTTCTAGTACAATAGAAAATATCGTAGCCTGCATCAACCAAGACATGCTTGATGCCTTCTAGGAATATTGGAGTAGGTTCGACGATTGCTATGCGGGTCTTGTCGTTCATACGACCCTCCTAATTTAGTATAGATCAAAATATTCGATTCTTATTGATTGGTCGGTATTCGTACCGGAATCGTCTAATAGACGTGCGCCTGATTGACATATTCCTGGATTCATTAGGCTCCCGCAAGTGACTAGCGCCACGATCCGGTCACTTATGTGTCAAAATACCTCATTCGATTGAAAACATTTGCTTCGACAAAACCGGCAGTTTGTTAGTTTCCGTTCGTCCGGTAGCATTCGAGGAACTGCTGGAAAATCCAATCTTGACCGGCGTGTAGGGTTGAGGGGCTCTCGCCCCTAATCGAGCAACGCCGCTGTCACTGACAACAGGCTGCCACTTGCGAAGCTGCTGGCGAAAAGCAGAAGGCAGCCTTGACCTTAATGCACTTAAGCCTGCGCAGCGTCGCCGAGGCGGTGCTGCGGATGCTTATGGTCGCCAACGTGGAGGGCCCGTTGGGCGCCGGGTAGCACGAGCGCGTCGGCGAGCGGCTGAACGACCGCAAGGGCTTCCGCGGCGGCACGCGCCACACGCGGCTCGGCGCCCAGCAGCGGCGCATTTCCAAGGCCCTGGATCGGCGGGGTCTCGACGCGGTGAGTTGCCGAGTTGGTGCAGGCCATGGGCCTGCCGACGACCTCGAAGCCGTCAACGCCGCCGCGAGAACTGAATGCGGAACGCGCTCGCGCATGGCGGCAAGCCCCGGCAGTCCTTGCACTCGGCCACGCTGCGCTTAGCGTTCCAGGCGCGGTGCGAGTGGCGCTTCAACTGCGCGCCGCCTCGCCGTCTGCTCAGAACCCTGGCCAACTGGACTGGCCTGGACGAGCTTCGGATCCCCGCTCCTAGCCTTCGCTAGGTCAGCCCCATCCGCAATTCGGCGGGTGACACGCTGCGGCGTCTGGGGGCCACCACGCTGCTGCGTGTGCCGAACTGCTGTAACGCCGTCTCAAGGGCAAGGCGTAACTACCGCTGCATCCATTGCCAAAGCCTACCACCAGAGTCCCAGGCCGCTCCCTCCAATGCGGCATCGGTGGCCACGGTCAGGCGTTTATCATGGCCATTGGGCATTCAGCTTAGGGCGCTATTGATCGCGAAGGCATCCGAAACAGGTTTTTCCGGGAGGACGGGCTTATGTGGGCAGTCGCCGTAGCCCTGTTCTGCGGCCTTGGCTGGTGGCTCGTGTCGCTCGTCGCAGAAAACCCGCGGACGTGGCCTTACTTGGCCGCTTATCTCGTGCTCGGGCCGGCTCTCATGTTCACCTGGGGACGGCTAGAAGAGCGGCTGGGCATCGCGGCTGCCGCGCGGCCGGACGAGGAGGTGACGGCAAGCGACACCGCAGCTGCCAAGCGCCCAGTCCAAAGCCGCGTTGAAGTTGCCCCGCTTCCGTGGACGGTTAGCGGGTAGGGATCTGTTGTTTTCGGCCATGGCTCTGGCTTCGTGTTCGATGGGCGAGAGGTAGCCCAGGGCCGAGTGGCGCTTGGTGGGGTTGTAGAAGCCCTCGATGAAAGCGAACACCGCCATCCGCGCCACGGCCTGGGAGCGGAAGCTGCGGCGGTCCAGCAGCTCGCACTCGAGGGTGGCGGAGAAAGCCTCGGCCATGGCGTTGTCGTAGGCATCGCCGACCGAACCGGTGGAGGGGCGGACGCCCGCTTCCTTGCACCTGGCCATCGGAGGGCGTCCGTCGTTCGACCTCGGCCAGAACGGCATTTCAGCGTCGGCGCGCCTCGAGGCCTCGGCCCTCTCCGCCAGGTCCTTCCGCCATGCGGCAACACGGCTTCGTCATCCTCAATCGCTCGTAGAACGGACGGCGACATCCCACATCTGAACAGTCAACCCGTGCGGTCCTTGGCCCTGCCCGACGCGCCTCTGCGGAGCGCGGGCCTGGTGTTCGATCATCGGCAGGCTGATTCGGCGCGCGAGAGCGCGCGCCGAGGCCTCTCGTTCATCGGAACATCCCATGCAGACCGGCACCGTGAAGTGGTTCAACTCGACCAAGGGCTACGGCTTCATCCAACCCGAGGACGGCTCGGGCGACGTGTTCGTCCATGCGTCGGAGGTGGAACGGGCCGGGCTCGGCACCCTCAGCGAAGGCCAGAAGATCGGGTTCGAGGTCGAGCAGGGACGGCAGGGCAAGACCTCCGCCGTCCAGCTGCAGCGCGCGTGATGACGCTCGCGCCCGGCCGCTCGCGGATCGGCCCGCACGAATTCGCCGTCGGCCAGGACGTCGAGTTCATGCCTTCCGTCTTCGACCGCAACATCCCGCGCGGTGGCTATGTCGTCACGCGTGCCCTGCCGGGCGACGACGACGGCAGGACTTACCGCGCCCGCAGCAGCACCGACGGGCTGGAGAGGGTGTTCCGCGAAGCGCAGCTCAAGGCGGGCCGGGCCTTCTTCCGGGCCTGACGACCTTGCCCGCCGACCGGCAACGGCGCGTCGAAGAAGGAGCAGGGACATGACGGCGGTTCCGGCCACCGCACCGCGGCACGCCCGATGGGATGGGCGCCGCGTGCTGTTCGAGGTGCGCCACGACGGGGCGGAACTGCCCTGCGCGATATCGCCGGACGCGCTGCGCGACCTGTCCGCGTCGCGCTGCTTCAAGCCGGCGGACCTGCTGCGCGTCTTCGCCGCCCATCGCATCCCGGTCGAGGCGATGGTCCTGAACAAGCTCCGGAGGCGAAGGTCGGCCATGCAGGGCCCGCTGATGCTCTGGTCGGGCGACATCGAGGAATTCGGCCCGGCCGCGCCGGCCGTTGCCGACCCGCCGGCCCTCGCATGATCCTCACCCTCGTCCACCGGCTGCTCGGGCGGCTGCGCTACCGTCGCCGCTGGGGCCTGGCCGCCAGGACCGCGCGACAGGACGCCGCGCGCGCGATCCATCGCCACGACAGCCAGGCGGCGCCGGCCGGACGGCCCCTTGCGCCGGCGACGACGCCGCGTCGGGCCGCCTGACCGCGGCGGCTCGCCCTTCGCAGGGCTCACCGCAAACTTCTCCGGCATCGCCGGCTTTTCCGCCTCTCGGGCCCATGGCCGGAAAGAGCCGGGGCGGTCCTGGCACGTTGGCCAATGACACAGGAACGGCACCCGGCTTCATGGCGGATCGAGGCGCAGGCGACACCCGGGCGCTGCCGGGCGACGCGCCGGCGGGCCTCAGCGAGCGTGGCAGCCTGCTGGCCGCCGCCGCGGCGTCGACCCGCATGGCCATGGTGGTGACCGACGCGCGGCGGCCCGACCACCCCATCGTCTTCGCCAACGAGGCCTTTCTCGACCTGACCGGCTATGACGAGGCCGAGGTGCTGGGGCGGAACTGCCGCTTCCTGCAATGTCCCTCGACCGATGCCGGGACCATCCGGCAACTACGCGACGCGCTGGCCGCCGAGCGTCCGGTCGCGGTCGAGATCCTCAACCGCCGCCGCGACGGGTCGCTGTTCTGGAACGCGCTGTTCGTCGCACCCGTCTTCGGCGCCGACGGCAGGGCGGAGTGCTTCTTCGCGTCCCAGGTCGATGTCACGCCCCGCCATCAGGCCGACGATGAACAGCACAAGGCGCAGCGGCTGGACGCGGTGGCCCAGCTCGCGGCCGGGCTGGCGCACGACTTCAATAACGCCCTCCATGTCGTGCTCGGCAACCTCGGGCGTGCGGAGACGCGGCTCGCCGATGAGCAGGAGGTGCGGCGGGCGCTGGACCGCGCCCGCCGCGGCGGCGAGCACGTCGCGGCACTGACCCGCCAGCTCCTGGCCTTCGCGCGGCGCTCGCGCCTGCAGCCTCGGGCGGTGTCGCTCAACGCCGTGCTGTCGGATTGCAACGACGCCTTTGCGCGCGCCGTCGGCGCGACGGTGGACCTGCGCTACGACCTCGACCCCGCGCTGCCATGGTGCATGGCGGATCCGGCGCAGCTCGAGGCCGCGCTGCTGAACCTGCTGTCGAATGCGCGCGACGCGACGGCGTCGGGCGGGCGGGTGACGATACGGACGCGCGCCACCATCATCGGGCCACGCGAGACCCTGACCGCGGGCTCGGCGGCCAGGCCAGGCCCCTATGTCATGCTCTCGGTCGAGGACGAGGGCCGGGGCATGGAGCCCGAAATCCTCGAGCGCGCCGTCGAGCCCTTCTTCACGACGAAGCCCGGCCGCGGCATCGGCCTGGGGCTTGCCACGGTGCACGGCTTCGGGCGGCAGTCCGGCGGCTTCATCGAGATCGACAGCGCGGCCGGTCATGGCACGCAGGTCCGCCTGTTCCTGCCGGCGCTGCCTGGGACCGACGTCCAGCAATCGGCGGAGCCGACGGTGCCGCCCGGACCGGCGGAAGCGCGATGCGGCATCCTCGTCGTCGACGACACCGAGGACGTACTCGACCTTGCCGTCCATCATCTCGCCACGCGCGGCTACGAGGTCCTCGCCGCGCGCAGCGGGGAGGAGGCGCTCGCGCTGCTCCATGCCGCCGGTGGCGCTGGAGTGAAACTGCTGTTCACGGACATCGCGATGCCGGGCGGGATGAACGGCCTCATGCTCGCGCAGCAGGCGCGCGCGGCCCTGCCGGGGCTGCGCGTGCTTTTCGCCACGGGCTACAGCGAGGATCTCGCGACCGGAGGGCCGGCGCTGCCGGGCGCCGCCGTCCTGGCGAAGCCCTATGCCGAAGCGGAACTCGCCGCGGCCGTCGAGCAGGCCCTGCGGGAGCACCAGGACGCCGTCGGATAGCCGACCAACGAAGCGCGCATCACGGAACGGTCCACGCCGCGCTGCCGGCTGCATGCAACGCTGGCTGTTGCCGCCGCCGGGGTGTAGACATTGCGCAGACGTTGAGGCGAGAGCGGCGCACCGGGTGATGCCGCCCGCCTCCGCAGCGATCGGCCGGCTCCACGCACGCACCACATCGGAGGGCATCGATGCCCGCGGCTGAACGCTTCCCCATCGTCGGGATCGGGGCATCCGCCGGCGGCGTCGAGGCGCTGCAGGCCTTCTTCCGCGCCATGCCGGACCCGCCTCCCGCCATGGCCTTCGTCGTGGTCACGCATCTCGGGGCGAACCAGGAAAGCGCGCTGCCGACCATCGTGCAGAACTGCACCGCCATGCCGGTCCACCCGATGCAGGACGGCGACGCGCTGCGGCCGGGCAACGCCTATGTCGCGCCGCGCGATGCCCTCATCACGCTCGCCCACGGGCGGCTCGTGCTGCGGCCGCAGGCCGACGCCGCGGCGCGGGAGCGCCAGCTGGTGGATCTCTTCTTCTCGTCGCTGGCGACCGACCGCGGCGAGGAGGCGATCGGCGTCATCCTGTCCGGCAACGGCAGCGACGGCAGCCTGGGCCTCAAGGCCATCAAGCAGGCCGGCGGGCTGACCATGGCGCAGGGGTCCAACGGCTCCGCGCCGCGCTATCCCGGCATGCCGAGCAGCGCGGTCGCCGCCGGCGCGGTGGACCTCGTCATCCCGGTCGAGGCCATGCCGGCCCGGCTCGCCGCCCTCCTCGGCCAGCCGGGCGAGCTGGGCAGCAGCGACGCCATCGCGGGCGACCTTTCGCGGACGCAGCAGGTCATCAGCGACATCCTGCGCAACAACACCGGCCACGACTTCTCGGGCTACAAGGACAAGACCTTCTTCCGTCGCGTGCAGCGCCGCATGCAGGCCACGGGCGTCGCCGACCTGCCGGCCTATCTCACCTTCCTGCAACGCGACGCGGAGGAGGCGGGACGGCTGTTCCACGACCTGCTGATCAGCGTCACCGGCTTCTTCCGCGACGCCGAAGCCTTCGAGGCGCTCGAGACGCAGGTGATGCAGCCGCTCTTCGCCGGCCGCGGCGCGGACGACACGGTCCGCATCTGGGTCCCGGGATGCGCGACCGGGGAGGAGGCCTATTCGCTTGCGATCCTCGCGCAGGAGCAGATGGCGAAGAGCCGCGCGCCGCCGCGGGTGCAGATCTTCGCGACCGACATCGACGAGGCCGCGCTCGCCATCGCGCGCCTCGGCCGCTATCCGAAGTCGATGATGGAAGGGGTCTCCGCCGAACGGCTGGCACGGTTCTTCTTCCGCGATGGCGCGCTCCAGACGATCAGGCCGACGACGCGCGAGCTCTGCGTCTTCTCCAGCCACAGCATCATCCGCGACGCCCCCTTCTCCCGCATCGACCTGGTGTCCTGCCGGAACATGCTGATCTACATGGGCGGCCGCCTGCAGGAACAGGTGATGCCGCTGTTCCACTACGCGCTGCGGCCTTCGGGCTTCCTGTTCCTCGGCGTGGCGGAATCCGTCACCCGCCATGCCGGGCTGTTCGCGCCGGTGGACAAGGCGCACCGGATCTTCCGCCGGCGCGACGGCGCGGCGGCCGAAGGGGTGCTACGGCTGCAGCCCGCCTCGCTCGCCATCCGCCGCCACTGGCCGCCGCCGGCGCCGCCGAGGCCGCCGCGCGCCGGCGGCGTCGCCGAACTCCAGCAGGCCGCCTCCGCCTTCGCGGCCGAGCTGTTCGCGCCGCCGCACCTGCTGGTGAACGCCGACGGCAACGTCGTGCACCAGTCCGCCGGGCTGTCGCGCTACCTGGAACTGCCGGCCGGCGCGCCGAGCCACCAGCTCGCTTCCCTCGCGCGCCGCGGTCTCCGGCCGGAGCTGCGCGCGGCGCTGCGCGAGGCGGTCGAGACGCAGCGGCGCGTGGTGCGCCCGCGCGTCGTCTTCGAGCTCGACGGCGTGCCGCTCTCGATCGCGCTGACGGTCGCACCCCTGCCCCGGCCGGAGGGGGCGGACGCGCTCTACCTCGTGGCCTTCGCCGAGAACCCGGCCGCGCCGGAGGAGATGCCCGACCCCGCTGACTCGGCGCCGCGCGAACGCGTGGTGGAGCAGCTCGAGGCCGAGCTGCGGGAGACGCGGGAGCGCCTGCAATCCATGGCGGAGGAATACGAGACCGCCACCGAGGAGCTGAAATCGGCCAACGAGGAGATGGTCTCGGTCAACGAGGAGCTGCAATCCATCAACGAGGAGCTCGAGACCTCGAAGGAGGAGCTGCAGTCCGTGAACGAGGAGCTGCGCGCGAGCAACCTCGAACTGTCGGGCAAGATAGAGGAGCTGGACCGCGCCAATGCCGACCTGCGCAACCTGTTCGACAGCACGCAGGTCGCGACGGTCTTCCTCGACCGCAACCTCGGGATCCGCAACTTCACCCCGGCGGTCACCGCGATCTTCGACCTGGTGGAGGCGGATCGGGGCCGGCCGCTCAGCAGCTTCGCCTCGCACCTCGACGGCGTGGACGTCGCGCGGGAGGCGCTGCGGGTGATGGAGGCGCGGTCGCCGACCGAGCGGCGCGTCACCGCGCAGAACGGCGCATCCCACCACCTCATGCGCATCCTGCCCTACACCACCGGCGCCGGCGCGGTGGACGGGGCGGTGGTGACCTTCTTCGACGTCACCAAGGTGGTCGAGGGCGAGATCCTCGGCAGCCTCGTGGACGAGCTGAACCACCGCGTCCGCAACATGCTGCAGGTGGTCTCGGCGGTCGCGAGCCACACCCTCCGCCGCGCCTCGAGCCTCGAGGATTTCGGCGTCGTCTTCTCTGGCCGGATCCGGGCGCTGGCCCGCGCGCATGAGCTCGTCTCGATCGGCGGATGGGCGGAAGTCCCGCTGGCCGACCTCATCAGGAAGGAGCTCGAGCCCTATGCACCGGCGGCCGACCGCCTGACGACGGTCGGATCGCCGGTCCAGCTCAGGCCCAAGGCCGCGCTCGCGCTCGGCATGGTGCTGCATGAACTCGCCACCAACGCGGCCAAGCACGGGTCGTTGTCCACCGACGGCGGAAAGGTCACCATCGCCTGGTCGGAGGAGATCCAGGACGGCAAGCGGTCCTTCGTCCTGCGCTGGACCGAGACCGGCGGGCCGAGGCCGGACCCCGCCCCGACGCGCCAGGGCTTCGGCTCGGAGCTGATCGAGCGCGAGATCCGACACGATCTCGGCGGAACGGTCGAGATCACCTGCCCCGAGGCGGGGCTCGTTGCCCTTCTCGTCCTGCCGCGGAGCGTTCTTGCGCAATCGACGAGGCTGCAGCGGCCGCTCGAACCTCCGCCGCGCTGAACGGCAGCACGCGGAGGGCGATGCCGCTCCTGCCAGAGCGCCCTTGCCGCCGCGTCGGCAAAGGCGCCTCGCGCATGCGTGCTGAACTTCGTGGAATGGGCGCACCTGCTGCCGTGTCGCAGAGTGTATACACTATGAATGAAAACCCACTTCGACGATTTCGACAGTCAGCTGATCGCCCTTCTGCCGCGGCTGCGTATCCAGGCGCTGGCGCTGACCCGCAACCCGAGCGCGGCGTCCGATCTGGTCCAGGACGCCATCTTCAACGCGCTGGCCGCACGCGACAGCTTCACGCTGGGCACCAACTTCCCGGCCTGGATGCACCGGATCCTGCGCAACCGCTTCATCAGCGACACGCGCAAGCGCCGGCCCTCGTCCGACCTGGACGCCGTGCCGGAGGCGCTCCTCGCCACGCCAGCCGCGCATGAGGACATGCTGGTGCTGAAGGAGCTTCACGTCGCGCTCGGCCGCCTTCCCGCGGTTCAGCGCGAGACGCTCTTCATGATCGTCCTGCACGGCATGTCCTACGAGCAGGTCGCCGCGATGACGGGCTGCGCCGTCGGCACCGCGAAGAGCCGCGTCTTCCGCGCGCGCCAGCAGCTCCAGCTCTGGCTCACCGGCGAGACGCCGGGTGCCGTCGCCCGGAGTGAGACCCTGTTCGGCAATGCCGGGGACGTGCCGTCCGCCGCATCGAAGCTCTCGCCAGCCGATCCCATCCGCATCACGGGAGGCGCACCATGCTGACCCGAAGCCAGCGCACCACGCTCGTCTTCCGGCATCCCTTCGTCCTGAAGGGCCTCGACCGCCCGCAGCCTGCCGGCACCTACGACATCGAGACGGAGGAGGAGCTGCTGGAAGGCTTGTCCTTCCCGGCCTACCGCCGCGTCTCGACGACGATGACGCGGCGGATGGCGGCCTCAGGCGCCGTTCTGCAGGCCCAGGTGATCGATCCGGCCGAGCTGGAGAAGGCCATCGCCGCGGACCGGGATCAAGCGGCGGACATTACGCCGCCCCTGTGACCGGGCGCGGCGCCGACGTCGCCCTGCTTGCACCACACGACCAGACGAGGCCGCCATGACGATGACCCCCACCGTGTCCGCAGCCTTCGTCTCGGAGCACCGCTTCCGGCTGACGCTCGGCGCCTGCCTCCTCGCCCTCGCGCTGATGCTGGGCGTCATCCATTTGACCGTGGGCCTCGGCCCGCCCTGGGGCGGCCCGGCATTTCTGCCGACATGACGTGATGGGCCGGCGATGCGGTCTCTGCCGCGTCAGGGCGCCACGGCGCGCTCGGCGTCGCCGAAACGCACCATCCGGCCCGCCGCCTCGTCCCACAGCGCGTATCGCGATGCCCGCAGCCCCTCGCGCAGACCGAGGACACGCGCCGTCGTGAAGGCCGGGTGGGCGTTGTGGCACGCCTCGAGCCGGTAGTTCGGGATGCGCGGCGCGAGGTGATGGACATGGTGGTAGCCGATGCTGCCCGTCAGCCATTGCAGCGGGCGCGGCAGCCGCAGGAAGGAGCTTCCCTCGAGCGCCGCCGTGACGGGATCCCATGCCTCGTGACGCGCCCAGCGCGCGCCGTCGAAGTGATGCTGCAGCGAGAACAGCACGACGCCGGCGATGCTGGCCGGGACCATGACCGCCAGCAGCACCAGCAGCACCGGCACGAAGCCGAGCGCCAGGCCGAGCCCGCCATGCAGGGCGAGCAGGCCGAGATTGGTGAGGTGCACGCTGCGCCGCTCCGCCCGCCACGAAGCGGGCGTGTCGAAGGGAACGCGGTACACCGCCAGGAAGATCAGCGGCGGCAGCAGCACCAGCGTCACCACGGGATGCCGCGTCAGGCGGTGCCAGCGCCGCGACCAGCGCGGCAAGGCGCGGTACTCCGCGACGGTCAGGCAGGTGGAGTAGAGATCGCTGCCGCGGCCCTCGCGCCGGTCCAGGTCGTTCCATGTGCCGTGGTGCTGCGCATGCTGCCGACGCCAATGGGCGTATGGCGTCAGGGTGAGCAGGCCGCAGAGCCGGCCGACCACGTCGTTGGCACGCCGCGAGGCCAGGAAGGAGCCGTGCCCGCAATCGTGCTGGACGATGAAGGTCCGCACCGTCAGCGCGGCGGCGGGCAGGGCGAGCAGCGCCACCACCCACCACCAGCCGACCGCCACCGCGGCGTGCATCATCGCGATCATCATCAGCAGCGGCAGGATCGTCGTGGCGATCTGGAACAGGGCGATGCGCCCGGTGGGACGCTGGAACCCGAGCGCCACGGCCCGCAGTTCCGCAGCGGCGCCGGGGGCGCGGCCGGCCGGCGGCGCCTCCATCTCGCGTTGCGCTGACGCACCCAAGTTCGGCTACCGGCGCAGGCCGGTGGTCGCAGGCCTGGCGGGCGTCTCCCCAGCCGCCTGCGGCGGCGCGGGCATGCCCTCGCCGGTCGCCCGGTCGTCCTCGAACTCCTCCTCGGTGCGGCGCAGCGCATCGCGGACCCTTTCGGGCACGGCCTGCGATCCCGGCGGCAGGCACTCGACCGTCGCGGCCTGGCTGTGCAGGGCGACGGTCGTCTCCACGCTTTCGGTGGTGGTGACGCGGCGGATGCGGATCTCCTCCTTCAGGACGATCCGCCGCTCAGTGACGAGGATCTCCTCCAGCACGGGCACGACGATGACGGCCCCGTCCTCCTCCTCGCGGATGCCGGGCGCCTCGTTCACGACGCGGCCGATTGCGATGCGCTGGACCTCGGCACGCTGGTGCTGCACCGGCGCGCGCAGCGTCCTGTCCTCGGTCGTGGTCGCGAAATGCACGCGCACATGCCCTGCCTCCACCTCGCAGTGGCCCAAGGTGAGGTATTCCTGAAGAAGCGGGATCGCCCGGTCCGTCGCGCCGGCCCCTTGATCTGTCACCTTGCCTGCACTCCCGGCGGTATCCGGCCGCAGCTGGCCGTGTGTTCGGGTGATCAACGCGGGAGACGGCCTTCCGCAGAACCATGAAAGGCGGGCAGTGGCTATGCGCGGATCATCCGCCGCCCTGGCGGGCTCGGCGCGTTGCGATGGCCGACCATACAGGAACAGACCGACCATGAGCGCCCAGACCGAAACCATCGCTGCCGTCACACTGCCGGAAGGCGGACCCGCCCTGCCCTCCCGGATCTCCTGGGGAGCCGTGCTGGCGGGCGGCGTCATCGCCGCCGCGATCTCGGCAACCCTCAACATCCTCGGCGCAGCGATCGGCGCGACCACGGTCGATGCCGTTGCCCACGCCACGCCCGGCGCGACCAGCTTCGGCATCGGCGCCGTCGCGTGGATGGTCGTCGCCAACACGATCGCGCTCGCCGCCGGCGGCTACACGGCCGCACGCCTCTCCGGCAGCGCGGACGGCACGGATGGCGTGCTGCACGGACTGGCGGTCTGGGCGATCGCGTTCCTCGTCTCCGCCGTCCTGCTCGGCAACCTGCTTGCCGGCGTGGCGTCCACCGCGGCCTCGGCCGCGTCGGGCGTCGCCGGACGTGCCGCGAGCGGCGTGGGATCGGCCGTGTCGGCCGTCGCCGGCCAGGCAAGCCCCGAGGCCCTGCTGCAGCGCGCACAGGATACGCTGCGGGGCACCGGCAACGATCCCGGCGCAATGACGACGGAACAGCGTGGCGCCGAGATCGCGTCCCTGCTCGCGCGCCGCGCCGCGACCGGCAGCTTCCCCGACGAGGCGCGGGCACGGCTGACCGCGCTCGTCGCGGCCGAGACCGGCATACCCGCGGAGGAAGCGGCGCGTCGCGTGCGGAGCGTCGAGGACCAGGCGAACCGCGCCGCGGCCGAGACCGCGCAGCAGGCCCGCGCCGCCGCCGATGCGACCGCGCGCGCCGCCTCGATCGGGGCCTTCGGCGCCTTCGCGGCACTGCTGCTCGGCGCCATCGCCGCCGTGCTGGGCGCGCGGCGCGGCACGCGCGACCGGGTGACCGTCCAGGCGGCGTCGCCCCGCATGACCCCGCGCACGGCCTGAGCGGCGGCGCGCAATCCGGGACGGAGAGGCGACAATGGCAAGCCTTGACGATGACCTCGCCGCCCGCCTCGCGCCGCGGATCGCCGCGCTGCACGGCGCCAATGGCGGCGACTGGGCGGCAACGGCACGCGACGCGCTGGCGCTGATCCGGGAAAGCCACCGGATCGAGCCGGTCTCCGCCGCAGGCGCCCCCGACGACGGCGCGGAGACGCCCGACACGCCGCGCGAGGACGACTGAGCCCGACCAGCCGGCGCGGATCCGGGCCTGCTTCCCTCGCAGGCCCGGCAAACCGCGCCGGCGCCACTTCGTTTCACGCCTGAGCCGTCCGGCCTGCGCCGGGCGGGCAGAGATGGGCGGTGACGATGCTGGACTGGGACGATCTGCGCTTCTTCCTCGCGATCGCGCGCTTGCGGAGCCTCTCCGCGGCGGCGCGCGAGTTGCGCGTGACCCAGTCCACCGTCGGCCGGCGACTCGCCTCGCTCGAGAGCGGCCTCAGGGCCCGCCTGCTGCACCGGACGCCGGAGGGCTATGTCCCCACCCTGGCCGGAGAGGCGATCATGGGCCAGGCCGAGCGCGTCGAAGCGGAGATGCGTGCCGTCGAGAGGACGGTCGGCGGACGCGACGCGCAGCTCGAAGGCGTGGTCCGCGTGACCGCCGTCGAAACCCTCGCCAGCCATGTCCTCGCGCCGTGCATCGCGGCCCTGCAGGCGGGCAGCCCCGAGGTCGCGCTCGAACTCGTCGCCGATGTGCGCCATCTCAGCCTCTCGATGCGGGAGGCCGACATCGCCGTGCGCCTCGCGCCCTTCGAGGGACACGACCTGGTGGCGCGGCGGATCGGGACGCTGTCCTACGCCCTCTATGCGAGCCCCGCCTATCTGGAGCGCCAGGGCGAGCCGGACTTCGCGGCGGGCTGTGCCGGCCACCGCCTGGTGGCAGGGCTCGACGGCGCCGAGGTGCCGCAGGTCGCGGGCTGGCTCGCCGAGTTGGCGGCGCGCGCGACCGTCGCCCTGCGGACCGACAGCCCCGAGGCGCAGCTCCGCGCGGCCCTGTGCGGGGCGGGGATCGCCTGCCTCGCCCGGCTGCGCGGCGACGCCTTCGCGGCGCAGCTGCGGCGCATTGAGCCGCCTGGCGTTCCGGTCACCGCGGTCGGCATCTGGCTCGCCGTGCACAAGGACAATCGGCGCACGCCGCGGATCCGGCTGGTGCTGGACGCCGTCGTCGCGGCCTTCCGCGACCAAGCCGCCCTCCTGGACCCGCCGTTATCACGCGACGCCGGGAACCCTGACTAGCCCTCGGCGGGCGAGGCCAGGGCGACGGTGATCTGCGTGCCGTCGTGCAGCGTGCTCGCCACCTGCGACCGGAGCGTGGCGCGCGCGACGAGCGCCGCCAGCGCTTCCCGCGGCGCGTCGGCCGCGACATGCACGGCGACGCGGACCTCGTCGAAGCCTAGCGACGGCGGGCTCGCTTCGTCGGCCGGCGCTGCGGCCAGGTCGGCCTCCACATCGAGCGACAGGGCCGACAGCGCGATGCCTCGCACCGCCGCCTGCGCACGGATGGAGCTCGCAAGACAGGAACCGAGCGCCGCGAGCAGGACATCGAGGGGCTGCAGCGTCGGATCGGGACCGGGTAGGCCGCCCGGCTCGTCCACCGTGATCGGCGGCAGGTCGCGGATGTGGTTGGTGAGGCGGAAGCCCCCCTCGGCCACGGTGCGACAGTGGATCGTCCGCACGGCGCTCATGATCGAGACGCGAGCCATGGCGCCCGAAGCGGTTCCGGCCGGCTTGCGGGTGGCGTATCCCGGTTGTGCAAGGGCGATGTCCTTCCTCGAAGTCCCTGGGGGATCGTTGCAGGCACGCACGTCAGTCCAGTTAGTGCGCCGAAAGGCCGCCGGCGCGGCGAAACTTCGCCGAGGCGCTATGCGCGGATGCGTCACGCCTCAGAGCGCGAGCGCCGCCGCCTCCCATGCGCCGCGGACGAACTCTGCCAGCTCGCACGCGCCGTCATGCGCCCAGGAGATCATCGTCATCGTCTCGCTCCTGGGATCGGGGCTGAAGCTCGACCGGCGGCTAGGCTGGCGGTCCTGGAACATGACCTGGCGGCTGCTCGGCGTCGCGATGCCGCTCTTCGATCCCGGACATCGCGCTGATCGGCCATGCCTGGCTCGGCCTCGGCCTGGCCGCTTCCCTGCTGCTCGGCGCCGTGCTCGCGCCGACGGACCCCGTGCTGGCGTCGGACTGAACGACGGCCTCGCCTTCCGCTTGGTCAATCTCGCGATCGTGCTGCTCGCCGTGCTCGATACCGGGCCAAAGCCGGGCAGGGCGGCGGAGTGGCTGGCCGCGAGCGGCGCGCGTGTCAGCCTCCTGGCAAGCCGCAATTCAGTACTCGAGCGATCAGGCCAGAACAGACGCGCCAGCCCGGTAGCAAAGGCCCCCCGGCAGGCCGCACACCCCAACCTCGGCCAAGTCTACCGAACCCGGGTCGCCGCGTTTCAGGAAGCCCTGGCGCGCCAAGACGGCTCAGACGCGCTTGAGGCCGCCCGCGCCCTCATCGACCGGGTCGTCAGCCATCGGCCGGTGGGGCCAGACGAGCGACCCGGCATCGACCTCTGCGCCCAGCTGATGGCTATGTTACAAGCTGGCGGGGCAAAGCTGACGCGGGAGGGGGAGGCCCGCAACACCGCCGTCTTGGCCTCGCTTATCAGTTCGATAGAGGCGGATCAGGGAGGGCAGCGCCCTCCCCGGGCCTCTCGCGCCCGCCCCGTGGCCGGACTAGGTTCCGGCCATGCGTTACGTCTCCACCCGCGGCGAGGCCGCCCCCCGTGACTTCGAAGGCGTCCTGCTGGCCGGCCTCGCCGAGGATGGCGGGCTGTTCCTGCCCGAGACCTGGCCGGTCCTGACGACGGCGGAGTGGCGCGCGCTGCGCGGCCTGCCCTATCCCGATCTCGCCGCCCGGATCATGGCGCTGTTCACCGGCGGGACGCCGTCGGAAGGGGAACTCCGGACCCTGCTGGCCGAGGCCTATGCCGGCTTCGGCCATCCCGCGGTCTGCCCGCTGGTCCAGCTGGACGCCCGGGTCTTCGCGCTGGAGCTGTTCCATGGGCCCACGCTCGCCTTCAAGGACATGGCGATGCAGGCGCTCGGGCGTCTCTTCGACGTGACGCTGAAGCGCCGGGGGGAGCGCGTGACGATCGTCGGCGCGACCTCGGGCGACACCGGCTCCGCCGCCATCGAGGCCTGCCGCGACCGCGCCGCGGTGGACGTCGTGATCCTGCACCCCGAGGGCCGGACCTCCGAGGTCCAGCGCCGGCAGATGACGACGGTGCTGTCGCCCAACATCGCCAACCTGGCGCTGCAGGGGTCCTTCGACGACTGCCAGGACCTGGTGAAGGCGATGTTCGCCGACGCGCCCTTCCGGGAGGAGATGCGGCTCGCCGCGGTCAACTCCATCAACTGGGCGCGCGTCGCGCTGCAGATCCCCTACTACGTCGCCGCCGCGCTGGCGCTCGGCGCGCCGGACCGCGAGGTCGCCTTCAGCGTGCCGACCGGCAATTTCGGCAACGTGCTGGCGGCCTGGGCGGCGCGGCGAATGGGTCTCCCAATCACGCAGCTCATCGTGGGGTCGAACCGCAACGACATCCTGACCCGGTTCCTCAGCGCCAACGACATGACGGTGCGCGCGGTGGAGCCCTCGCTCTCGCCGTCCATGGACATCCAGGTCAGCTCGAACTTCGAGCGACTGCTCTTCGAGCTGCTGGGCCGCGACGCCCGCGCGACGCGCGACACCATGCTGCGCTTCCGCACCGAGGGCCGGATGCCGGTCACCGATGCCGCCTGGCGCGACGCGGCGCAGCTCTTCCGGGGCTTCGCGCTGGACGACGAGGGGACGCTGGAGGAGATCGGGAGGCTCTGGCGGGATTGCGGCTATCTCGCCGACCCCCACACCGCGATCGGCACCGCAGCGGCGATGGCCGTGCCGCCCTCCGACCGGTCCATCCCCGTCGTGGTCGCCGCGACGGCCCACCCCGCCAAGTTCCCCGACGCCGTGCGGAAGGCGACCGGCATCGCCCCCCCGCTGCCAGCGCGCCTTGCCGACCTATATGAGCGTCCTGAACGCTTCACCCGCCTGCCCGCGAAGCTCGACGCCGTCGAGACCTTCGTCAGGGCGCATGCGCGCCGGAACGCCGCGTAAGCCAGGAACACCGATGTCCAACAACGACGCCATCCGCCTGACCAAGCTGCCCTCCGGCCTGACGGTCGTCTCGGAGAAGATGCCGCGTGTCGAGACCGTCTCGATCGGCGCCTATGTCGATGCCGGCGCGCGGCACGAGACCGCGGTCGAGAACGGCGTCTCCCATTTCCTCGAGCACATGGCCTTCAAGGGCACCGCGAAGCGCGACGCCGCGGCCATCGCGCGCGAGATCGAGAATGTCGGCGGCCACATCAACGCCTACACGTCGCGGGAAAACACCGCCTTCTACTGCAAGGTGCTGAAGGAGGATGCGGGGCTGGCCGCCGACATCATCGGCGACATCCTGAGCCACTCCACCTTCGCGCCCGAGGAAGTCGAGCGCGAGCGCGGCGTGATCCTGCAGGAGATCGGCCAGTCCAACGACACGCCGGACGACATCGTCTTCGACCATTTCCAGTCTACGGCCTATGCCGCGCAGGCGATGGGCCGCCCCGTCCTCGGCACCGAGGACACGATCAAGCACATGAAGCGCGACGCGCTCACGGGCTACATGCAGCGCCACTACGGCAGCCAGCGCATGATCGTCGCCGCCGCCGGCGCGATCGAGCATGACGACGTCCTCGCCATGGTCGGCAAGCATTTCGCCGACCTGCCGCATGCCGTCCCCGCCGCCGCCGAGGCCGCGCGCTACACCGGCGGCGAGTTCCGCGAGGAGCGCGACCTCGACCAGGTGCACCTCGTGCTCGGCTTCCCGTCCTGCGCGGCGACCGACCCCGAGCACATGACGACGCAGCTGCTCTCGACGCTGCTCGGCGGCGGCATGTCGTCGCGCCTGTTCCAGGAGATCCGGGAGAAGCGGGGCCTGGTCTACTCCGTCTATTCCTACGTCTCGCCCTTCGCGGATTCCGGCATCTTCACGATTTATGCCGGCACCGGCGAGGACCAGGCGGAGGAGCTGGTCCCGGTGGCACTGGAGGAACTGCGCCGCGTCCAGAAGGACGTGACGGAGGACGAGCTGGCGCGCGCCAAGGCGCAGCTGCGGGCGTCGCTGCTGATGTCGCTCGAGAGCACCGGCAGCCGCTGCGAGCAGCTCGCGCGGCAGCTGCAGGTGCATGGCCGCATCATCCCGGTCGAGGAGACCAAGGCGAAGATCGCGGCGGTGACGGTGGACCAGATCCAGGCCTGTGCGGCGAAGATGTTCCGCGCGGTGCCGACTCTGGCGGCGCTCGGCCCGGCGGGGAAGGTGCCGGCGCTGCCGGTGATCGCGGAGAAGCTGGCGGCGTAGCACGCACTCGCTGCGAGTTCCCTCCCCCGCTCCCGACTATTCCCTCCCCCGCTTGCGGGGGAGGGTTAGGGTGGGGGTTCGAGTATCAGCACGCGCTGACAAGCCGCACCCCCATCCCCTCCCTCCCGCGCTTGCGGGGGAGGGGCCGCTGCTGCGGGGAAGGCGGCGCAACACGGGAAAGGCAACCATGACCGAGCTCGACCGCCTCTCCGACCTCGTCGCCGCCGCCAGGCGCGCCGGCGCCGACGCCGCCGACGCCATCCTCGTGGACAACACCTCGCTCTCCGTCACGCGCCGTCTCGGCAAGATCGAGCAGCTTGAGCGCGCGGAGGGCTTCGACCTCGGGCTCCGCGTCTTCGTCGGCAGGCGGCAGGCCATCGTCTCCTCCACCGACCCCGACCCCAAGGGCTTCGCAGCCCTTGCCGAGCGCGCCGTCGCCATGGCGAAGGTCGTGCCGGAAGACCCGTATGGCGGCCTGCCCGACCGCTTCGATCCACCGCGCGACGCCGCGCCGCTCGATCTCTTCGACATCATCGAGCCCAGCGCCGAGGATCTCATTGCCCGCGCCGCGCTGGCCGAGGACGCCGCTCTGGCCGTCAAGGGCGTGACCAACAGCGAAGGCGCCGACGCCGGCTGGGGCCGGGTGCGCATCGCGCTGGCAATGTCGAACGGCTTCGCCGGCGCCTTCTCCTGCACCTCCCACTCGCTCTCCTGCACCGCGCTGGCCGGCGAGGGCACGGGGATGGAGCGGGACTACGAGTATTCGTCGGTGGTCCATCTCTCGGACCTCGAGGATCCCGCCACGATCGGCCGGAAGGCGGCGGAGAAGGCCGTCGCGCGGCTGAACCCGACGCGGCCGAAGACCGCGCGCATCCCCGTGGTGTTCGACACGCGCGTCTCGTCGTCGCTGCTCGGCCACCTGCTCAGCGCGATCAACGGCGCCTCGGTCGCGCGCGGCACGTCCTTCCTGCGCGAGCACCTCGGCAAGCCGGTGCTGGCCAAGGGGCTGACGGTGCGCGACGACCCCACGCGGGTGCGCGGCCTTCGCTCCCGCCCCTTTGACGGCGAGGGCATGGCGGGCCAGGCGCGCGCGCTGGTGGATGACGGCGTGCTGACGACCTGGATCCTGGACTGGCGTTCGGCCCGGCAGCTCGGGATGCAGTCCACCGGCCATGCCAGCCGCGGCACCGGCGGCCCGCCTGGCCCCGCGCCCAGCAACCTCTGGCTCGAGCCCGGCACGCTGACGCCGGCCGAGCTCATGGCCGACATCGCGGAGGGGCTCTACGTCACCGACCTCATCGGCATGGGCGTCAACGGCGTCACCGGCGACTACAGCCGCGGCGCCGCCGGCTTCATGATCCGGGGCGGCGCGCTGGCCGAGGCCGTCAGCGAGATCACCATCGCCGGCAATCTGAAGGACATCTTCCTGAACATGACGCCCGCGAACGACCTGGTCTTCCGGCGCGGGACGGACGCGCCGACGATCAGGATCGAGGGGCTGACGCTGGCGGGGGCGTAGGGACACAGGATCGCCCTCGCCCGCCGCTTGATTTCCCTTCCCCGCTTGCGGGGGAGGGAAGCATTTGAGCGTGGGAGGGAGCTCATGAGCGGAGCGGGACCCGCCCTCAATCCACCCTGATCTCCCGCACCTGGAACTGGTTATCCGCGCGGTGCGTGACGGTCACCCCCGCGCGCACCGCCCAGGGGATCATCATGTGGTACAGCGGCACATGCCCGAGATCGGCGTTGTGCATCGCATGCGCCTCCCGGATCAGGGCGCGCCGACGCTCGGGGTCCTGCTCGGCGTCGATGCGCGGCAGCAGCGCGTCGAAGTCGGCGTTGGAATAGCCGCCGGCGTTCCAGGTCGCCGCGCCGCCGATGCTGCGCGACGCCATGATCGCGCGCAGCGTGTAGCTCGCGTCGAAGGTCGGCACGCCCCAGCTCAGCATGTACATCGTCGACTCCTGCCGCCTGACGCGCTGGGTGAAGACCGCGTTCGGATGGATCGTCAGCTGCGCCCGGATGCCGACGCGCGCCAGCATCCCGGCCACCGCCTGGCAGGCCTCGTCATAGGTGCCCGTCGGGCAGTCCAGCGGCACGCTGAACCCCTGCGGATAGCCCGCCTCCGCCAGCAGCGCCCGCGCCCGCGCGGGGTCGAAGGGCGTGCGCCGGTCGGTATCCCGCGACCAGCCATTGACGAACTCCGTCCACATGCTGCCCGTCGGCACGCCCTGCCCGCGCAGCGTCGCGCGCCGCAGCGCATCGAGGTCCATGGCATGCGCCACCGCCTGGCGCACGCGCAAATCCTTGAAGGGATTGCGCCCGCGCACGTCGCTGCCGGCCAGCTCGTCCACGTCCTGGCGCATGCCGATCCAGACCGTGCGGTTCTCCTGCCCCTCCAGCACGCGCAGCCGCGCATCGCGCCCGACGCGCGCGACGTCCTGCACGGGGACGACATGCACGAAATCCACCTCGCCCGAGATCAGCGCCGCGATCCGCGTCGCGTCCGATGTCAGCGTGACGTGGTGGTATTCCGTGACGTTGCCCCGCGCCGGCCCGCCGGCCTGCCAACCCCACCAGTTGGGGTTGCGCACCATCACCGTCCGCTGCTCCTGCTCCCGCGCGCGGATCACGTAGGGACCGGTGCCGTTGGCGTTGCGGACGCTGAAGGTTTCCTCCTGCCGCGCGAAGTTTTGCGGCACCGTCGCGCGGTTCGCCTCCGACCAGCCGCGGTCCATGATCATCACCCGCGTCATCTTGTCGGGGATCACGGGGTCGGGGACTCGGGTGACGATGTCCACCGTCAGGCGGTCGCGCGCCTCGACGCGCTCGACCGTGTCCACGAAGATCCCGTAGTTCGAGGTCGGCGCCAGCGCGCGCTGGATGCTGAACACGACGTCGTCGGCCTCGAAGCTCTCGCCGCCGGCGAAGCGCACGCCCTCGCGCAAGCTGAAGCGCCAGCGGTTCGGCTCCACCTGCTCCCACCGCGTGGCCAGGCCCGGATGCACCTTCAGGTCGTCGCCGCGCCAGGTCAGGCCCTCATAGACCTGGTGCACCACCAGGAAGGTGAAGAGCGCGTTGGTCGCGTGGGGGTCAAGCGTCGCGGCGTCCACGCTGGTCGCCATGCGCAGCACCCGGCCGGGCTGCTGCGCCTCGGCCGCCGCGGCGGAAAGCCCGCCCGCCACCAGCGCGGCAACCGCCGCGCCAGCCATCCGCTTCATCATCCGGAACCCCCTGGTTTTTTCCGTGGACTCAGCATGACGCAGCCTTAAGGTTCTTCGCAACCGCCCCCCCGGATCCCTATATTGGGGCCAACGACATGCCGGAGACGCACCACCCCATGGACCGCACCACTCACCGCCGGACGAACGCCCGCCGGGGCTCCGCCCTGTTTGCGGCCTTCGCCGTCATCGCCCTTGCCCTCGCCCCGGCGATCGCCGAGGCGCGGCCGGGCGGCAGCATCTCCTCGGGCAGCCGGGGCAGCCGGACCTATTCGGCCCCGCCCTCGACCCAGACCGCGCCGAGCGGCGGCACCCAGTTCCAGCGCACCGAGACGCCGCGCCCCTCCCCCGGCGTCGCGCAGACCGCGCCGCGCCCCGGCATGGCCACCCCGGCCCCGGCCGGCGGCTTCTTCAGCCGCAATCCGCTGATGGCGGGCCTGATGGGCGGCCTGCTCGGCGCCGGCCTGTTCGGCCTGCTCTCCGGCCATGGCCTGTTCGGCGGCATGGCGGGCTTCGCCGGCTTCTTCGGCCTGCTGCTGCAGATCGGGCTGATCGTGGGCCTGGTCTTCCTGGTGATGCGCCTGCTGCGCGGCCGCCAGCAGCCCGCCATGGCCGGCGGTCCGCAGGGCTATGCCTATGCCCAGCCCACCGGCCCGGGGCGTGGCCCGATGGGAGGCCCGGTCGGCCTGGCCGCCGGCGGCGCCGCGCCGACCACCCGCTCGATCGAGGTCGGCCCCGCCGACTACCAGGCCTTCGAGCGTGCGCTGGTGGACGTCAACGCCGCCTGGTCGCGCCAGGACGTCGATGCGCTGTCGCGGCTCTCCACGCCGGAGATGACGCGCATCTTCTCGCAGGACCTGCAGGACCTGAAGGCGCGCGGCTGGACCAACGTGACCCGCGACGTGAAGCTCGAGGCCGGCGACCTGTCCGAGGCCTGGAGCGAGAACGGCCAGGACTATGCGACGGTGGCGATGCGCTTCTCGCTGCTGGACTTCACGACGGACGCCACCGGCCGCGTGGTCGAGGGCAGCCCGACCGACCGCCAGACCGTCACGGAGCTCTGGACCTTCACCCGCCGCGCGGGCGGCCCCTGGATCCTGTCGGCGATCCAGCAGGCGGGCTGAGCCGCGCGCGGGTCGCGACCTTGCGCGGACGGTTACGTCCGCGCAGGATCAGCCCCGGAACGAAGCCCGAGAGGCGGCGATGCGGGGCCCTGCCTCGGCCTGGATCCATGTCGCCGCCTGGGGCCTCCTGTCGGGCCTCTTGGTCTCCCCGGCGGCGGCGCAGCTGCCGCCCGCGGTCGCGCAGGCCGTCGCGACCGCCGAGCGGGAATGCCGCGAGGCCGGCGGCCGGCCCTCCCCGGGCCCGCAGTTCCAGACCAGCCAGGAGCTGAACGGCGACGGCGAGCCCGACTGGCTGCTGGACTACACCCATCTGAACTGCGCCGGCGCCGAGGGCTTCTTCTGCGGCGCGGCCGGCTGCCCTCTCGTGCTGTTCCTGTCGGGCGCGCGGCGCTTCGCCGCCGATCCGCTCGGCCATGTCCAGGGCTGGTCCGTCCAGCGCGGCGCCGGACTGCCCGTCCTGATCCTGCAGACCGGGCGCGGCGCCGTCCGCCTGGCCTGGAACGGGCGCGAGATGGCGCGCGCCGCCGCGGGCACCCCGCCACGCCAGGCCGCGCCCTTGCCGACACCCGCGACCCCGCCCGCGGCGGCCGGCGGCAAGGCGCCCGCCGCGCCCGGCTCGGCCTGGCAGTCGCGCGCCACGCCCGGGGGCACCATGGCGATGGGGCCGGGCGCCGGCGTCGTCCGGGCCGTCAGCGTGCTCTGCCACGCCGGGACGCCCGTGGTGGCGCTCACGCTGCGTGCCCAGCCCCCGCCGGGCCCGGTGACCGCGGCCTTCGCCGGCCGCGCCGAGCGCGCCTCCCTGCCGCTGCAGCAGCTCGGGCGCGGCGAGACCTGGATCGGGGACCTCCGGGGCACGCCGCTGCCGCGGCTGCTGGCGGGCGGCGAGGCCGGGCTCGACATCGCGATCAATGGCGGTCGCCAGGGCCGGCTGAACCTGGAGGGCGCGGCCGGCCCGGTGCGCGACGCGCTGGCGGGCTGCCACGGCTTCTGATGCCGGCGCCGATGCCGCCCCGGCTGGACGGCGGGCGCCGGGCCGGTCAGCCCGGCGGCACCACCCGGTAGTAGACCCCGTTCGCCCCGAACTGGGGCTTCAGCCATTCGGTGCCGCAATCATAGGTCTGCACATTGGCCCGCCAGGCGCAGTTCCCTGGCAGCGCCGGCACCACCGCGCCGATCGGCGCATAGCCCGTCCGTGGCGGGGCCGGCGGCGCCGGGTTGGCCAGCGCGGCGTTGTAGCCCGCGCTGTAGGCCGTGGCGGTGTTGGCAGCCGCGGCATTGGCGTTCGCGCTCGCCGCCGCGCCGACCGCCGCCGCGCCGACGGCGGCCCCGGCCACTGCCGCGCCCGCGGCCCAGCCGCCGCAATTGTAGCAACCCGTGCCGTAGGAGTTCACGACGACCGGCGGGTGATAGGCATAGGGCCCGTAATAGGGATAGGCCCCGTGGTAACCGTAGGCGCTGTGATAGCCGCCATAGGCCGTGTTGCCGTAGCGCCCCGTCGCCGTCCACCGCCCGTCATAGCCCGAGGCCGTGCCGCCCTCGGCACCCTGCGCATGCCAGGATCCCTCGCCGCCCGAGGCCGTGCCGCCCCGCCAGCCCGTCGCGTTCCAGGACCCGTCCCCGCCCGACGCGGTGCCGCCGCGATAGCCTTCATGGCTCCAGGCGCCGGCCGTGCCGGCGGTCGAGCCGCCCCAGCGGTTGGCGCGGTACCAGGCCTCGGCCGGCATGGCGGCCACCACGCCGGCGAGCGCCGCGGCGATCAGGATCGGCTTGCGCATCGTCCTCCTCCTCAACGCTGCGGCGCGCGCGTCGGCGCGTCCGGGCGGGCGAAGCTCATCGGATTGGCCTGCGCGGCGCGCGCGCTGGCGAAGGCGTCCGCCGGCACCGGCGGGTTCAGCCGCCAGTCGCTGAAGGCGATGGCGTGCCGGTAGGTCTGCGGGTCGTCGAAATAGGTCGCGCGGAACAGGCGCGGCAGCCTGTCCTCCGCCCCGATCCAGATCTGCCCCTGCAGCTGGTCGTTGGCGAAGGCGAGCACATCCGTCGTCACGCCGCCGACGACGCGGGACTGGCCGACGACGAAGACGACGCGCAGGCCTTCCTGCATCTCGCGGCAGGGATCGGCGCCGAGCAGGTCGCCGAAGGGGAAGTAGATCGCGGCGTCGGCGTAGGCCTTCTGCAGCATCGCATCGATGGTCGGCGGGGCGTCGGCCACCGCGACCAGGTTGGCCTCCGGCGCGAAGGCGATCATGCGCGTGCCGTCGTAGTAGAATTCGCTGGCCGGCCCGTCGCCCGGCATGACCACGCGCAGCCGGTCGGGGCGCTGCATCAGCACCTCGAAGGCAGTGGCATAGGCGAGCGGATGGCCGGTGCGGGCCATGCTCTCATAGGTCGCGACGGCGTTGAAGGACAGCGACCGCGCGCCGGTCAGCGCGGCGCACATGCCCTGCAGGAGCTGGATCGCGCGCGGCTCGACCTCGATGCGCAGGCCGAGCCGGCCGGCGGGCGGCGTCGCCTGGGCCTGCGTCCCCTGTACTTGCGTCCCCTGTACTTGCGTCCCCTGGGCTTGCGTCCCCTGGGCTTGCGCGGGCGCCTGCTGCGCCATCGCCGCGCCGGCAAGCCACCCCACCAGCAGCGGCGCGGCCATCACGGCCACGCGCGGGTTCCACTGCATGCGCGGTCCTCCTGCCATCCTCGTCGCCCAGCATAGCATCGCGGCGGGCGGCGGCGCGCATGAAGCCTATCCGAAAAGCGCGCGGAACCCGCCCGCCCCGCGCCGCGTCGGGCCGGCATGGACCTGACCGCCTGGCAGATCTGCCGCGAACACCAGGTCTCGCTGACCGGCGAGCAGGCGCATGACGGCGAGCGCTGGAACGCGCCCGGCCGCCGCGTCGTCTACCTCGCCGAGCATCCCGCGCTGGCGGTGCTGGAGATGCGCGTGCATCTCGACAAGCCCTATGACGAAGTCGTCCACGACCATGTCCTGGTCCGCGTCGCGCTGCCCGAGGATGTCGAGGACCTGCCCGACATTCCCGTCGATCCCTGCGCCGCTGGCGAGGCCTGGCTGCGCGCCGCGCGCCGCGCCGTGCTGCGCGTGCCGAGCATCGTGGTGCGGGAGGGCCGCAACCTGCTCCTCAACCCCGCCCATCCGCGTGCGAAGGAAGCACGCATCGAGGCCTGCACGCCCTTCCGCTTCGACCGCCGGCTGTGGGGTGGCGGGGGGTAGCAGGGTTGCGAAAGCCCTCTCCCCCTCTCAGAGGGGAGAGGGCTCTTTGGGGCAGCCTACTCCCGCGCCGCCGCGCTGAGCGGCGAGGTCGCGCCCGTCGGGGTCGTCACCGTCGCGGTGAAGGCGCGCGCGTCCGCCGGCTCCTCCGCGCCGAGCTCCAGCACGAAGCGCCCCGTGCCGTCCGCCCCGGTCGCGACCGGCGCGCTGCCGAGGAAGACCTCCGCCTCCGCCGTCGCCGCATCGGCGTTGCCGAACAGCTCGACCTCGTGCCGCGAGGAAGGCGCGCCGGCGATGCGGCCCTCGATGCGGAGCCTGCCATCGGCCTGGCGCGAGACACGCTCGATGACCGGCGCCGCGATGCCTTCATTCGGCGGCGCCTGGCAGTCCGGCGCGCCGTCCGGGCAGATCCGGGCGAGCCGCGCGGGGTCCACCGGCACGCCGGTGCTGCGGTGCCCGACATAGGCGGCGTGCTCGCCCGACGGCAGACCGAACACGATCGCGCCGCGCCGGAGCGCGGGATCGCAGCTGCCGCCGACCCAGCAGCGCGCGACCGGCGCGCCGTTGCCCACCATCACGTTGCGCGACAGGCGGGAAATCGTGCCCGCCGCCGTCGGCCGTACCGCGACCGCGACCGCGTTGCCGCGGAAGACGTTGGCGGCGATCGTGTTGCCGTGGCCCGTCAGGCTCACGCCGAAGGTGTTGTCCTCGAAGACATTGGCGCCGAGGTCGTTGCGGTCGCCCGAGTTGATCTGCACGCCATCGGAATAGCCCTGGAAGCGGTTGCGGGCGATGACGTTGTCATGGCCGAGCAGCACCTCGATCCCCTGCGACGGCTCGGGGTTCGCCGCGGTCGAGCGGAAGACGTTGTCGGCGACGATGTTGAAGGACGCGCCGCGCGTCAGCTCCAGCCCGTCGCCGTTGTCGAGGAAGTCGTTGCGCAGGATGCGGTTGTGGCTCGTCGTCGTCAGCGTCTGCCCGCCGCGCCCGTCGTCGCCGGTGAGCATGATCCCCGCCCCGCCGTGGTTCGCGACCAGGCGACTGTCGCGAACGGTGTTGCGGCTGCTGCGGTGAAGCAGCACACCGATGCAGAAGCGGCGGATCTCGAGCCCCGCGATCTCGACGCGCTCGGTGTCCACGACGGCAAGCCCCGGGAATTGCAGCGTGCGCACGTTCGGGCCGGACTGGCCTTGCGTCTCGCCCGGGCAGGAAGCGGGCGCGACGGCGCTGCCGTCGAGCACGGAGAACCGCCCGTCGAGCGCCCAGGCCGTACCCTCGATCCGCAGCGGGCCGCGGAGCGGCGGCAGCGGGTTGGCGGGCCGGATCTCGATCGGGCCGCCATCCTCGGCGCCGATCTCGATGCGGTAGCGGCCGGGCTCGGCATTGGCACGCGCGATCGCCCAGCGCAGGGTGCCGGGGCCGTCGTCGGCGGGGCTGGTGACACGCAGGGGCTCGGGCTGCGGCTGGGCCAGCGCCGGCCCGCCGAGAAGCACCGCAAGCACCGCGAGCGCTGGGCGCATCCGACGACCCTCCTCCGTCTTTCCGCGCAGCATGACGAGCACGCGGCGGCGCTGGCAAGCGCGGCGGGCGCGGCGGGCGCGATTGTCCGTTGCTGGCCGCTGCGGTCCTGCGACATCATCCGGCCTCGGCCCGTGCAGAGGCCCGTGCAGAGGAACGTCCCATGACCGGAGTTCGCTTCACCCGCCGCGCGATGCCCGGCGTCGCGGCGGCGTTCCTCTCGGCGCCGGCGCTCGCGCAGGCCTGGCCCACGCGTCCGGTCCGCATCGTCGCGCCCTTCCCGCCCGGCGGGATGGTGGACCTGCTGCCGCGCCTGGTGGCGCCGACGCTCTCCGCGCGCCTCGGCCAGCCCGTGGTGGTGGAGAACCGCGCCGGCGCGAACGGCAACATCGGCGCCGAGGTCGTCGCGAAGGCCGCACCCGACGGCTACACGCTGCTCGCGACCTCGCTCGGGCCGATCGCGACCAACCAGTTCATCTACGCGACCATGCCCTACGACACCGACACCGCCTTCGCGCCGATCGTGCTGCTGGCGCGCACGCCGAAGGTGATGTGCGTCGCCAATGCGCGGCCGTGGCGCAGCGTGCAGGACGTCATCGCCGCGGCGAAGGAAAGGCCGGGCGTGCTCTCCGCGGGATCGGCGGGCGCCGGTTCCTCGCTGCACATCGCGCTCGAGCTCTTCAAGCGCCTGACCGGCACCGACATCCAGCACGTCCCCTATCGCGGCGCGGCGCCGGCGGTGACGGACCTCGTCTCCGGCCGGATCGACCTGGTGATCGACAACCTGCCGAACATCATGGCGCAGATCGCGGGCGGCCAGGTGCGCCCCGTCGGGATGGCGACGGAGCGCCGCGTGCCGCAGCTGCCGGACCTGCCGACGATGCGCGAGCAGGGCGTGGACTTCCTGTTCGGCACCGCCTTCGGCCTGGCGGCGCCGGCGGGCACGCCCGACGCGATCGTCGCGCGCCTGGCGTCGCTCACCACCGAGGCGCTGCGCGAGCCCGCGGTGGGCGGCCGCCTGACGGAACAGGGCGCGCAGCCCGGCGGCGGCACGCCCGCCGATTTCGCGGCCCTGATCGCGCGGGAGAAGGCGACCCAGGCCCCGATCATCCGCGCCGCCAACATCCGCGCGGAATGACGGCTCACACAGGCGAGCCTTTCCGTTGGACACGGAAAGGCCCTCAGACGCCGGCGGCCCTCCGGGCCTTGGCTTCGCGGCATAGGCCGCGGGCCGCATTCGCGGCCTCGCCCGCCGAGGCGGGCGCAGGTCAACGAAGGCGCGGCGGTATCAGACCGTCCGCAGCGAGGGATCGCGGACGTAGCGGAGGTAGGAGCGCACCTTCCGCACCCCGCCCTGGGCCGCGAACATGCGCTCCGCCTCCTCGTCCGAGATGAAGGGCAGCACCACCGTGTCCTCGCCCGGCCGCCAGTTCGCGGGCGTCGCCACGCGGTGCCGCGCCGACAGTTGCAGCGCGTCGATCGCGCGCAGGATCTCGTCGAAGTTGCGGCCGATATAGGCGGGGTAGGTGATGATCAGCTCGACGCGCTTCGCCGGCGAGATGATGAAGACGCTGCGCACCGTCATCGTCTGACCCAGCGCCGTGCCGTGCCGGAAATTCGTGGCGTCCAGCATGCCGAACAGCATCGCGACGCGGCGGTCCTTGTCGGCGATGATCGGGAAGTCCACCGAGACGTGCTGCGTGTCCTCGATGTCGTGGATCCAGCGGTCGTGGTCCTCCGCTGAGTCAACGCTGAGCCCGATCACCTTCACGCCGCGCCGCTGCCATTCCGCCGACAGCCTGGCGGTCGCGCCGAATTCCGTCGTGCAGACCGGCGTGAAGTCCGCGGGGTGGGAGAACAGGACGCACCACCCCTTGCCCACGAAGTCATGGAAGCGCAGGGGGCCGAGGCTCGTCTCCGCCTCGAAGTCCGGCACGGCGTCGCCGATGCGGATGTAGCCCTGGTCGCGCAGCTGTTCCTGCGCGCGGGTGAAGATGCGGTCGGGGCCCTCGTACTTGTATTCGAAGGACCCTGCCGGCGCCTCGTCCGCATCGGGCAGCAGCGTCTGGTACTCGTGGTCGAGCAGCCGGACCGTCCGCCGCTTCACCGTGCCCGCGAAGGCGAAGCTGCCGTCGGCGCGGCGCAGCAGCGGCAGGTCGAAGCGGAAGGAGGCATTGGCCAGGAAATCCTCCTCCTCCGCCGTGCTGACCCGGCCGAGCACCTTGTTCCGGTGCGGGAAGCGGCCGAAGCGGCTGATCACCGCGACATGCCGGTGGAAGATCTCGTGGAAGAGGTTGAGCGGATCGTCCGGCGCCAGCGCCTCCATCACGCGGGCCCATTCCGTCATGCAGAGATGCTGGTCCTCCAGCGCCTCGGAATGCGTGAGCGCGAGGCAGAGGAAGACGCGCTCCAGCGGGCGCAGCCGCTCCACCATCTCGACCCTCAGGCCGCGCTTGACCAGCGCGCGGCAGCGCTCGTCGGCGGCGTACATGCGCGGCGTGTCGCGGTACATGTTGCGCGGGAACTGGTCGAGCAGGATCACCAGCGCGACCAGCAGCCGGGGATCGCGCACCGCCAGCGCCCAGTGGTCGTACTGCCCGTTCGCGGCCTGCGCGACATCGGCGCCGAAGAGATCGCCGATCTCCTGGTCGGTCTGCTCCGACTTGCCGAACCAGAGCTTCAGGCACTCCTCGATGCTCGGGCGCAGCATGTATTTCAGGATCTGCTCGGCCTTCTCCTCCTCCGCCGCCGCGACCTGCAGGCGCTCGAGCTGCAGCAGCATCCGGAGGTCGCTGCGCAGCCGGTCCATCTCGGCCCCCGCGACCGCCTCGCGGCCCTCCACGCCGGCCAGGATCACCTGCAGGCAGGCCTGGATGCGCTGCCCCACCCCCTCGGCGCTGCGCCAGGCACGGCCGGCGCGCTGCTGCGGCATCTCGAGGCTGTCCTTCCGCATTGGGAAGATGAGGCTACCCAGCGCGCCCGGCCGGAAGCAACCGCCGCGACCGCCCTTCGCCGCGGCGCCCGCGGCGTGCACACTGGGCCCCGCAGGCCGGAGGAACGCATGACCAGCGCAACGAATGTCAGGCAGGCCACGCTCGACCTGCTGCGCGGCCTCGGCATGACGACGGTCTTCGGCAATCCCGGCTCGACCGAATTGCCCTTCCTCGACCGCTGGCCCGAGGACTTCACTTATGTGCTGGGACTTCAGGAGGCGTCGGTGCTGGGCATGGCCGACGGCTACGCCCGCGCGACGGGGCGCGCGGCCTTCGTGAACCTGCATTCCGCGGCCGGCGTCGGGCATGCGCTCGGCAATCTCTTCACGGCCTGGAAGAACCAGGCGCCGCTGGTCATCACGGCGGGGCAGCAGGCGCGGTCGCTGCTGCCCAACCTGCCCTTCCTCGGCGCCACCGATGCGGCTTCCTTCCCCAGGCCCTACGTCAAGTTCGCCGTCGAGCCCGCGCGCGCCGAGGACGTGCCCGCCGCCATCGCCCAGGCGCATCGCATCGCGATGCAGCGCCCGCATGGCCCGACCTTCGTCTCGGTTCCCTCCGACGACTGGGCCGCGCCCTGCGCGCCCGTCGCGGTCCGCGCGCAGCATTCTGACCTCGCCCCCGACCCCGCGGGGATCGAGGAAGCCGCCGCGCTGATCGCCGCCGCGCGCCGGCCCGTCATCGTCTCGGGCTCGGAAGCCGATGCCGAGGGCGCCGGCCCCGCCCTGGTCGCGCTGGCCGAGCGCCTGGGCGCCCCGGTCTGGACCGCGCCCTTCGCCGCGCGCCTGGCCTTCCCCGAGGACCATCCCCTGCATGCCGGCCACCTCGTCGCCTCGCCCGAGGCGGTCTCCGCGGCCCTCTCCCCGCACGACCTCGTGCTGGCGATCGGCGCGCCGGTCTTCACCTTCCACGTCGCGGGCGACTGCGCCTTCTTCCGATCCGGCGTGAAGCTGATCCACCTGACCGCCGACGCCGAGGCCGGCGCGGCCGCGCCCGTCGGCACCACCATCCTCGGCGCGCTGCGCCACGCCATCCCCGCCCTGGCGCGCCTCGTCCCCGACCGCGGCCTGGCCCTGCCCGCCCTGCGGGAGCGCCCCGCGCCGCCCGCCGCCGCGACGCCGATCCCCGCGGGCTGGGCGCTGTCGCGCCTGCGTGCCGCGCTGCCCGACGACGCCGTGCTGGTCGAGGAAGCGCCGTCCCACCGCCCCGCCATGCACGCCCAGCTACCGATGCGCCGCTGGGGCGGGTTCCTGACGATGGCAAGCGGGGGCCTGGGCTATGGCCTGCCCGCCGCGGTCGGCGTCGCGCTTGCGAAGCCGGACACGCGCGTCTGCTGCCTGATCGGGGATGGCAGCTTCCTCTATTCGCCCCAGGCGCTCTGGACCGCGGTACAGCACCGGCTGCTTCTCGCCGTCATCCTGCTCGAGAACGGCGGCTACGGCGCGCTCCGCAGCTTCAGCCGCGTCCTGCAGATCCGCGGCGCGCCCGGCATCGACGTCCCCGGCGTGGACCATGCGGGGATGGCGCGCACGCTGGGATGCCCGTCGGTCCGCGTGACCGACCCCGCCGCCCTCGACGACGCGCTGCGCCAGGCGCTGACCGCCGACGGCCCCTTCCTGGTCGAGGTCGCGGTGGATCCCGCCATCCCGACGCTCTACGGCGGCAAGCCTGGCTAGGAACGGCAACCCGGAAGCACTTTCCTTTCCCCTCCCAAACCCCTTGAGTTGAACAAGAAGTTGACTGATGTCGTCTTTTCGGACGAAATCATCGCAAGATCAGCTGAAGTAATCGATCGGGTTCCATTGTAGGGAGGAAGCTGCGCGTGGCTGTCACCGGGTCTGCAACCGCCGGCGCCGACACCCTGGTCGGCGATGCCGCCGACGACGTCATCCGTGGCCTGAAGGGCAATGACCGTCTTCTCGGCGGTGGCGGGCGGGACACGATCTGGGGCGACGACGGCGCGGACACGATCGACGGCGGCAGTGGCACCGACACCGCCGCCTGGCTCGGCCGCTCCTCCGCCTTCCAGATCACCCAGCTCGCCAACGGCAACTGGCAGGTCAAGGACGCCTCCAGCAAGAACGGCCCGACCGACCTGCTCATCGGCGTCGAGCGCCTGCAGTTCGACGACCGCATCATCCTGCTCTCGCCCGACATCGCGCCCGTCGCGCTGGCCGACACCGCGGCGATGGTCGAGGACGGTGCGCCGGTCACCATCGACGTGCTCGCCAACGACAGCGACGGCGACCGCGACGCCCTGACGCTGTCCGCCATCATCGGCGTCGCCGGCGGTACGGCGTCCATCGTCAACGGCAGGATCGTCTTCACCGCCGCCGCGAACTTCAACGGCACGGCCACCATCACCTACGCCGTCACCGAAAGCCTCGGCACCCTGCCGGCCTACAACACCGCGGGCACGCTGGTCTCGCCGGCCACCGCGCAGGGCACCGTCACCATCGCCGTCGCCGCGGTGAACGACGCGCCCACCGCGCCGGCCACGCGCAGCGTCTCCGCCACAGAAGACACTGCCATCACCGTCGCGATCGGCGCCGCCGACCTGGACGGCGACGCGCTGGCCTATGCGACCAAGGCGACCGCGCAGCCCGCCAAGGGCGTCGTCGCCTATGCCAATGGCGGCTTCACCTACACGCCCTTCGCCAACGCCAATGGCAGCGACGCCTTCACCGTCGTCATCAGCGACGGCAAGGGCGGCACGACCGAGCAGGCCGTCACGGTCTCGATCGCCGCCGTCAACGACGCCCCCACCGCGCCCGCGACCCGCAGCGTCACGACGAACGAGGACACCGCCACCGCGCGCATTGCCATCGGCGCGTCGGACGTGGACGGCGATGCCCTGACCTATGCCACCAAGGCCGGCGCGCAGCCCACCAAGGGCACCGTCGCCTATTCGAATGGTGGCTTCACCTACACGCCCTTCGCCAACGCCAATGGCAGCGACGCCTTCACCATCGTCATCAGCGACGGCAAGGGCGGCACGACCGAGCAGCGGGTCTTCGTCGGCATCACGCCGATGAACGACGCCCCGACCGGCCAGCCCACGATCAGCGGCACCCCGAAGGTCGGCCAGACCCTGACCGTCGGCACCGCGGGCCTCACCGATGCCGACGGGCTCGGCAGCATGACCTACGCCTGGCAGGTGCAGGACGGCGCGCTCTGGACGACGATCGGCACCGGCGCGACGCACACCATCGCCGCGGCCGAGCTCGGCAAGGCGCTCCGCGTCCTCGCCTCCTACACCGATGGCGGCGGCACGGCCGAGAGCGTCGCCTCCGCCGCCACCGATCCGGTCCGCGACGGGCTGCAGGCCGTCGATTCCGTCGTGATCGCCGGCGAGCAGTACGACGGCGCCAACCCCGCCTACGCCCTCGCGCTCCAGCTCGGCAGCGCCGGCGGCTTCGGCGCTACCACCTATGTCGTGACCCAGAACCCCGAGGTCGGCGGCGGCCCGCTCGTGCCCTGGACCGACGCCTCGGGATACATCGGCGTGAACGTCGGCACCGGCCCCGCCGGCACGACCGCCGCCACCTTCGTCGCACTCGACCAGGCCGGCGACACCGCGTCCGGCACCCTCACCCTGCAGCGCGTCGCGGCCGAGCTTCCCGGCTTCTCGCTCGCCGGCGGCGCCGGCGACGACATCGTCCTGCTGCCCGGCGGCGGCGGCACGCTCTCGACCGGCGGCGGCAACGACCAGGTCTTCGCCGAGGGCATCGGCGGCGACGTCCTCCTCCTCGACAGCGGCGGCGAGTCCCTGACGCTCCGCCTGGCCGGCACGACGGGCGGGCTCGACCTGCGATCGGATGCGTCGGTCGTGCGCCTGTCTATCGATGGCATGCAGGGCGCGCTCAGCGTCTCCGGTGCCGCGGTGATCGGCTATTCCGAGATCTCCTTCGTCACCGGCGACCTCCGGCTGTCCAAGGTGCAGTCGGTCTACGCCGACCGCATCGACGGCCTCGCCTGGATGACGCTCGTGCAGGGCGGGACGGCCACGGTCGACTACGTCTCCGGCAATGTCTGGCTGACGGGCACGGGCGGCTACAAATCCGCGGCGCACGTCGCAGGCTCCGCCGTTCTCGAGGGCGGCGGCACGCTGACGGTGCAGGACGTCGGCCTCACCGCCTCGCTGATGGGCGCCGGCGGCGACGACCTGTTGCGCGCGGACCGCGTGGCGGGCGGCGCCTGGCTCGATGGGGGCGCCGGCAACGACCTCCTGCAGGGCGGCGGCGCCGCCGCGGCGAGCGGCGGCATCAACAGCTTCGAGGGCTTCGTCCTCCGCAGCGGCCAGGTCACCTTCGACGTCATCGCCGGCTTCGACGGCGTCGCCGGCGGCAGCGGCGACCAGATCGTCATGGTGGGCTACGGCCAGGGCAGCGTCGTGCTGGAGGCCACAGCGACCGAGCAGATCTACACGACGATCGTCTACGACCCCCGCACCCGCACCGAGACCTACGGCCCGATGGTCGACTACGTCTCCCAGAAGGTCTGGCGGATCGTCGGCACCGACGATCGCTTCATCACCAACTCCAACACCTGGATGACCAGCGATCAGGACGCCGCGACCGGCGTCTGGACCCGGACCTGGCACGTGGACAGCGACAACTTCGATCCGCTGGCCGACATGCTGTGGTACTGACGGGCGGCCCCGCCTCTCGGTAAGACGAAACGCGGTTCACGTCATACCGGTCCCACCTTATCCTCATCCTCGCCGATCGTGACGGCCGGGCGGGGATGATGGATTTATCGAGACGGCGCCTGCTCGGCGGTGCCATCGCCCTGCCGGCGCCCGCCATGGCGCAGGCGCGTGCGCAGGCCGATGTGGTGCGGGTGGCGGTCCTGGCGCCGCGCGGCGTCGGGTCGCCCGACCCCCACCGGGCGACGGCCCATCCCGACCGGATGCTGGCGTCCTGGGTGCACGGGGCGCTGGTGCGGTTCCGGCCGGGCACGACCAGCCCCGCCACGATCGAGCCCGACCTCGCCGAGGCCTGGGAGCATTCGCCGGACCGCCGCACCTGGCATTTCCGCCTGCGCGAGGGCGTCGCCTTCCACCGGGGCTTCGGGCCGGTGACGGCGGAGGATGTCGCGTTCAGCCTGCGCAGGGCCGCCGATCCCGCGATCTCCGCCCATGCCGGCGACCTTGCCACGCTCGAGGAGGTCGCCGCCCTCGATGCCCGGACGGTGCGGGTCGTCTGGCGCGCCGCGCCGCCCGTGCCGCTCGGGCCGCTCGCCAACTACGCCGGCGGCTTCATCCTCTCGCACCGGGCGATGGAGGCCGGCGGCGCCGAGGCCGCGACGGTCGGCTTCGGCCCCTTTGCGGTGGCGGAGCACCAAGCCGGGCAGTCGATGCGCCTGGTCGCGCATGCCGGCTATTTCCGCGGCCCGCCGAAGCTCGCCGGGATCGCCTATCGCTTCGTCGCCTCGCCCGCGACGGCGGACCTGGCCTTCCAGGCCAACGAGGTGGATGTGGTCGAGGGCCAGGCCGACGGCGCCTGGATCGCGCGGCAGCGGGCCGGCGGCGCCGTGGTGGATGTGATCGAGCCCGCGGAGCTGTCGCAGCTGCACCTGAACGTCACGCGCGCGCCGCTGGACGATCCCCGGGTGCGGCGCGCGGTGGCGCTGGCGGTGAACCGCGCGGAGCTCGCGCGCTGGCGCGGCGACCTCGCCCGCGCGGCGGGGGGCGTGGTGCCCTCCGGCGCGCTCGGCTTCGCGGGGGATGCCGCGCTGCCCGGCCCGGACCCCGAGGCGGCGCGGCGGCTGCTGGCGGAGGCCGGCCACCCCAACGGCATCACGCTGCGCACCGTCCATACCTCCAATGCCGGGATGCTCGGCGCCATCCAGGTGGTGCAGGCGCAGCTGCGGCGGGCGGGGATCACGCTCGACATCGAGGTGGTGGACCACCTGACCTGGCACGCGATGATCCGGCAGGACCTCAGCCCCGTCGTGCACTACGCCGCGGCGCGCTTCCCCGTGGCGGACGCGACGCTGACGCCGTTCTTCCATTCCCGCGGCATCGTCGGCGCGCCGGGCGCCGCGACCAACTTCTCGCATTGCGCGGTGGCGGATGCGGAGATCGACGCCGCGCGCGCCGAGCCCGAGGAGGCCGCGCAGGCCCGGCTCTGGGCCGAGGCGCAGCGGAAGATCCTGGCCGCGGGCTGCGCGGTGCCGCTGGTGGAATCCATGGCCGTCTGGGCGCGGCGGCCGGGCTTCGACTACGGCTTCGCCTTCCGGGGCGCGATGGCGACGGGGCCGCTGATCACGGAGCAGGCGCGCTTCGGCTGACGGCCGGTGCCGTCTCGCGTTTGAACGCGGGCCGCAGGTCAGGCCATGGGCTCGGCGGTATGACCTCGATCGTGCCGATGTGCCCCGCCGGGCGCCGGCATCAGGTTGAGCCGGCCGAGGCGGACGCCGCGCTCGGCGATCAGCGCCTCGGCGAAGGGGCGGACCTCGCGCGCGGGGCCGCGCAGCAGCGCGACCTCCACGCAGTGATGCGCGTCGAGATGCGCGTGCAGGGTGGCGACGCCGATCTCGTGATGGGCGTGCTGCGTGTCCAGCAGGCGCCGGCCGAGCTCGCGTTCATCGTGGTCGTAGGCGAAGGACACGACCGCCACGCAATCGCCCGGCGGGTCGCCGGCCTCCTCCGCGGCGCGGGCCAGGCCGCCATGGATCAGGTCGCGCATCGCCTCCGACCGGTTGGCGTAGCCGCGGCGCGCCATGAAGGCGTCGAGCGCCCCGGCCGTGTCGTCGTCGAGGGTGACGGTGACGCGCTGCGTCATGCCTCTGCTCCGAAGCGGATGGACATCGTCGCGCCGTCCTCCGTCGCCCGGCGCGCGGTCAAGGCCGGCCGAGGCAGGACGCCGGCACGCCGAGGCGCACGGACAGGCCCTCCATGTCCCAGGCGAACTCGACGGAACCGCCGACCTGGGCGAGCACGCGCGACATCATCCGCGTGCCGAAGCCCGGCGCCAGCGGCGGCTGCACGGGCGGGCCGTGCCGTTCCGTCCAGCGGATCTCGAGCCCCGTCGGAGACGCGTCCCAGCTCAGCACGACCCGCCCATCGGCCGAGGACAGCGCGCCGTATTTCACGGAGTTGGTGGCGAGCTCGTGCAGCACCATCGCCAGCGACTGCACGGCATGGGCGCGCAGCGCCACCTCCTCGCCGTCGAGCTCGACGGCAGCGCCGAAGGACGACAGCTCCGCCTCGGCAAGCTCGCGCAGGGTCGAGCCGGTCCAGCGGTTGCGCGCCAGAAGGTCGTGCGCCTTGGCCAGCGAGAGCACGCGCCCGAGCAGCGCCGCACGGAGCGTCTCCGCATCGCCGGCGCGGGTCATCGTGACCATGGCCTGCACGACCGCCAGCAGGTTCTTGGCGCGGTGGTCCACCTCGCGCGCCAGCAGAAGACGCTCCTGCTCGTCGCGCCGCGCCTCGGTCTCGTCCACCAGCACGCCGATCGTGCGGCCGTCCTCCAGGATACGCCCGATGCTTTCGAACCAGCGGACCTCGCCATCGTCCTGGCGGACCAGGCGGTAGTTCAGCCGGAGCACCCCGTCGGGATGCGCCTCAGCGAGGCGCCACTGCTCCCGCACCGCCTCGATGTCCTCGGGGTGGACCGCGTCCCACCACATGCGCGGCGTCGCCCGTCCATCCGGATCCCGCGGATAGCCCAGCATGTCGAAATGCTGCGGCGACCATGTCGCGATCCCCGTGCGCAGGTCGGCCTCCCAGGTCGCCAGGCCGGACTGCGCGAGGGCGATGCCGAGATGCGCTTCCTGGTCCTGCATCCGCTGCCGCGTGCGGCTCCATTGCAGGTCCCACAGCAGGATCGCCGTCACCGCGACCCCGAGCGCGATGGCGCCGCCGGCCACCAGCAGCGCGCGCGTGTGCCGCCATTCCGCCTCGATGGCAGCGGCGGGGGCGCCGACGCTGGCCCGGAAGGCCGGGACGGACAGCGGCGTCGTGAAGGCCGCGATCACCGGCGTGCTGTCGAGCGAGGTCAGGCGCACCAGGCCGGAGGCTTCGCCGCTGGCGGCCAGCTGGAAGTCGGGCCCGGCCTCGGATCCGATGTGGCGTTCGGGAATGCGCGCGACGACGCGGAACCGGCCGTCCACCACCGACGCCACGGCATCCCGCGGCAGCGCCTGGGCGGCCAGCAGGGCCTGGACGTGCCGGGTCAGCAGGGCGACGGTGACCGCGGCCACCGCCCGGTCGCCGCGCAGGACGGGCACGGCGACGATGAAGCCGCAATCCCCGCCGAAGCAGAACATGTCGCTCGCCACGGGCCGGCGCTCCTCCGCGGCCCCGCGGATCGCCAAAGCGACTTCCGGCGTGACGACGGGCTCGGCGAGGCGCTGCAGGGGTGCGCGGGCGCTGGCGATGCGGATCGGGACCGGGCCGTCCAGCCGCCAGACGCTGGCGAACTCGCCCATGCCCGGGGCGAAGTCCCGCAGCCGCTGGAGCAGGACCTGCATGTCCTCGGCCGGCACGTCCGGGAAGCGGTCGAAGGCAGGCGTCATGGCGAGGAGCTCGGCGCCGCGGATGCGCACCCGGATCTCGGCGTCCAGCGCGCTGGCGATCGTGCGCGCCACCTCGAGCAGCCGCCACTCGACCTCGGCCCGGCGGCCCTGGTCGGCCTTCATGGCGGCATAGCCGCCGAACAGCACGAGCGGCAGCAGCGCGATGGCCAGCACCGCGCCGAGCCGCGCCGACACGCGCGGGCGCCACGACGCCGTCCACGGCACCGGGGCCGAGGACGACGGACGCACCGGCCTGGCCGCCCCGCCTGGGCTCGTCGCCCCGGCGGGGCGGACACCGGAACTCATCAGGGGATCCCCAGGCACTGCCAGATCGGGACCTTATGGCATGTCACCTGCGCGCGCGCGTCCGCAATCCGGACCGGGAAGGTTCCGCCTTCGACGGCCGGCGACGCCATGCCCGGCGGCAGGGCCTGGCAACCCGCGCCCCCTCCGCCCCGTTCGGCAGGCATCCCGCGGGACGAGAGGCCTGATGTCCGCCACAACCCTGCACGCGCCCGCCCGCCCGTTGCACCCGCTGCACGCGATGCTGCTGGCCTTCCCGCTGCCGCTCTTCCTCGGCGCCTTCCTCGCCGACCTCGCGTATTGGCGGAGCTTCGAGGTCCAGTGGGCGAACTTCGCATCCTGGATGATCGCCGGCGCGCTGCTGGTCGGTGGCTTCGCCGTGCTCTGGGCGCTGGTGGACGCCATCCGCCGCCGCACCGGCCGCGCCGTTCTCTACCTCGCGACCCTCGCCGCGATGTGGCTGCTCGGCCTGGTCAACGCCTTCGTCCACGGCAAGGACGCCTGGGCCATCATGCCGGAGGCGCTCTGGCTTTCCGGCCTGGTCTCGCTTCTCGCCATCGTCGCCTTCTGGCTCGCCCATGCCCGCCGGGCCGGAGACGCCGCATGAACCGCCGCACCCTTCTCCTCGCCTCCGCAGCCGGGCTTGCCGCCTGCGACGAGAACCCGGGTTCCGAGCCGCGGGGCGCCTCCCCCACCCTGCCCGAGCCGCATCGCGGCCTGCTGCCCGACATGACCATCCCCCGCCCCACCGCCTGGGGCGAGGACCTGCCGACCGTCCCGCAGGGCTACCGCATCCAGGCCATCGCGCCAGACCTGCGCATCCCGCGCCAGACGCTGGTCCTGCCGAACGGCGACATCCTGGTCGCCGAGGGCACCGGCGGCGGCGAATCCCCCCTCCGCCCCAAGGACTTCATCGCGGGCTGGATCAAGGCGCTGGGCAAGACGACGGTGCGCGGCGGCAACCGCATCACGCTGCTGCGCGACGCCGACGGCGATGGCACCTACGAGACGCGGTCCATCTTCGCCGAGGGCCTGAACGCCCCCTATGGCCTGGCCTTCGCCAATGGCGCGCTCTACGTCGCCAACCAGGACAGCCTGGTCCGCTTCGATTACGCCGAGGGCCAGACAAGCGCCGCCGGCCCGCCGCGCCTGGTCACCGACCTGCCCTCCGCCGTGAACCACCACTGGACGAAGTCGCTGGCGGCGAGCCCGGACGGGCGGACGCTCTATGTCGGCATCGGCTCCAACAGCAACATCACGGAGCGCGGCATGGAGGTGGAGGTCGACCGCGCCATGATCTGGGCGATCGACGCCCGCACCGGCGCGCACCGCCCCTATGCCACCGGCATCCGCAACCCGACCGCGCTGGCCATCCGCCCCGGCACCGACGAGCTCTGGTGCGTCGCGAACGAGCGCGACGAGATCGGCCCGAACCTGGTGCCGGACTACCTCACCCGCGTGCGCGAGGGCGCCTTCTATGGCTGGCCGTACAGCTATTGGGGCCAGAACCTGGACGAGCGCGTGCGCCCGCAGAACCCTGGCTTGGTCGCGGCCGCGATCGCGCCGGACTATGCGCTGGGCGCGCATGTCGCGGCGCTGGGCGTCGCGTTTTCGAATGCGGCGATGGGCGAGACCTTCGCCGAGGGCGTCTTCGTCGGCGAGCACGGCAGCTGGAACCGCCGCGAGCCCGTGGGCTACCGCGTGGTCTTCGTCCCCTTCCGCGACGGCAAGCCGGTGGGCGAGCCCGTGGATGTCGTCACGGGCTTCCTGACCGGCGCGCGGAGTACGCGCGGGCGGCCGGTGGGGGTGACGGTGGACCGGAAGGGGGCGCTGCTGGTGGCGGATGACGTGTCGAATGCGGTGTGGCGGGTGACTAGGGTGGGGTGAGGGTGCCGAAGCGGTCATTTAGTGCCGCAGCAGCCCGGCTGACCGGACTGCTGCGTGATCGGCCCGGCAGCCCCTTCTACTCCCCCGTAGACGTTATCGACCGCGGGGCAGCACAGGCTACGACTGGAAACGGTCGTGCTACGAAAAGGCGGCTACGCCGCGCGGCAGAAGCCGCGTCCTGCAGATCCGTTGCTCGCACGTGCTCGACGTACCGGGCGTTCGGTATTGAGGCTGCCTCCGGTGATAGAGCATGCGCCGCGGAGGCCGCGAGCCAACCAGATTCTTGTCATGTGCAGTTCTTGGCAGCCTCACGCACAGCAGACTCTGGGTCCCAATTCGCTTCGGTGGCATTTATTGGCCTATACAAGCTTCCATTGGTACGAATCCATGAGGTTAGCTCATTAGCTCTTTGGCAGATTGGTATGACACCCGGGGCACGCGCACCGAGGCCATATAGTGCGATGAATAGTTCGGGATTTCGCGCGAGGGAAAGCACACTATCGCCATCCCTTGTCAATTGATTAAGGGGCGGCTGATATTCTAACAAAACTCTTATCTTATTAAAATCGCCCTGCTGTACTGCATAATGCAGAGGCGCCCATCCACGGCCATCAAGTGAATTTATGGGAATACGACGCACTATCGCTCTCACCAATCGATCAAAATCCTCGAGTTCAATTCGAAACATCACGTTGCTCTCATTTGAAATTCTGGACCAACGGCTATCTATCGCATACGCCCATAGCGATCTTCCATTGCGATCATTAGTGCGCAAATTAACACCATTTCTGTCTAAATAATATAAAAGTTCTGGATTATTTCTTTCGGCCGCAATGTGCGCCAACCCGACATCTTGCGCGTCAACGAGGTGAAGAGGAAAGCCGAAGCGCTCTCTGAGAAGTCTCGCCGGCCTTTCATTTCGGAATAACGTATCCACCAGCAATGCGTATTGTCTCTCAGATGAAAATCGACGAAGTCCGTAGAATTCTCCAAGACAATCTATAGTTTCAACGCCACCAAATGGTAATATCGCGGAAAATACACTTGCGACCGACGCATCTAATTTCATCTGAACGGACTCCAGAAATCTAAATTGACTACGCAAATCAGAAAATCTTCTCCTCGTTCTTAAGTATTCCTGACACAATGCGTGAATAGTATTTTCGAACTGTATTTCTTCCTGCCTTGTCCTTCCGATAAAGCCTGACTCAAAACTTTTTGTTGTCAGATTAATTATTTCGTCTCTTGCGTCTACTGATGACCTCAAGGGTGAAAAGCCCGCTCGCACCAAATTTGGTATCAGATCAAATCTATAGGCTTGTGCCGCCTGCACCAGTATTGGTGACTCGCCTATTATTGTTCCAGTATCATTTGCAAGTCCTGCAGATGCAATGATGTCAATTTGATTCGGCGTTGCGTATTTTGCCGCATATGACCAGACGGCGAACGAGATCGCTGAGTTGCGACGCAACTTTTCCAGTACATCGCGTAGCAGCCGTTCATTCCTCGTCGAAATCGCGCGGTTGATAGTCCAAAATCCCGGCTCGACCCCCCGATCTAGCAACAGCCGGACCACTCCCTCCGCCTGTGCGGACACCGCAAAGTCTAGGAGTGAAAGCGGGATTCCCGCACCCGGACTCGACGCTGCGCGGCCCGCAATATCCCTAACGTCTTCCCTACCGGCATCAATGCGCTGGCGAAATGAAGCCGATCCAGGAACCGATAAGATTATGGCTTGGGCAACTTCCTCCTCATTTGACTGCAATGCGCCAACAATCAAGGGCTCAAACACCTCTTGTCGAATTCTCTCGAAGTTTGCACGTTTCTCAATTATTTGCAGGGCTCTAGCACTGTTATTTGGAGTCGAGCGTACAATTGAATTCTCTTCTTTGATTAGTTCATAGGAAATTCGCGCATCAATGTATGCTGCTATCCGGCGTACGAGATCAATTCGATTTAATTGCATGGTTGAAAAGAGTATGTCTCTCTGCTTTGCAACGTCGGAAACGGAGAGCGTTCCGATTTGCGAGGATGTTTCTTTGTAGGTATCGAGCGGTTCTCGGCGTTCTTGAGCAATTCTCGTCATCTGCCACCCCCCAATGCCAAGCAATAGCGGTGTGACAACAGCACTGACTTTTGCAACGTTGTCTAACGTTACAATGCGTGCTGATTTTTTCATTCCGGAGCGGTAGGCTTTTGCGAATTTCATCTTGTGCCTGACGTCATCAAGGGCTTACAAGCGAATGAAGCTAACCCAAACCAGTTTACGCCTGCAACACGCTTGAGCGGTTCCTTGGCAGCGACATCCAACGCACTGCGCAGGACGATATAGCTCAGATCGTGAATGTTTATTTGTCTCGTTCCTTCCCCTCCACGATCTTCAACGCCTCCACCAGCACCGCCCGCGTGATCCCCTGCTTCCCCCAGGCCTGCTCGGCCTCCTCCAGCGTCAGGTACGACGACCGCCGGATCACCAGATCCTGCTTGACAATCTCCGCCTCGACGTAGGATGGTTTGCCTATCGCTACCCATACGTCCTTCGGCAGCGTCACCTGCCGCTGCGGCGAAACCTTCAGCACCCTCGGCATGACCAGCCACTCCCTGTCCAAGCCGGCAGAAGCACCGGCTTTAGGGATAAAATGCTAAAAGACTAAAGTCCTAAAAGCAAGCGAATTCAGCGGGCTGGGGGCAACTACGTGGATGATCGGATTCAGACCTACGGGCCTGCGGCCCTCCGGTCATCCGATCAAGCGTCTTGCCGGACTCAGTCCGGCAAGGCGCTCGCATCCAACGGCAACACCTCCCCCATCCACAGCGCGTGGTGCAGATGGTCCGCCTTCTGCCTGCCCGTCTCGGGATGCACCAGCACCGCCAGCCCCGCCCGGTTCAGCGCGACATACGGCACCAGCGTCGGGAACAGCTCGGGCGGGAAGGCCACCTGGTACATCGCCTGCGGATGCGGCCCCACCTTCACATCGTGCCAGCGGCCGAGCACCGCGGCGGGGAAGTGCTGCGCAATCCCCTCCCGCAGCGCCGCCGCGACCTCCTTCGTCGCGGCGGGGTCGTAGTAGATATGGGCGTGCCACCCGGTGATCGGCAGGTCGGGCATGGCGGCGTTCCCCTTGGTCGGCACGCCAGCCTAGCGCCCGATCCGCGAAGGCGGAACGCCGAAGCGGCGAACCGGCCGCCCGGAACGCTCAGGGACCGTTCGGGACTACCGGCGGCCGAGGATCCGCCGGGGATCCGTCGTCACGGCCAGGCGCCGGGCACCGCCCCGCTGATTGCATCGGCAAGCCTGGCCACGACGCCGGGGCGGAGCCGACCCGCGGCGCCGACCCGCCCGGTGTTCCCAGGCGGTCTCTCAGCGCGCGTCTTCCGGCAGCCGGACCCTCGGCTTCAGGCGCCCGCGGAACGCCTCGGTGACGCCCGGCGTGCCGGACGCGATCATCGCCGCGACCACCGTCGCGTAATCCTCCCGCGACAGCGCCGCGCCCTCGCGGTGCCAGAGGTAGTGCCAGTTCAGCATGGCGAAGAAGCTCATCGTCAGCGGCTTCAGCAGCGCCTCGGGCGTGCCGGGATGCAGCTCCGCGATGATGCCGGCCGCGGCCTGCACCATCTCGCGCTCCATCGCCTTCAGCGTGGCCTGGCGCTCGGGCGACAGCAGCGACAGGCAGGCGATCTGCACGCGGTGCACGGCGTCCGCGTCCTGGTAGGCCTCCAGCAGCATGCGCGCGAAGGATTCCAGCTGCTCGCGCGGCGCCATGTCGAGGTTCGGCGCGATGCGCGCGATGTCCACCAGCCGCCGGAGGTGATGCTCCAGCACCTCGAACAGCATGGCTTCCTTGTCGGGCCAGTAGTGATAGGCCAGCGTCTTCGACACGCCGGCCGCCTTGGCGATCATCGCCTGGCTCGCGCGGTCATAGCCGTGCTTCGCAAATTGCTCGGCCGCGTGCATCAGGATGGTGAACCGCCTCTGGTCGTGGTCGGCGGCGCGGGTCCGGGCCATCAGCGAAGCTCCAGGCGGCCCGAGCAGCGGGCCGAGCGCGCGAATGCGCGCCGCGGCAAGTGCGTCACGCCGGAGGCGTGCCTTCGGCACGACGAAGCCAAGCCGCCGGAGGCCGCGCGTCGTGCGAAGAGCACGCCCCCGGCGTGACGCGTCTGAGGGCTCATGCTAAAGCTTCCTCTTGTCCACGACACGACGCGCCTTGCCGAGGCTGCGCTCGATCGCGCCGGGATCGCGCACCTCGATCGCGGCACTCACGCCGATCATCGCCTTGACGTGGTGCGAGAGCGTCCTCGCCGCCGCCGCGCGCTCGGCCTCGCTCGCGCCGGGCTCGCACTCCACGGCGATGGTCATGGCATCCATCGGGCCTTCGCGCGTGAGGATCAGCTGGTAGTGCGGCGCCAGGTTCGGGACGCGCAGGATCTGCTCCTCCACCTGGCTCGGGAAGACGTTGACGCCGCGCAGGATGATCATGTCGTCGCTGCGGCCGGTGATCTTCTGCATCCGCCGCATCGCCGGCCGCGCGGTGCCGGGCAGCAGCCGCGTCAGGTCCCGCGTGCGGTAGCGGATGATCGGCATCGCCTCCTTGGTCAGGCTCGTGAAGACCAGCTCGCCGGGCTCGCCTTCCGGCACGGGCTCGCCGGTCGCGGGGTCGATGACCTCGGGGTAGAAATGGTCCTCCCAGATATGCGGGCCGTCCTTGGTCTCGACGCACTCATTGGCGACGCCGGGGCCGATCACCTCGGACAGGCCGTAGATGTCGACGGCGTGGATGTCGAAGGCCTCCTCGATCTGCGCGCGCATCGCCTCGGTCCAGGGCTCGGCGCCGAAGATGCCGATGCGAAGGCTGGTGGAACGCGGGTCGATGCCCTGCTTCCGGAACTCGTCGAGCAGGGCGAGCATGTAGCTCGGCGTCACCATGATGATCTCGGGCCTGAAGTCGGTGATGAGCTGGACCTGGCGTTCCGACATGCCGCCCGACATCGGGATGACGGTGCAGCCCAGCGCCTCCGCCCCGTAATGCGCGCCGAGGCCGCCGGTGAAGAGGCCGTAGCCATAGGCGACATGCACCATCATCCCGGGCCGGCCGCCGGAGGCGCGGATCGACCGCGCGACGACCGCGGCCCAGGTCTCGATGTCCTTCCTCGTGTAGCCCACGACGGTCGGCTTGCCCGTGGTGCCCGACGACGCATGGATGCGGGCCACCTTCTCGCGCGGCACGGCGAACATGCCGAAGGGATAGTTGTCGCGAAGATCCGCCTTGGTCGTGAAGGGGAACTTCGCGAGGTCCGGCAGGTCGCGGAAATCGAGCGGCGTGAGGCCGGCGGCGTCGAAGGCGCGGCGGTAATGCGGGACCTTGGCATAGGCATGCGCCAGCGTCTCGGCCAGCCGCTCGCGCTGCAGCGCCCGCAGCTGCGGCAGGGACAGGCGCTCGGCGTCGTCGAGCAGATCGGCCGGCGGCGGGTCGCCGAGGCGGGTCATGGCGTGACCTCCACGAGATGGCCTTCGATGGTCCGCGACAGGCCGCGGAACACGGCGACGACGCGGCCTTCCTGGTCGAGGACGGTGACGTCGGTGATGCCGCTGCGGCCGGCGGATTGCGTCTGCACCGCGCGCGCGGTCAGCCTGTCGTGCAGCCGCGCGGGACGGAGATAGGTGATCGTGTTGGACTGCGCGACGGCGCGCCGGTTGAAGCTGTTGCAGGCGAAGGCGAAGGCGGAGTCCGCGAGGGCGAAGATGAAGCCGCCATGCGCGATGCCATGCCCGTTCACCATGCGCTGCTCGATTGTCATGGTCAGCTCGGCCTCGCCCGGCGCGACGCGCGCGATCCTCATGCCGAGCCCGGCGGAGGCGTGGTCGTCGGCCCACATCGCCTCCGCGCAGGCCTCGGCCAGGGCTTGCGGTGTCATTCCGGCGCGCCCTCGAAGCGCGGCGCGCGCTTCTGCGCGAAGGCGTTCACGCCCTCGGCGTAGTCATGGCTGCGGCCGAGCTGGAGCTGCACCTTCGCCTCGAGATCGAGCTGCGCGTCGAGCGAATTGCCCTCCGACGCATCGAGGATCCGCTTCGTCTCCGCCAACGCCTTCGCCGGCAGCCGCGCGAGGCGCGCGCACAGCGCCTCCGCCTCCTCCATCAGCTTGTCCTCGGGCACCGCGCGCCACACCGCCCCCATCGCCGCGGCTTCGCTGCCGGTGATGGTATCCCCGAGCATCGCCAAGGCTCGCGCCCGCGCCGGCCCCACCAGCCGCGGCAGCGTCCAGGTCGCCCCGGAATCCGGCACCAAGCCGATCTTGATGAACGCCTGCGAGAACTTCGCGGTCTCTGCCGCCAGGGTGATGTCGCACGCGAACGCCACCGACGCGCCCGCGCCCGCGGCCACGCCATGTACCGCGCAAACCACCGGCTTCGGCAGCGCTCGGATCGCGCGGATCAACCTGTTCCACCCGCGCTCGATCACGCCCGCCAGGTCCGCCTCCGGCCCCGTCAGCCCCGGCTCCGCCAGGTCCTGCCCCGCGCAGAACCCCCGCCCCGCGCCGGTCAGCAGCACCGCGCGGCAGGCCGGATCGAAGGCCGCTTCCTCCAGCGCCTTGAACAGCGCCTGGTGCAGGCCGGCATCGAAGGCGTTCAGCTTCTGCGGCCGGTTCAGCGTCAGCTTCCGGTAGCCTGGCCTCGGCTCGACCAGCAGCGGCGATTCGGACATCCGCATCCTCCCCTCGAACTGGTATACGATTTTCGTGTATTGACTGAGCGTTCAGTCAATCTATTCTCGCGCCCAGCACCGCGTCAACGGCGGAAGAGGGAGGAGGCGATGGGCGCAGACGCTCTCTCGACCAGGCACCAGGCAATCCTCGACCAGGCCGTCGCCGCCGCGCGCAGCCGCATCTTCTTCTCGGCCTACCCCGAGACGCCGTCCGGCAAGATCTACGGCGAGACGGCCAAGGCCGAAGGCGAGGCCGCGTTCCAGGCGCTGCTCGACAAGCCCTTCGAGCCCGGCCCCAACCAGGTCGGCGCCGAGACCTCGCCCTGGGGCCCGTCGCTCGGCATCACCTATCCCGCGCTCGACGTCGCGGCGCTCGTCGCCCGTGCCGAGGCCGCGCAGCCCGCCTGGGAAGCGACGCCCGCATCGCACCGCGCCGGCATCTGCCTCGAGATCCTGTATCGCCTCAACCGCCAGAGTTTCCTCATGGCGCAGGCCGTGATGCACACCACCGGCCAGGGCTGGGCCATGGCCTTCCAGGCCGGCGGCCCGCATGCGCAGGACCGCGGGCTCGAAGCCGTCGCCTACGCCATGGAGGAACTGTCGAAGATCCCCGGCGAGGTCACCTGGTCCAAGCCGATGGGCAAGGAGACGCTGACAATCCGCAAGACCTTCCGGGCTGTCCCCCGCGGCATCGGTCTGGTCGTGGGTTGCGCGACATTCCCGACCTGGAACGGCTATCCCGGGATCTTCGCGAGCCTCGCCACCGGCAACGCGGTGATCGTGAAGCCGCATCCCGCGGCGATCCTGCCGCTTGCGATCACCGTCCGCATCGCGCGCGAGGTGCTGACGGAAGCAGGGCTTCCTGCCGACATCGTCCAGCTCGCCCCCGACACGGCGCAGCAGCCGCTCGCGGCCGAGCTCGCGGCGCATCCCGCCATCGGCATCGTGGACTTCACGGGCGGCCCCGCCTTCGGGAACTGGCTCCGCGAGCACATTGGCGGCCGCAAGCCGCTGCACACGGAGGAAGCGGGGATCAACCCCGTCGTGCTGCATTCGACCGACGACTTCGCCGGGCTCTGCCGCAACCTCGCCTTCTCGCTCGCCCTCTACAGCGGACAAATGTGCACAGCGCCACAGAACATCTTCGTGCCGAGGGCCGGCATCGCGACCAACGAGGGCCACAAATCCTACGAGCAGGTCGGCGCCGGGCTCGCCGCAGCGCTCGACGCGCTGCTGGCGGATCCCGCGCGCGCCGTCGGCATCGCCGGCGCCATCCAGAACCCCGCCACGCTCGAGCGCATCGCGGCCGCGCGGCGGCTCGGCGAGGTCATCCGGGACTCCGCGCCGATCCCCGGCCAGGACGCGGCGCGTACCGCGACGCCGCTGCTGGTGGCGACCGACAGCGATGCCGGCGCAGCCTGGGGCGAGGAGCGCTTCGGCCCCATCGCCTTCCTCATCGCCTGCCCCGACGCGGAGCAGGCGCTGAGCATGGCCGCGAGCTCCACCCGCGCCCGTGGTGCCATCACCGCGCTGGTCCACAGCACCGACGACGCGTTCCTGGCGACGGCCGAGCACGAATTCGCCCGCGCCGGCGTGGCGCTGAGCGAGAACCTGACCGGCGGGCTCTTCGTCAACCAGTCCGCCGCCTTCAGCGACTACCACGTCTCCGGCGCCAACCCTTCGGGCACGTCCTGCCTGACGGATGCCGCCTATGTCGCCAACCGCTTCGTCATTGCCATGGCGCGCCGGCCCGTCGCGGCCTAGCCTGACCGCAACGAACACACAGGGAGGACTAGACGAATGAGTCTCGGTTCGATGCTCCGGCGCGGCGTGCTCGCGCTCGGCGCCGCGGCGGCGTTGGCACTGCCGGCCTTTGCGCAGCAGGGCCAGCCGATCCGCATCGGCGCCGTGCTGTCGGTGACGGGCCCCGCAAGCTTCCTCGGCGACCCCGAAGACAAGACGCTCCGGCTCTATGTCAATCGCATCAACGCCGCCGGCGGCGTGAACGGGCGGCCGATCCAGCTCATCGTCTATGACGACGGCGGCGACGCCAACCGTGCCCGCACCTTCGCGACCCGCCTGGTGGAGGACGACCGCGTTGTCGCCATGGTCGGCGGCACGACGACCGGCACGACGATGGCGATGCGCCCGGTCTTTGAGGAAGCGCGTATCCCCTTCATCAGCCTCGCGGGCGGCATCGAGATCGTGGACCCCGTCTCGCCCTACACCTTCAAGACGCCGCACACCGACCGCATGGCCTGCGAGAAGATCTTCGCCGACCTGCGCGCGCGCGGCCTGACGCGCGTGGCGCTGATCTCCGGTACCGACGGCTTCGGCCAGTCCATGCGCACGCAGTGCCAGCGCGTCGCGCAGGCCGCTGGGATCACGCTGGTGGCGGACGAGCAGTATGGCCCGCGTGATTCCGACATGACCCCGCAGCTCACGCGCATCCGCAACACCCAGGGCGTCGAGGCCGTGGTGAATCCCGGCTTCGGCCAGGGCCCGGCGATCGTGACGCGCAACTACGCGCAGCTCGGCATCCGGCTGCCACTCTATCAGTCGCATGGGGTTGCCAGCGCGGAGTTCATCAACCTCGCGACCCCCGCGGCCGCAGAGGGCGTGCGGCTTCCCGCCGCCGCGCTGCTGGTCGCCGAGCAGCTCCCGCAGAACGACCCGCAGCGCCAGGTGCTGGTGGACTACAAGACGGCGTTCGAGCGCGAGACGGGGCAGCCCGTCAGCACCTTTGGCGGGCATGCCTATGACGGGCTGATGATCCTGGTGGACGCAATCAAGCGCGCCAACGGCACGGACGGCACGCGGCTGCGCGATGCGATCCGGCAGACCCGCGGCTTCGTCGGCACCGGGGGCGTCGTGAACATGAGCGCGACCGACCACATGGGTCTCGATCTCAGTGCGTTCCGGATGGTGGAGATCCGGAACGGGCAGTTCGTGCTGATCGGGAATTGAACAGGACTTCCCTCTCCCGCTGAAGCGCCTCCCTCCCCCGCAAGCGGGGAGGGATGGGGTGGGGGTGCTTCGTTCAGGGCGCCCTTATCCTCGCACCCCCACCCTGACCCGCCCCCGCTTGCGGGGGAGAGAAATCGAGGAACGGGGGAGGGCAGGGCAAGCGGCGGAGGAAGAGACGCCCGGAGCCCCACGCATGACCGCAGAACTCCTGCAATTCCTCGTCTCCGGCCTGACGGTCGGCGCGGTCTATGCGCTGGTCGCGCTGGGGTTCACGCTGATCTACAACGCGTCCGACGTCGTGAACTTCGCGCAGGGCGAATTCGTGATGCTCGGCGGCATGGTCACCGTCTTCGCGACCGCGGCCGGCATCCCGCTGCCGCTTGCCGCTCTGCTCGCCATCGTCGTCGCCGTCGTCGTCGGCCTGCTGCTGCATCGCTTGGCGATCGAGCCGGCGCGCGGCGCCTCGCCGGTCACGCTCATCATCATCACCATCGGCGCATCCATCTTCCTCAAGGGCGTCGCGCAGATCGTCTTCGACAAGCGCTTCCATCAGATGCCGGGCTTCAGCGGCAACGACCCGATCCTGCTCGCCGGCGCGGCGATCCTGCCGCAGAGCCTCTGGGTGCTGTCCGGCGCGGTCGTTGTCTTCGTCGGGCTCTTCGTGTTCCTGGAGAAGACGCTGCTCGGCAAGGCGGTGCTGGCGACCGCGGCGAACCGGCTGGCGGCACGGCTGGTCGGCGTGGACACCTCCTTCGTGCTCGCGCTGTCCTTCGGCCTCTCCGCCGCGATCGGCGCGCTGGCCGGCATCCTGATCACGCCGATCACGCTGACCTCCTTCGATGTCGGCACGCTGCTCGCGCTGAAGGGCTTTGCCGCCGCGATGCTGGGCGGCATGGGCAGCCCGCTGGGAGCCGTTGTCGGCGGGCTGGTGCTCGGGCTGCTCGAGAGCTTTTCCGCCGGCACGATCTCCTCGGCCTACAAGGACGCGGTCGCCTTCGTGGTGATCCTCGCGACGCTCTTCGCCATGCCGCAGGGCCTGTTCGGCCGGCGCAGCGTGGAGCGCGTCTGACATGAACGCGCGCTGGGCCACCTTGCTGATCCTGATCGCGATTATCGGCACCATCCCGTGGTTCTTCCCCTCGGGCTTCTACTTCCGGGTCACCGCGCTGATCTGGGTCACCGCGCTCGCCGCCGTGGGGCTGCAGATCCTGATGGGCCAGGCGGGCCAGGTGAGCCTGGGCCACGCCGGCTTCGTCGGCATCGGCGCCTACACGATGGCGCTCGGGCCGAAGCTGCTCGGCCTGGACGTGCTGCTCTGCCTGCCGCTGGGTGGAGCCGTCGCGGCCGGCGTCGCCTATGTCGTGGGCCGGCCGATCCTGCGGCTGAAGGGCCATTACCTCGCGGTCGCGACGTTGGGCTTCGGCATGCTTGTCGGCATGGTGCTGGTGAACGAGGTCGGGCTGACCGGCGGCCCCGACGGCATCCGCATCCCGCGCGCCGAGATCGGGGAATGGCGCATCCGCGGCGGCGAGACCTTCTACTGGATCACAGGCGGCGCGCTGATCCTCGGCGTCTGGATCGCGCTGAACCTGCAGGACAGCCCCGCCGGCCGCGCGCTCGCCGCGCTGCACGACAGCGAGGTTGCGGCACGCACCGTCGGGATCGACGTCGCGAAACACAAGCTGCGGGCCTTCGTGATCGCCGCGGTCTATGGCGCGGTGGCGGGCGGACTGCTCGCGCTGATGAACGGCTTCGTCACGCCCGACGCGGCGGGGTTCCTCGCCTCCATCGAGTACGTGACGATGGTGGTGATCGGCGGGCTCGCTTCCGTCCCCGGCGCGGTGGTCGGGGCGGCGCTGATCGTGCTGCTGCCGCAGACCCTGACCTTCCTGCATGAATACGAGCAGGCGGTGATCGGGCTGTTGATCATGCTCTTCATGATCTTCCTGCGCGCGGGGATCGTCCCCGGGCTCGCGGGCCTGCTGCGGCGGAAGCCCGCATGAACGCGATCCCGCCTCGTGGTTCCGTGCTGCTGACCGCCGAGGGCATCGGCATCTCCTTCGGCGGGCTGCGCGCGCTGGACGGCGTCGGCTTCGCCGCGCGCGCGGGCGAGATCCTGGCGATCATCGGGCCGAACGGGGCGGGGAAGACCACGCTCTTCAACATCGTCTCCGGCCTCTATCGCGCGACGAGCGGCCGCATCGCGCTGGGCGGGCGCGACGTCACGGACGCCACGCCGGACCGACTCGCCGCGCTCGGCCTGTCCCGCACCTTCCAGAACCTCCAGGTCTTCTTCCGCATGACGGCGCTGGAGAACGTCATGGCGGGGCGGCACCTGCAGGAAGGCTCGAACCTGCTCGCCGACCTGGTCCGCCTGCCGCGCTCGCGCCGCGCCAACGCCACCACGCGCGACGCCGCGATGGCGCTGCTGGACGAAGTGGGCCTGGCCGACAAGGCCGACCTTGCCGCGGGGTCGCTGCCCTACGGCGCGCTGAAGCGGCTCGAGATCGCGCGAGCGCTGGCGACGAAGCCGCGCGTGTTGCTGCTCGACGAGCCCGCCGCCGGCTGCAATCCCGTGGAGACCGAGGAGATCGACCGCTTGATCGCCGCGGTCGCCGCGCGAGGCGTGGCGGTCGTGCTGATCGAGCACGACATGAAGCTCGTCATGCGCATCAGCCGCCACGTCGTGGTGCTGAACCAGGGGCGGATGCTGGCGGAAGGCACGCCGTCGGAGGTGCGGTCGAACCCGGACGTGATCGCGGCCTATCTCGGCACCCACGGCGCGAAGGAGGCTGGTCGCGCCGAGCAGCAGGCGCGCGGGGCACAGCATGCTTGACGTGGAGGACCTCCAATCCGCCTATGGCCGCATCCTCGCGCTGAAGGGCGTCTCGCTGCGCGTCGAGACCGGCGAGATCACGGCGATCGTCGGCGGCAACGGCGCGGGCAAGACGACGCTGCTTCGCTGCCTGTCGGGGGTGCAGCCCGCCAGTGCCGGCCGCGTAACCTTCCATGGCGAGGACATCACGGCCTGGAGCCCGCACCGGCGCGTCGCCGCGGGCATCGCGCAATCACCGGAAGGCCGCCAGGTCTTCGGGCCGCTGAGCGTGGAGGACAACCTCCGCCTCGGCGCCTTCCGGCGCGGGCGCGCCGAGGCCGAGGTGAACCTCGAACGCGTCTTCGACATGTTCCCGATCCTGCGGGACAAGCGGGCGCTGCCGGCCGCCGGCCTGTCCGGCGGGCAGCAGCAGATGCTCGCGATCGGCCGCGCGCTGATGAGCGAGCCGCGGCTGCTGCTGCTGGACGAGCCGTCCATGGGCCTCGCGCCGGTGCTGGTGGACCAGATCCTGGATGCGGTGGTGGCGCTGAAGGGCGCCGGCGTCACGGTGCTGCTGGTCGAGCAGAACGCAAGCGCGGCGCTGGCGATCGCCGACCGCGGCTATGTCATCGAGACCGGCAGGATCGCGCACAGCGGTACGGGTGAGGAGCTGCTGCACGATCCCGCAATGCGCGAAGCCTATCTCGGAGTGTGAGCATGACCGACGCCGAACTCGCGACCGCAACGCTGGCTATGATGGAGCGCGCCGGGGACGAGGCGCTGGACGCGGCCGGGCCGGAGGAGGCGATCCGCGCGATCGCGCGCGGCTGCTTCGATCTCCTGGGGGACCGCGACGCGCATCTCAGGCCCGGCGCGCTGAAGGAAGGCGAGCGGCAGTATCTCGTCGCCGGCGCCTTCTTCGTCACGCCGGACAGGCAGTGGCACATGCTGGTCGGCAGCATCGGCTTCCCGCCGGAGCAGCAGCGGCTGCTGGTGCCGATCGATGGCGGGCATCCCGGCCGGGTCCACGCGACCAGGTCGAAGCTGCTGCTGCGCAACACGGACGACCACGGCAGCTTCCGGCAGTACCTGAAGACCTCGCGCATGGGCTCGACCATCTTCGCGCCGATCACCTGGCGCGGGGAGTTCCTCGGCCAGTTGATCATGGCGGCGCAGGCGCGCGGGACGATGCGGGAGGTGGACCTGGCGGTGCTGGTGGCCTGCGCGCGGATCGCCGCCGGCGTGTGGGTCGCGCAGGGAGGGCCGGCCTGGCTGGCGGCGAACTACCCGCCGGCGGATGGATTCTTCGTCGGGCGCGAGGGGTTGGACGAGCGCGACAGGACCTAACGCGCCATCTGCACCACGCCGTGCTGCTCCCGCACGGCGTGGAACTTTAGCGCGGGAAAGTCCTCCTCCGCGCGCTTGCGGCGCCAGTCGCTGCTGAACAACGCGACGTATTCGCCGTCATGGTCCTCCGCCGTATCGCTGCGGTTGGTCGCGGCCCAGCGCTCGATCTCCGCGCGCTCGCCGCTGATCCAGCGCAGGACCTGCCAGCGCGTCGCGTCGAAGCCCGCGGGGACGCCGTATTCCACCTTGAGCCGCGACTGCAGCACGTCGAGCTGAAGCTGCCCGACCACGCCGACCACGGGCGGCGAGCCGTCGAGAGGCCGGAAGATCTGCACGACGCCTTCCTCGGCGAGCTGGTCGAGTGCCGTGCGCAGCTTTTTCGCCAGCATCGGATCCTCCAGCCGCACATGGCGCAGGATCTCCGGGGCGAAGGAAGGCACGCCCTTGAAGTTGACCTCCTCGCCTTCCGTCAGCGTGTCGCCGATGCGCAGCGTCCCGTGGTTGGCGATGCCGACGACGTCGCCGGGCCAGGCTTCCTCGGCGACCTGGCGTTCCTTCGCGAAGAAGAAGAGCGGCGCGTTCACCGGCACCTGCTTGCCCGTGCGGACCTGGCGCAGCCGCATGCCCTTGGTCAGCCGCCCGCTGCACAGCCGCACGAAGGCCACGCGGTCGCGATGGTTGGGGTCCATGTTGGCCTGGACCTTGAAGACGAAGCCGGTCAGGCGGGGCTCCTCGGGTTCGATGTCGCGGGGATCGGCAGGCCGCGCGCCGGGCGGGGGCGCGAAGCGCGACAGGCCCTCCAGCAGATGGCCGACGCCGAAGTCGCGCAGCGCGGAGCCGAAGAAGACCGGCGTCAGCGTGCCCTGCCGGAACGCCGCGAGGTCGAAGGGCTTGAGGCCGGCCTCGGCCAGCAGCACCTCCTCGGACAGCGCCGTCGCGCGTTGCTCGCCGACCAGCTCCGCGATTTTCGGGTCGTCGTAGCCGGTGACCGCGATGCCCTCCTCCTCCGTCGCGTCCACCGGCATCAGGCGCTTTGCCAGGATGTCGTAGGTGCCCCAGAACTCGGACGCGCGGCCGACCGGCCAGGCGACGGGGGCGGCGTCCAGCGCCAGCGTCTGCTCGATCTCGTCGATCAGCTCGAAGGGATCGCGGGCCTCACGGTCCATCTTGTTGACGAAGGTCACGATCGGGATGTCGCGCAGGCGGCAGACCTCGAACAGCTTGCGCGTCTGGCTCTCGATGCCCTTGGCGGCGTCGAGCACCATCACCGCGGCGTCCACGGCGGTCAGCGTGCGGTAGGTGTCCTCGGAGAAGTCCTCGTGGCCCGGTGTGTCCAGCAGGTTGAAGACGACGCCGGCGCGTTCGAAGGTCATGACGGAGGTCGCGACGGAAATGCCGCGGTCCTGCTCGATCTTCATCCAGTCCGATCGCGTGCGACGCGCATTGCCCTTGGCGCGCACGGCGCCGGCGAGCTGGATCGCGCCGCCCTTGAGCAGCAGCTTCTCCGTCAGGGTGGTCTTGCCCGCATCGGGGTGGGCGATGATCGCGAAGGTTCGCCGCCGCGCGGCTTCCCGCGCGACCGCATCGGCGGCCAGGGTTTCGCTCATGATGGGCGGCATATAGCCCTTTCGGGCGCCGCGTATCAGCCCCTGGAGCGTTCCAGGATCCGCACCAGCCCATGCACCCCGCGCATCACGGGGGCGGGCTGGCCCAGCTTCCCGGCCATCTCCACTAGCGCGCCGAGGATCGGGCCGAGCTCGAGCGGCCGCCCGGCCTCCCAGTCCTGCAGCATCGAGGTCCGGAAGGCGCCCAGACGCCGTGTCACCTCGGTCCGGGCCGCGATGGAGCCGAGCGGCGCCAGGCCGATGCGCTGCCCGATCGCGTCCATCTCCGCCATCATCGCCTCGGCCAGGCCCTTCACGCCGGGCTCGTCCAGCATGTCCGACAGCGTGCCGCGGCAGAGCACGCTGAGCGGGTTCATGTTCGAATTGCCCCAGAGCTTGCGCCAGATCTCGTCCCGGATGGCAGGCGAGGCCTCGGCCGGCAGGCCGCCCGCTTGCAGCGCGGCGACGACGGCGGCGGGATCGGCGCTGGACACGCCGCCGATGGGCAGGCGGTCGGCCTTGACCAGGCGGACGACGCCCGGGGCCTCCACCAAGGACGCCGCGTGCACCACGGCGGCCAGCGTGCGCTCCGCCGGCAGCGCGGCGGCGAGCGCCCCGCCGGGATCCACGCTCTCCAGCGCGGCGCCCGCGAGCGCCCCGCCGAAGCCCTGCAGGAAGAACCAGGGCACGCCGTTCTGCGCCGCCATGACCTGAGTCGCCGGCCCCAGCGCGGCGCGGATCAGCGGCAGGGCGGCGGGCAGCTGCTGGCCCTTGAGCCCCAGCACCAGCAGGTCGGCAGGCGGCAGGTCGGCCGGGTCGGCAGCGACGGCCAGGCGGAAGGCGCGCTCTGCCGCGCCCTCCCGCAGGCGCAGCCCGTCGCGCTGCAGCGCATCCAGCGCCGCCCCGCGGGCCAGCAGCGACACCTCGGCCCCGCCGGCCGTGAATCCCGCCGCCAGCCAGCCGCCGATCGCACCCACGCCGAGGACCGTCACCCGCATGCATGCCCCCTGCCCTAACGGCCGCGAACCGGCAAGACTGCACGGCATGATCGCCCGCCGCGCTCTCCTTCCCCTTGGCCTGGCTCTGACCCTCGCCACCCCCGCGCTGGCCCAGGCTCCCTGGCCCGCCCGGCCCGTCCGCCTCGTCGTGCCCTTCCCGCCAGGAGGCACGACCGACGTGCTCGCCCGCGCCCTGGCCGCCAGGTGGCAGGACGCCTGGGGCCAGCAGGTCATCGTGGACAACAAGGGCGGCGGCGGCGGGGTGATCGGCACGCAGGAGGTGTTCCGCGCCGCGCCCGACGGCTACGTCCTGGTGCTCGGAAACAACCAGACGCATGGCACCAACGGCGCGCTGATCCCGGGCCTGCCCTATGACCCCGCCGGCTTCGCCGCGATCACGCTCGTCGCGCGCGCGCCACATGCGCTAGTGGTGCCGGCGTCCTCCCCGGCGCGGAGCGTGCCGCAACTGATCGCGCTGGGGAAACGTCCCCAGGGGGTGACCTACGCCTCCTCCTCGGCGGGGTCGTCGTCGCACTTGATGGGCGAGACCTTCGCGCGGCGGAACGGGATGACGGCGACCCATGTCCCCTATCGCGGCGCCGCGCCGGCGGCGCAGGACCTGGTCGCCGGGACGGTGGACTACATGATGGCGACCTGGGCGAGCGTCTCGGCGCTGGCGGCCGATGGCCGGATCCGCGCGCTCGGCGTCGGCGGGGAGGAACGCTTCCCCGACATCCCGGACGTCCCGACCCTGAAGGAGCTGGGCTACGACTACGTCTCGGGCGACGCCTGGTTCGGGCTCTTCGCGCCCGCCGGCACGCCGCCGGCCGTGCTCGATCGAGTGCACGCCGCGACCGAGGCCGCGCTGGCCGACCCGGCGATTCGCGGCCGGCTGGAAGCCGCGGGCTTCCGGATCGCGACCATGCCGCCCGCCGCCTTCGGCGCCTTCCACCAGGCGGAGGTGCGCCGGTGGGCGGCGCTCGTGCGGGAGTCCGGCGTCACCCTCACGAACTGATGAGGGGGGAGGGTTGCGCCCAGCACGGGGCCCTCCCCCTTGGCCACGCGGCCTGTCGCGGCTAAATGCAGGCTGCCCAAAGCCAGCAGGACCATGCAGACCAAGAAGCTCTTCGATTTCAACGAGCGCAAGAATGCCGCCGAGGAGGCCCGCAAGGCCGCCGCCGAGAAGTTCGCCTCCATGAAGGCCCGCCTCGACGACCCCGAGGTGCAGAAGCGGATGGCCGAGCAGAAGGCCATCGCCGAGGCCCGCGCCGCGCGCGAGGCCGAGAAGCGCGCCGCGAGGCTCGCGGAGAAGCGCGCCGAGCAGGCGGCGCGCGAGGCCGCCAAGCGCGAGGCCGAGCGCAAGGCGCAGGAGGAGCTCGCGATCCGGCGCGCCGCCGAGATCGAGGCCGCCAACGCCGCCGCCCGCCGCGCCGCCGACCAGCGCAACCGGGCCCATACTCTTGCTGCCGCCCACAAGGCGATGCAGGACGCGCGCAAGGCGCGCCAGCGCTAACCACGCCCCACGACGTTGCTGCGCAACGCCGCGGGGGCCCCGAACCCAACCCCACGACGTTGCTGCGCAACGCCGCGGGGGCCCCGGATTGGCGCTGAGCTTTCGCTGATGGCTCCGCCTGTCGCGGCAAAGCCGCGACAGGGCACCGGGGGGCCGCTGGGCACCGCGGGCTCTGCACCCTTTCTGACGGCGCGATAGCTGCCCTCAGCCCGGCAGACGCCCCGCCAGTTCCGGACAGCACGCCAGCATCGCCTCGCTCGCCGGCAGGCCGAGCGTGCGGCACGCGACGAACGCACAGGCCAGGTTGGACGAGACGAGCGGCACGCCGAGCCGCGCGCCCATCCATTCCATGGCGTCGAGCGTCGCCGCGCCGGTGCCCGAGATCAGCACCACGCAGTCCCCGGGCGGCGACAGCTTCGCGAGGCCGTCCGCAACCTCCTCCGGTGCCAGGTCATAGGCACGGAAGGTGTCGCTGACCTTGAAGGACTCGACGAGGTCGAGCCCGGCCGCGGCCCAGTAGCGCTCCGCGCGCTCCGTCAGCCAGCCGGGATAGGGCGAGAACAGCAGCAGACGCGACCGCCCGAGCGCCGCCAGGGCCGCGGCGATGGCGCGCGACGCCAGGATCACCGGCCGCCCGGCATCGGCCGAGAGCGTCGCCTGCAGTGCCTCGTCCTCTGCCGGCGGCAGCGCGTAGCTCGGTCCGGTGATGCCGACGATGGTCGCGTCCAGCGCCAGCGCCCCGAAGGCATGCAGCGCGGCCTTCACGTGGTCGAGGTAGACCGCGTTGCGCTGTTCCAGCGTGGTGTCCGGCATCACCGGCAGCCGCGCCACATGGAGCGCCGCCTGGTGCGGCAGCAGGTGCCGGATCTCGGGCTCCACCGCCGGATTGGCCGAGGGCGAAAGCAGTCCCACGCGATGCGTGGGATGCCAGCGTCGCGCAGGGCGACTCACGGCGCTCCCGCCTTCGCGATATCGAGCATGCTCGCCTCCCTCGCCCATGCGCGCGCCTGGTCCGGCGTCATCGCCGCCATCCGCGCGACCTCGCCGCCCGGGTCGGCGGCGACGCGCGCGTCCGTCCGCGGCAGCAGCGCGCCGCGCACCGTGTCCAGCCGCGCCCGCGCCCAGCCATCCAGCAGCGCGTCGCCGCCGCCGTCGAGCACGCGCCGCAGCGTCGCGGCCAGCGTCATGGCGTCGTGCACGCCGGCATTCATGTTCATGCCGCCCCGCGTGTTCGTCAGATGTGCGGCGTCGCCCGCGAGCAGCACGCGGCCGGCGCGATAGGCCGCCGCCATCGCCTTCCGCACGCCATAGACGTCGCGCCCACTGATCGGCATGTCCGCGAGATGCGGCAGGAAACGCCTGATGCGGGCGCGGGCGTGGTCCTCCGCCAGGGCGGCATCGTCGGGCGTCTCTGGCGCGATGCGGAAGATCAGCCGCCAGACCTCCGGCATGCGCAGCAGCGAGCACGACCCGCCGGCGTCATAGAGGTAGCCGAGGCCGTCCAGCCCCTCGACATGCGCGCGCAGGTCGAGCGGCGTCAGCAGCCTCAACACGCGATGGGCATAGTCGCTGGTCTCGGCGGCGATCCCCGCCAGGCCGCGCACCGCGCCCGAGGATCCGTCGCAGCCGATGAGCCACCGCGCGCGATGCATGGAACCGTCGTCGCAGGTCACGGTCACGCCGGCATCGTCCTGGTGCAGCGCGGCGACGCCCGCAGAGAAGCGCACCGTCTCCGGGGGCAGCGCGCCGAGCAGCGCGGGCGTGAGGTAGTGCTGCTCGCGATGCCAGCGGAAGGGGAAGCGCGTCTCGTCGCGCAGGATGCCGAGGTCGAGGGTCGCCGCTTGCGGCGCGGCGGAAGATGCGAAATCACCGCTGTCCACGCGCCGCCAGAGGATGCGGTCCACCTGCACGCCGCTCCGCCGCAGGCCCGCGAAGACCCCGACCTCGTCCAGCGCCTCCAGTGTCGGCGGATGGAAGGTGGAGGCGCGCGACGCCGTGGACAGGCCCTCGCGCTTCTCCAGCACGCGCGCCTCGATGCCCCGCCGGTGCAGCGCGAGCGCGAGCGTCAGGCCGACCGGCCCGGCGCCGGCGATCAGGATATCCGTCATCCCAGCAAGCCCTCGGCCGGCGCGTCGTGCAGCAGCGCGGCGATCGCGCGCGCGACACCGGATTCGCCGAGCGTCGGGCAGGCGAAGCGCGCGAACTTCGCGATCGCCTCGGCCTCGCTCATCGGGCGGTCGGGGTCGCCGGTGACGCCGGTGATGGTGACGCTCTCGCCATCCACGGTCAGCGTCGCGCCCCGCCTGCCGGCGGCTGTCAGCGCGGCGTCCTCGGTGAGCTCGATGCGGGCCTCGAGCGCGCGCAGATGCGGGTCGGACAGCGCGTCGTCTGTGTAGGCGGCGGGGCCGAGGTCGCCCTGGACCAGCGCGGCCGCGACCGCCCAGCTCAGGCTGAACTGCGCCGAGATCGCGGCGCGCGGCGCGCGGTTGCCGGCATAGCGCAGCGCCTCGGCGTAGGTGGACAGCACGATCTCAGCGGGGTCGCGCGGCACGCGGCCGCGCAGCGCGATCGCGGCGGCGGCAGCGTAGTGGGCGTGGCGCACGCCGGCATAGGGCTTGAGATAGGCTTCCACGAGAAGCCAGGTTCCGGGAGGGGCGACGTTTTCCGCCTCCAGCCCCAGCGCGATCCGCCGCGCCTCCAAGAACCCATGCTCGGGCGCGTCCATCCCCGCGGCAGCCGCGGCCGCGGCCATGGCGCCGAGCAGCGCGGCATGCGCGGGGTAGCTGTTCCGCCCGTCCATCCCCGCCGCGATCGGCGCGTAGATCGCGAAGGGCACCTGGCAGGACACGAGCCGCACCGCGCGTGCGATGCCCTCGTCGTCCAACCCCATCAGGCGCGCCGCGCAGGCGGCCGCGCCGAGGCTGTGCCACGACCCGTCCACATGCATCCCCGGCCTGATGCGCCAGGCCTCGCCGGCGCGGGCCGCGACCTCGTAGCCCAGCGCGAAAGCGGCGACGGCATCGCCCGCGTCCGCCCCGCGAGCGCGCGCCACGAGCGCCATCGGCGCGACGGGCAGCGCGGGCCGGCCATGCGCGCGGGCCAGGCCCTCATTCGCTTCGTCCCAGCAGGTCGCGGTGGCCAGAACCGCCGCGGCCGCGCCCGGCGCGAGGCGCGCGCCGGCGAGCGTGACATCGCCGGGGAACATCGCTTCCATCGCGCGCGAGAAGGCGGCGACGCGGGGATGCCGCAGCCCCGCCAGCGCGCAGCCCAGGCTGTCCAGCAGGATGAGCCTCGCCTTGCGCCCGGCCTCGCCCGACGGCCCGGGCGAAGCCCAGGCGATGACGGCGTCGGGCGTCACTCCGCCCGCGCGCCGGATTGGCGCACGGCGTCGCGCCAGACCTGGCGTTCGCGCGCCATCAGCGGCGCGAGCGCCGCGCGGCCCTGCGGCATCGCATCGGCCTCGCGCTGCGTCAGCACGGCGGCCCAGGCCGGGCTTTCCAGCACGGCGCGGAAGGCGGCTTCAAGGCCGGCCTGGATGTTCTCGGGCAAGGACGACTGCACGAAGATCCCGTACCACGGGCTGGCGTCGAAGCCTGGCAGCGCCTCGGCCACAGCGGGGATGTCCGGCATCGCCCGGAAGCGCTGGCCGGAACTGACGGCGATGGCGCGCAGCGCGCCGCCGGGCCGCACCTGCGGCGCCGAGGTCGCGAGACCGTCGAAGGCGACGGGGATCGTGCCCGCGACCATGTCCGTCAGCAGCGGCGCGCTGCCGCGATAGGGGACATGCGTCATCTCGATGCCCGCCTGGCTGCGGAACAGCTCCAACGAGAGATGCGTGAAGGACCCGACGCCGTTCGAGCCATAGGGCATGCCGCCCGGCGTCGCCTTGATCTTCGCGATCAGCGACGCGACGTCGGTCACGTCGGGCAGCGCGCGCGGCGAGACCACCAGCAGGTTTGGTTGCTGGCCCAGCATCGCGATCGGAGTGAAGTCGCGGTCGGGGTCGTAGGGCAGCGTCGGGTACAGCGCCTTGTTGATCGCGATGATGCCCTGTGTCGCGATGAGCACCGTGCTGCCGTCCGGTGTGGCGCGCGCGACCGCCTCGGCCGCGAGGTTGCCGCCGGCGCCGCCGCGGTTCTCCACCACGACGGGCTGGCCGATGCGGGCCTGCAGCTGCTCGGCGCAGGCGCGGGCGAGGATGTCGGTCAGCCCGCCTGGCGCGAAGGGCAGCACCAGGCGCATCGGCCGCGTCGGTGTCCAGGGTGCCTGTGCGTGCGCAACGGCCGGCATGGCGAGCAGGGCCAGCGCGGTGCGGCGCGCCATCAGGTTCTTCATGGGAACGCCTCGTCAGAAGAAGGTGCGGATCGCGCCGGTGATCCGGAACTGCTCGTCCACCAGCGGGATGACCTGCCACTTGTCGAAGGTCGTGCAGGGATGCGCGACGCCGAGCACGACGATGTCGCCGACCCGCAGCAGTCCGTCCGCCGGCCCGATGAGGTAGCCGTGCTGGTCGTTCATGCCTGTCACCTTGTGGAAGGCGCCGAAGGGCATCGAGGTCTTGTCGCCGACGCGGATCAGCCGCAACGGCACGGGCCAGCCCGTGTCGAAGCCGATGTCGCGCTTGCCGCAGGTGATGATGGCGCGGCCGGGCTCCGGGATCGACTGGACATGCGCCCAGACCTCCATCGCGGGCCGAAGGTCGCCGACGGGCCAGTCGAGGGTCAGGCTCTCCTTCCGCATGCGGCGGTAGTTCTGCTCGTACCCCAGGCTGTCGTGCGTGACATAGCAGCCGCTGCGCAGCACACGGCGGACAGGCAGGCCGAGATCGCCGGCCTCGGCGAGACGCGGGCCGATGCGGTCGAAGAACGCGGAGCCCCCGGCGGTCAGCAGGATTTCCGAAGAGCCGAACAGCGATTCGGCCGCGCAGGCGCGCGCCGTCGCGGTGAGCGTGTCGAGGAAGGCATCCACGTCGCGCGTTTCCGCCAGCAGCCCCTCGAAGGCCTCGACGCCGGCCAGGCTCAGGCCCGGCGCCGCAGAGATGGCGCGGGCGACCTCCAGCGCGGCCTTGGTCGTGCGCGCGCCGGTGCGCCCGCCCATCGCGCCGACCTCCAGCAGCACGTTCAGCGGCCGCGTGTGCCCGGACCGCGCAGCGCCGGCGGCAAGCCCTTCGACCACCGCCAGGCTGTCGGCCAGCACATAGAGGTCGAACTCCGGATCGGCGATCGCGCCGAGCGCGGCGTCCACCGCGATCGTCCCGATCGGCTGGTTCGCCCAGATCACGCGCTTCATGCCGAAGCGCCGCGCGACCTGAAGCTGGTGCGACGTCGCGACCGTGATCCCCCAGGCGCCTTCGGCGACCTGCAGCGCCCAGATCTGCGGCGCCATCGTCGTCTTGCCATGCGGGCAGAGCGACAGCCCGTTACGCCTGGCGAAATCCGCCATCCAGCGCGCATTGTGCCGCATGCGGTCCGTGCGCAGCACGGCAAGAGGCAGCGGCATCTCCGGCAGCGCCCAGCCCTGCGCGCCGATCTGGTCCAGCCGCAGCGACGCGCCGGGCTTCACGCCCTTGACCGTGCCGTCCAGCGCGAAGCCCGCGATCGCCTCGTCGCGCGGCGCCAAAGGATCGGGCAGCGCGATTCCGTCGGTCACTGCTTGTAGTCCGGCTCTTCCCTGTCGAGGATCCGCCGCCAGGCATCCAGGTGCAGCCGCGCGTCGTAGCGGTCGCCCCAGGGGCCGTTGTAGCGGCGGCGCAGGCGCTCCGGCAGGTGGTGCATCGCCTGGCCCGTGGACATCGCGGTCATCTGGTACATCGCGGTGCGCTCCGCGATGAAGCATTCGTCGAAGGCGTCGGCGACGGTCGGGCCCACCACCGTCACGCCATGCCCCCGCATCACCATGGTGGACTTGTCGCCGAGGCAGCGCGCGATGCGGTCGCCTTCCTCGTTGTGATGCACCGGCTCGTCGCCCTCATGGTCGTAGACGATGCGGTCGTTGAGCGCGAGGTTGTTGTGATGCGACAGGTGCATCTCCGCATCGCGCAGCAGCGACAGCGCGGTCAGCCAGCGCGGATGGACATGGATGACGCAGGTCGCGTTGGGGTTCAGCAGGTGGATGCGCGCATGGATGTGGAAGGCGACCTTGCGCAGCTCGCCGGTGCCGCGCAGGACCTTGCCGTCGAGGTCGCAAACGATGAGGTCACTCGCCTTCAGTTCCTGGAAGAGATAGCCGCGGGGGTTGATAAGGAAGCGCGGCTCCCCCTCATCGGGCAGCATCAGCGAATTGTGGTTGCCGATCTGCTCGTTCCAGCCCTCGCGCGCGGCGACGCGGAAGACTGCGGCCATGTCGCAGCGCAGCTCCCATTCCCGCTCGTCCGCCTTGGAACTGCTGCGGGATTCGATGATAGCGGACATCTGTCTTCCTCCTGCCGGTTGGGCCGAGCCTACATGTCGCGGGCTATGACCGCTACGGGGTCGCCGGCCTTCACGCGGCCGGCGAAGCGCGCGCACCAGAGTAGGCCGGTCGCCTTATAGGAAAGCTGGATCGGTGGCGCGGCGGGGTCCTCGATGCGGTGCAGCAGGCCGGCCGGGGCGCCGGCCTCCACCGTCGTGTTCAGGGGGTCGGCCGCTTCCCAGATGCCGTCGGCCGGCGCGAAGACGTAATGCGCCAGGTCCGGGACGGTCATGCGACGCGACGGGCCGTACTCTCCCGTCGCCGGAAGCCCCTCCAGCACGCCGGCATGGCGCAGCAAGTTGCGCACGCCGCGCTTCGTGATCGCGAGCGCCGCGGGGTTCAGCCGCCCGCCGCCGCCGAGCTCCGACGACAGCGCCACGACGCCGTGCTTCTCCGCCGCGGCCAGCAGGGTCGGGCCGGCATTGACCTCCCTCAGCAGCAGCGTGATGGGGGCGCCGAAGGCATCCGCCATGGCCAGCGTCTTCGCCTGCAGCCCCGCGTCATCCCCCGCGTCATCGAGGATGTGACCGACGGCGGAGGGCACGATGTCCATCCCGGTCCCGCCGCTGTGCAGGTCCATCTGGTAGTCGCAGACCGGCAGCAGGACGCTGTCCACGAAATGCGCGAGGCTCATCGCGAAGCCGCCGAAGGGATCGCCGGGGAAGCAGCGGTTGAAGTCGCGCCCATCCAACGGGGACAGCCGCTTGCCCGCCGCGCAGGCGGGGTAGTGCATGGCGGGCAGGATGATCACGCGTCCCTGCACCGACCCCGGGTCCAGCGTGCGGGCGAGGTCGAGCAGCGCGACCTGGCCCTCATACTCGTCGCCATGGTTGCCGGCAGTCAGCAGCACGGTCGGGCCCGTGCCGTTCGCCACCACCACGATCGGCACCTGGATCGTGCCCCAGCCCGAATCGTCGCGGGATTGAGGCACGCGGAGATGCCCGACCTGACGGCCGCCGGCTGAAAGGTCCACCTCCGGCACCACCGGGCTGTTCGTCATTCGCTTCGCTCCCCCGCATTGATGTTTCGCGCGACCCGACGGTAGCATCGCGCCCAGAAGACGGGAGAGGGACGGCTATGCTGACGAGACGCGAATTGGGCCTGACCGCGGGGGCCCTCGGGCTTTCGCCGCTGGCACGGCCCGCCCTGGCGCAGGGCGCGCGCGGGACGGTGGTGATGGCGCAGCAGGCGCAGCCGCCCTCGCTCGACGCGCAGACCACCACGGCGCAGGCCAGCCGCAACATCAGCCTGCACATCTTCGAGACGCTCTTCGCCCGCGATGAGGCCGGCAACCCCGTGCCCGACCTGGCGGAGGGTGTGGATATCAGCGCCGACGGCCTGACCTATCGCTTCGGCCTGCGCGAGGCGCGCTTCCACAACGGCAAGCGCATGACCAGCGCCGACGTGAAGGCCAGCCTGCAGCGCTACGGCCGGCTCGGCGGATCGGCGTTCATCATGAACCCCGTGGACGCCATCGACACGCCCGACGCCAACACCGTCGTCGTCCGCCTGAAGGAGCCGAGCCCCGGCTTCATCGCCGGCATCTCCTCGCCGCGCGCGCCCTGCGCCATCTACCCCGAGGAGGAGGCGGGCAAGGAGCTCAACCGGATCGAGATCGTCGGCACCGGCCCCTTCCGCTTCGTGGAATACCGCCCCGACAGCCATGTCCGGATGACGCGTTTTGCCGAGTATGTGCAGAACACCAAGTACCAGGGCATGGACGGCTTCGCCGGCCGCAAGGTCGCGAATGTCGAGAACATCATGATCCGATTCGTGCCGGAGGCCGGCGCCCGCACCGCCGGGCTGCAGACCGGCGAGATGCAGATCCTGGAGGCGATCGCTGTCCCCGCGGCGCAGCGGCTGCGCAACGACCGCGGCCTGCAGATGCACGAGATGATGCCCTGGTCCTTCCAGACGCTGATGCTCAACCACGTGCAGCCGCCGATGGACAACCCGGTCTTCCGCCGCGCGCTGCAGGCGGCACTCGACCTCGAGGAGATCATGGCGATCTCCACCGACGGGCTCTATCGCATGACGCATGGCTGGCAGCACCCGAACACGACCTATTTCGCCGGCGATGTCGGTCGGCCGCTCTACAACATCAACAACAAGGACCGCGCCCGCGCCCTGCTGCGGGAAGCGAACTACCGCAACGAGGAGATCATCCTGCTGGGTGATTCCAGCTTCTCCAACCATCAGGCGACGATCGTCACCGCGGCGGAGCAGCTGAAGTCGGTCGGCATCAACGTCCGCACCGTCATCACGGACTGGCCGACCGCCTTCAGCCAGCGCACGCAGCGCACGGGCTGGCACATGTGGGCGCTGATGCTCGGCATCGAGCCCTATGAGGGGCCCTATGGCGTGGTCGGCTTCTTCAGCGGCAACGCGCCGGTGCAGCACCAGCGCGACGAGGTGATCGAGGATTGCCAGCGCCGCCTGACGACCAGCCTGGCCGAGGCCGACCGCAAGAAGGCGGTCAGCGACTTCCAGGCGCGGATGTACGACCAGGCCATCGCCATCAAGTGCGGCGACGTCGGCATCGTGCAGGCCACGCGCGCGCAGGTCAGGGACTACAAGCCTTATCGCATCCCGCGGATGTGGGGAATTTCGCTGGCTTAGGGCAGCGCGGGTGAGCGCCCCCACCCCGACCCTCCCCCGCATGCGGGGGAGGGAGAGGGCGGTATGATCCGCTACGCCGCTGGCCGACTTCTCGCCGCCCTGCCCGTCCTTGCGATCGTCTCGCTGCTGTCCTTCGGCATCGTCTGGATCGTGCCAGGCGACGTGGCCGCCGAGATGGCGGGCCCGACCGCGACCGCCGAGGAACTTGCGCGGCTGCGCGAACGGCTCGGCCTGACGCGGCCCTGGCACGAGCAGCTCATCGGCTGGTACGGCGCGCTGGCCCGAGGCGACCTCGGCGAGAGCATCCTGTTGCGCCAGGGCGTCGGCGCCGCGATCGTGGAACGCCTGCCTGTGACGCTGTCGCTGACCTTCACCGCACTCGCCATCGCGCTCGTCTGCGGCACCGCGCTCGGCGTCGTCGCGGCGGTGCGCGCGGGCAAGGCCGCGGACCGCGCGGCGATGGGCACGGCGCTGATCGGCTTCTCGATCCCGGATTTCTGGCTGGGCCTGGTCTTCGTCTACTTCTTCGCGGTCGTGCTGGGATGGCTGCCGACCGGCGGCTATGTCGCGTTCTCCGCTGATCCGCTGGGCTGGGCGCGCAACATGATCCTGCCCGCGGGCACGCTGGCGCTGGCGCAGATGGGGCTCTTCGCGCGGATGACGCGCGCGGCGATGCTCGAGGTGCTGCGCCAGGACTATGTCCGCACCGCGCGCGCCAAGGGCATGCCGGGCTGGATCGTCGTCGGCAAGCACGCGCTGAGGAACGCGCTGATCCCCGTCGTCACGGTGGCCGGCATTGCGGTCGGCGTGCTGCTCGGAGGCGCGGTCGTCATCGAATCCGTCTTCTCGCTGCCCGGTGTTGGGCGCCTGATCGTCGGCGCGATCCAGCGGCGCGACTACCCCGTGATCCAGGGCGGGCTGCTGCTGACGGCGACCATCTTCGTGGTGGTGAATTTGCTGGTGGATCTCCTCTACGCCGCCCTCGATCCCCGGATCCGCCATGGCCGGCGCTGAAGCTGTGTCTGGCGCGCCTCCGGCGCGACGGGCGAGACCTCCCGGTGCGCTGTCGCGTCTCCTTGCGCATCCCTCCTTCCGCTGGGGGCTGCTGCTGTTCGGCGCGGTCGCGGTGTGCGGGCTGCTGGCGGCCTGGCTCGCGCCCTTCGATCCCCTGCGCAACAACTTCCGCACGCGCATGCGCGCGCCGGACGAGATGTTCTGGTTCGGAACGGACCGCTTCGGGCGCGACATCCTCTCCCGCACGCTGTTCGGCATCCAGGTATCCTTGCGCATCGGCCTCGGCGTCGCCGCGCTGACCGCGGTGATCGGCGGCGCGATCGGCGCCGTCGCGGGGTTCTGGCGGAAGGCGGACGGGCCGATCATGCGCTTCATGGACGCGCTGATGGCCTTTCCCGCGGTGCTGCTGGCAATCGCACTCGCCGCGGCGCTCGGCCCGTCGGAGCTGAATGTGATCCTCGCGCTGTCCATTGCCTATGCCCCGCGCACCGCGCGCGTGATGCGGGCGGGCGTCCTGGTCGTGCGGGAATTCCCCTTCGTGGAGGGCGCGCGCGCCATCGGCGCTTCGCCGACGCGCGTGCTGCTGAGGCACGTCCTGCCGAACGCGATCGCGCCGCTGGTGGTGCAGCAGACCTATGTCTTCGCCCTCGCCGTCCTGGCCGAGGCCGTGCTGAGCTTCCTCGGCGTCGGGCCGCCGCCGCCGACGCCGACGCTGGGCGGCATCATCTCGGATGGGCGCGACTTCATCCAGGAAGCGCCCTGGATCAGCCTGGCACCCGGCGTGGTTATCGCGCTGGTGGTGCTGGGGCTGAACCTGATGGGCGACGGGCTGCGCGACGCGCTGGACCCGCGGCTGCGGACAGCCATCCGATGAGCCTGCTCTCGGTCGCTGATCTCGCGGTGTCCTTCGGCCCGACGCGCGTCCTGGAAGCCGTATCCTTCGACATCGCGGAAGGCGAGGTGCTCGGCGTCGTCGGCGAATCCGGCAGCGGCAAGTCCATGACCGCGCTCGCCATCATGGGCCTGCTGCCGATGCACGGGACCGCGGCCGGCCGCATCGTCTTCGAGGGCCGCGACCTGCTGACGCTGCCGGAACGCGAGATGCAGCGCCTGCGGGGCGAGCGCGTCGCGATGATCTTCCAGGAGCCGACATCGTCCCTGAACCCGGTCTTCACCATCGGCGAGCAGATCGCCGAGGTGCTGCGCCGCCACCGCGGCATGGACCGGCGCAGCGCGCACAGGGAAGCCGTCGCGCTGCTGAAGCTGGTGGAGATCGCGGCCGCCGAGCGGCGCGTGGACGAATACCCGCACCAGCTCTCGGGCGGCATGCGCCAGCGCGCGATGATCGCGATCGCGCTGGCCTGCCGGCCGAAGCTGCTGATCGCGGACGAGCCCACCACCGCGCTCGACGCGACGGTCCAGGCCGGCATCCTCGACCTGCTGCGCGGGCTGCGCCGGGAACTCGGCATGGCGGTGCTGCTGATCACGCACGACCTCGGCGTGGTGTCGGAGATCTGCGAGCGCGTGGTCGTGATGTATGCCGGCCGCGTCGCGGAGACCGGCCCCGCCGCGATCATCCTCGAACGCCCCGCGCATCCCTATGCGCGCGCGCTGCTCGCCGCGATCCCGCGCCTGGAAGGCCCGATCGGCGACCTGCCCGCGATCCCGGGCGTGGTGCCGGCGCCCTTCGACTTTCCCGCGGGCTGCCGCTTCGCGCCGCGTTGCGCCTACGCGCAGCCCGCATGCGAAGCCGGGCCCCCGCCGCTGCGCGCGCTGCCCTCGGGCACCTCCGCCGCCTGCATCCGCGCGGAACAGATCACGTGAGCGCGCTGGTGCAGGCCGAGGCGCTCGGCAAGACCTTCGAGGGCGGCGTGCGCGCCGTGGATGGCGTGGACCTCGCGATCGCGCAGGGCGAGACGCTGGGCCTGGTCGGCGAATCCGGCTGCGGCAAGTCCACCCTGGCACGGCTGCTGATCCGGCTGATCGAGCCCGATCGCGGCACGCTGGTCTTCCGCGGGCGCGACATCACGCACCTGCCGGACCGCGAGATGCGCCGGCTGCGGCGCGACATGGGCGTGGTGTTCCAGGACCCTTTCGGCAGCCTCAACCCACGCATGACCGTGCGCGACCTGGTGGCGGAGCCGATGGTCGTGCACGGGATCGGCGACGGCGCCTATCGCCGCGCGCGCGTGGCCGACCTGCTCGGTACGGTCGGGCTGCTGGCGGAACACGTGGATCGCTATCCCCACGAATTCAGCGGCGGCCAGCGGCAGCGCATCGCGATCGCGCGCGCGCTGGCGACCGAACCGGCCTTCCTGGTCTGCGACGAGCCGACCAGCGCGCTCGACGTCTCGATCCAGGCGCAGGTGCTGAACCTGCTGCGGGAGCTGCAGTCGCGGCTGGGGCTGGCCTGCCTCTTCGTCAGCCACAACCTCGCCGCGGTACGGCACATGGCGCCGCGGGTGGCGGTGATGTATCTCGGCCGTATCGTGGAGGAGGCGCCGCGCGAGCGGTTGTTCGCCGCGCCGCAGCATCCCTACACGATGGCGCTCCTGTCGGCGGCGGCGGAACCCGGCGGGCAGAAGCGCACGCGCATCGTGCTGAAGGGCGAGGTGCCGAGCCCCGCGGATCCGCCGAGCGGGTGCCGGTTTCGCACGCGCTGCCCGCGGGCGGTGGCGCGCTGCGCGGAGGAGGAGCCGGTGCTGGAAGAGGTCGCGGAGGGTCAGCGCGTCGCGTGCCATTTTCCGGGGGCGCTGGAGTAGGGAGTGACCCTCACCCGGTCTTCCCGTTCCCTCCCCCGCTCGCGGGGGAGGGTCAGGGAGGGGGTGCTTCGCTCAGGGCGCCCTCATCCTCCGCACCCCCACCCTCTCCCTCCCCCGCTTGCGGGGGAGGGAAGCACTAAGGCGGGGTAGGTCGGTCTGACGAGGAAGGCAGAAGCGCTACCTGCCCTTGAACTGCGGCGCCCGCTTTTCCATGAAGGCCCGCCGTCCCTCGATGTAGTCCTCGCTCGCGAAGCACTGCTTGACCAGGCGGTCGCACAGCGCCTCGTCGGCCAGGCCGCGGTCCTTCAGCGCCTCGCGCACGATGACCTTCACGCTGCCGACCGTCAGCGGCGCGTTGCTCGCGATCGTCCTGGCGTAGTCCACGACGAAGTCTTCCAGCTTCTCGTTCGGCACCACGCGGTTCACCAGGCCCATGATGCGCGCCTCTTCCGCGGTCCAGCGCTTCGCCGTGAAGAAGATCTCCTTCGCGAAGGAGGGGCCGACGAGGTCCACGAGCCGCCGGATACCGTCGAGCGGATAGCCCAGGCCGAGCTTCGCGGCGGGCACGCCGAAATTCGCGGTCTCGCCGCAGATCCGGATGTCGCAACACACCGCCAGCGCCGCACCGCCACCGATGCAGTGGCCCTGGACCATCGCGATGGTCGGCTTCGGGAAGTCCGCCAGCAGGTCGTAGACCTTCTTCGTCTGCGCCTGGTAGGCGTTCACGGCCTCCTCGCTCGCGCGCTCGGATTCGAACTTCGAGATGTCGGCGCCGGAGACGAAGGCCTTGCCGCCCGCGCCATGCACGACGACGACGCGCACGGCGTCATCGGCGGCGAAGTCCGTCAGGATGCGCTCGGCGGCCTGCCACATCTCCATCGAGACGGCGTTGTGGCGCTCGGGGTTGTTGAAGGTCATCCAGCCGATGCCGTCGGCCTTGCGGGCGAGCATCTTGTCGGTGCCGGTGATGAGCGATCCATCCATGGTCGGCGGGTCCTGGAATGCGGCGCGGGTTGGGGAAGAAGCGTCAGACCACCTGGCGCGCGCGCAGGTCGTTGATCTCGGCCTGGCTGTAGCCGAGCTCCCTGAGAATCTCGTCGGTGTGCTCGCCGAGCTCCGGCGGGTGGCTCACGATCCTCGCTGGCGTGCGGGATAGCGCGATGGGCTGGCCGACATAGGTCGCGCTCCGCTTGCCGTCGTCGAGCGTCGTGGCGATGCCGAGGTGCTTCACCTGCGGGTCGGCGAACATCTCGTCGATGCGGTAGATCGGGCCGCACGGCACGCCGGCCTCGTTCAGCGCGTTGACCCAATGCGCGGTGGTGTTGCTGCGCGTGGTCTCCTCGATCGCGGCGTTCAGCGCGTCGCGATGCTGGCTGCGGCCGCCATTGGTCTTGAAGCGCTGATCCGCCAGCAGGTCGTCGCGGCCGAGCGCCTTGGCGCAGCGTTCCCAGATGCGGTTGCCGCTCGCCGCGATGTTCATGTAGCCGTCGGAGGTCTGGAAGACGCCGGTCGGGATCGAGGTCGGGTGGTTGTTGCCGGCCTGCTTCGCGACCTGGCCTTCCATCAGCCAGCGGCTCGCCTGGAAGTCCAGCATGAAGGCCTGGGCCTGCAGCAGCGACGACTGCACCCACTGCCCCTTGCCCGAAACCTCGCGTTCCAGCAGCGCGATCATGATGCCCTGGCTCGCGAAGATGCCGGCGCAGAGATCTGCGACGGGGATGCCGACGCGCACCGGGCCCTGGCCCGGGAGGCCGGTGATGGACATGAGGCCACCCATGCCCTGCGCGATCTGGTCGAAGCCGGGCCGCGCGGCATAGGGCCCGTCCTGCCCGAAGCCGGAGATGGACGCGTAGACCAGCCGCGGGTTGACCTTGGCCAGGCTCTCGTAATCGATGCCGAGGCGCGTCTTCACATCCGGACGGAAGTTCTCGACCACGACGTCGGCGGTCTCGGCCAGTTTCTTCAGCAGCGCCACGCCCTCGGGCGACTTCAGGTTCAGCGTCAGGCCGCGCTTGTTGCGGTGCAGGTTCTGGAAGTCGCTGCCCTCGCGCGGGCCGCCCATCGGGTCGCCCTCGTCCAGCGCGGGCGGCATCTCGATCTTGATGACCTTGGCACCGTAATCCGCGAGCTGGCGGACGCAGGTCGGGCCCGACCGCACGCGGGTGAGGTCGAGCACGGTGTAGCGCGAGAGGGGTCCGGCGGCCTCGGGCATGGGCGTTTCTCCTTCGGGCGTCCTCTCTACCACCGCGGGGGAAGGCCGCAAGGAGAGGTGGCTTCAGACCGGCGCCAGGCCCACGGTCATCCCCCCGCAAACATAGATCGTCTGCCCCGTCACGAAGCCCGCCCGGTCGTCCAGGAAGAAGGTGGCGGCGTGCGCGATGTCGTCCGGCGTACCGAGCCGGCGGGCGGGGATCCCCTCGATGATCGCGCGCGTCTTCGGGCTGTTGTCGGGGTTGGCGCGCCGAAAGAGCTCGGTCGCGATCGGGCCGGGGCCGATGCAGTTCACCGTGATGCCCTGCGGCGCGAGTTCCAGCGCCCAGGTCCGCGTCAGCCCGATCAGCCCGGCCTTGCTCGCAGCATAGGCACTCCGCAGTTCCTTCCCCAGCGCGGCGCGCGAGGCGATGTTCACGATCCGCCCGAAGCCCGCGTTCCGCATCGCGGGCAGCAGCGCCTGTGTCGCCAGCAGCGCGCTGCGGAGGTTCACCTCGAGCACGGCGCCGAGGTCCTCGACCGTCGTCTCCTCGATCGCGGCCGGGCGGACGATGCCGACATTGTTGACCAGGCGCGTCGGGCCGTGGGCCGCCGCGACCTCCGCCAGCGCGGCCTTCGCGCCGGCGGCGTCCATGAAGTCGCACTGCCGAAAGACCTCGTTCGGCAGCGGGTCGGCGGGCGGGCGGAGGTCGAGGTTGACCGGCCGCCAGCCCGCCTCCGCGGCGCGTCGGATGATGGCGCGCGCGATTTCGCCGGACCCGCCGGTGACCAGGATGGAACTCAACGGAAGATCTCCTCCAGCCATCCCGAGACGCGGTCGGCCAGCCCGTCGCGGCCGGCATCCAGCATCATCAGGTGGCCCATGCCGTCCAGCAGCAGGAAGGGCGCGGCGTGCCAGGCGGCGGTGCGCACCACGGCGTCGGCCGGGATCAGCCTGTCGCGCCGCGCGCCGTAGACCACGCAGGGCTTGCCTAGGCCCCAGGCCGGCGGGATGGCCTGCGGCGCCTGCGCCTCCATCAGCGCGACGCGGCTCTCCCCTCCCAGGCGCCGCATGTGCCGCGCCACGGTGCCGTCGGGCAGCCCGGGCGAGAACAGAACCCGGCGCAGCAGAGGCGCCTGCTCCGCCGGCCCGCCGGGCTCCGTCATGCGCGCGACGGCCCGCCACAGCGGCGGGTCGGCCATGGCGAGCCGCCAGTTCGCCCAGGCCAGGCCCTCCGGCGGCACGGGGGCCAGCAGCGCGGCGCCGCGCACCGCCTGCTCCGCCAACAGGCGCTGCGCCACCAGAGCGCCGAGGGAATGCGCGACCAGCACCACGGGCCGGCGGATCGCGGCGATGGCCGCGCGCGCATCCCCGGCGAAGGCGGCCAGGCTCGCCGGCGCCTTCGCGCTGCCGCGGTCGAAATCCAGCGCGAAGACGGCATGCCCGGCCGAGGCGAGCCGCGCGCCGAAGCCTTCCTCCCACACCCAGGCGCCGCAGGCCGCGCCGTGCAGCAGCAGCAGCGCGGGCGCGCCGGGCCGCGGCACCGGCGGGTCCCAGGCCAGCAGGCTGCCGCGCTCGAAGCGCAGCGTCATGGCGTCGGGCGAGCGCATGCCTCAGCCCCGTGGCAGGTCGACGATGACATCGCCGCCCTCGGGACCGAGCCCGATGCAGCTATCGGCGATGCGGTCCGGGATGGGCATGCGGCCTTCCGCTCAGAGCGCGATGGCATTGTCGGGGTCGATAACGCGGACGACATACGCATCGACCAGGGGGGCATACTCCTCCCACAGCGCGCGCAGCCTTGTAATGGGCGCGGCGTCGCCATCCACGCGCAGGTCCACCAGCGCGAAGTCGTGATCGCCATGGACCAGCAGGCTGGCGGACCGGACGTCGCCATACTCGCCGCCCGCCGCCTCGCCGGCTTCCAGGCCGCGGACCAGGCGCTCGGCCAGCGGCAGGGACGGGTCGGCGGCGAAGGCCTCGGCCATCGCGGCGGGCACCTCGTCGCTAGACAGGATGTTGCCGATCGCGACGACATCCCGGCCATGCGCCGCGTTCGACGCCGGCTTCACCCGCGCGCCATGGAAATGCGCGGTGCGGCCGGCGGCGTCGATCGCCGCAAGCTGGCGCCACTTGTGGTCGGGCGTGGAGGCGACCAGCGCCGCGATCGTCTCCTCCGCCGAGCAGCCCGACCGCAGCAGCGCGATGCCGCGCGGGCCAAGCCGCGGATCCGTCCGGTGCTGGGTGAGCACCGCGCCGATGCGGGGTGCGACCGCATGCACCCGCGCGCCGACGGCGAGCGAGGAGGTCGTCGCCGCCGCGCCGAGCTGGCCCGTCCGCGCGCAGCGTCCGATGAGCGAGAAGGTCATGGCTGGTCCTTGCTTCTTGCGTGCCGATTCAGACCTCCGGGGCTGAAGCTCCTCCGGTCATCGGGACGCATCAGTCGAAGGCCGGCACGTTGCGCGCCAGGCCGCCATGCAGGTCCAGCATGCGCTGCCGCCAGGCCTCGATGGGGTCGTCGGGCTCGAGCAGGCGGAAGGGGCTGGTGCAGCGCGCCCATTGGAAGCAGCCGAAGACGATGTTGTCGGCCTGCATCGGCGCCTGGCCTGAAAGGAAGGGCTGCGACCGCACCACCATGCGCAGCGGATGCAGTGTCTGCCGGAACGCCTTCACCGCGCTGTCGCGGTCGGCGGCGACGGCTTCCAGCGTCGCGCCGAAGCGCTGCTCCCTCGTCCTGCGGAAGTAGTCGGCGTCCTCGGGGTCCAGCAGCTTCACGATGTCCACCATGATCATCCGCGCGACGCCGGGCACCACCACCGCATCCGCCCAGGCGTTGACGAAGCGCGCGAGGTCGCGGCCCGGCGCGCCGCCGAACAGGCTCGGGCGGTCGGGGAAACTGTCCTCCAGGTACTCCGCGATGGCGAAGGATTCGCGGACCGCGCGGCCGTCATGCAGCAGCACCGGCACCCTGTCCGCCCCATGCGGCGCGATCGCGTCCTTCTGGGTGAAGCGCCAGGGGATCGTCTCGGCGCGGAGCTCCTTGGCGGCGAGCGCCATGCGCACGCGCCAGACATAGGGGCTGAAGAGGCGGGCCGGGTCGGCGCCGCGGAGTTCATAGAGGCGGAGGTTCATCCCGTGAGCTAGCCACCAAGCGGCCGTCCCGCCAAGATGCGGCGCGAGGAGAAGCCGATGAAGGACGCCCTGCTGGCCCTCGACCAGGGCACGACATCCACCCGCGCCATCCTGCACGACGCCGCGCTGGTCCCGCGCGCGACGGCGCAGGTCGCGCTGGAACAGCACTACCCCTCCCCCGGCTGGGTCGAGCACGAGCCCGAGGAGATCTGGCGCACGACGCTGCAGGTCATGCGCGACGCGCTGGCGCAGGGCGGCGCGGCGGCGTCGGACCTCGCCGGCATCGGCATCACCAACCAGCGCGAGACCACGGTGCTGTGGGACCGCTCGACGGGCCGCGCGGTGCAGCGCGCCATCGTCTGGCAGGACCGGCGCACGGCCGGGCATTGCGCGCGGCTGGGCGCGGACGGCGCGGCGGCGCTGATCACGCAACGGACCGGCCTGCTCTGCGATCCCTATTTCTCCGCCACCAAGCTCGCCTGGCTGCTGGACAACGTCCCCGGCGCGCGGGAGGCGGCGGAGCGCGGCAGCCTCGCCTTCGGCACGGTGGACAGCTTCCTGCTCTGGCGCCTGACCGGCGGGCGCGTGCACGCCACCGACGCGACCAATGCCTGCCGCACCATGCTCTACGACATCCGCCGCGGCGAGTGGGACGACGACCTGCTGAAGCTCTTCCGCATCCCGCGCGCGGTGCTGCCGCGGATCATGGACTGCGCGGCGGAATTCGGCACCACCGATGCCGCGCTGCTCGGCGCGGCGGTGCCGGTGCGCGGCATCGCCGGCGACCAGCACGCCGCGACGATCGGCCAGGCCTGCTTCGAGCCCGGCATGATGAAGTCCACCTACGGTACGGGCTGCTTCGCGCTGCTGAACACCGGCGATGCGCCCGTCGTGTCGAAGAACCGGCTGCTGACGACGTTGGCCTGGCAGCTGGACGGCAAGCGGCGCTACGCGCTGGAAGGCGCGATCTTCATCGCCGGCGCGGCCGTGCAGTGGCTGCGCGACGGGCTGCGGATCATCGCCGATGCCGGCGAGAGCGGGGCGCTGGCGCAGCGCGCCGATCCCGCCGACCAGGTGATCTTCGTGCCGGCCTTCGTCGGCCTCGGCGCGCCCTATTGGGATGCGGAGGCGCGCGGCGCGATCCTCGGCCTGACGCGCGGCACGGGCCCCGCGGAGATCGCCCGCGCCGCGCTGGAAGCCGTGGCCTTCCAGACACGCGACCTGCTCGAGGCGATGGAGGCGGATTGGGGCACGCCGGCCGGGCGGCGCGTGCTGCGTGTGGATGGCGGCATGGTCGCGAGCGACTGGACGATGCAGTTCCTGGCCGACCTGCTGGGCGCGCCGGTGGACCGGCCCGAGGTGCGGGAGACGACGGCGCTCGGCGCGGCGTACCTGGCCGGATTGCAGGCCGGGCTGCTGCCGGCGCCGGGGCCGGCCGTCGCGCATTGGCGGCTGGAGAAGCGCTTCACCCCGCTGATGGACCGCGACGAGGCGGATGCGCGCTATGCCAGGTGGAAGGACGCGGTGAAGAGGGTGCTGACGAGGTAATGGACGTGGTTCCCATGATCTACGACAGCCTCGGCGTCGCGCCGATCATCAACGCGGCCGGCACCAACACGCGCCTCTCCGGCGGCATGATGAACCCCGAGGTCATCGCAGCGATGGCCGAGGCCGCGACCGCCTGCGTGGACATGCTGTCGCTGCAGGCCGCCGCGTCGCGCGCCATCGCTGAGGCGACCGGCGCGGAGGCCGGTATCGTCACCTCCGGTGCCGCCGCCGCGCTGACCATCGGGGCCGCGGCCTGCGTCGCGCGCTTCGACGTCAACGCGATGAACGGCCTGCCCATCCGTATCGACCGCGACCAGTTCGTCATGGCGCGCAGCCAGCGCAACATGTACGACCGCGCGCTGCAATCCGCGGGCTGCTGGATCGAGGAGGTCGGCATCCCCGACCGCTTCTCCGGCGCCGGCGTGCGCGACGCCGAGCCCGCGGACTACGCCGCCGCCTTCACACCGCGCAGCGCCGGCGTGCTCTGGGTCGCGCAGCCCTGGTCCGAGCCGCCGCTGCCCGACGTGGTGCGTGTCGCGCATGACGCCGGCCTGCCCGTGATGGTGGACGCCGCGGCGCAGCTGCCGCCGGCGGCGAACCTGCGCCGCTTCATCGCGGAAGGCGCCGATCTCGTCGCCTTCTCCGGCGGCAAGGCGATCGGCGGGCCGCAGGCCAGCGGCATCCTCGCGGGACGCCGGGACCTCGTCTGCTCCGCGCTTCTGCAGATGCTCGATCTCGACCTGCCGTCGTCGCAGTTCGTGCTGCCGCCGGAATTCGCCTGCGAAGGCGCGCCCGCGCATCTTCCGCGCCACGGCCTCGGCCGTGCATGCAAGACGGGGAAGGAGGAGATCGTCGGCCTGATCGTCGCGCTGCGCCGCTTCGTGGCCGAAGGCGACGCACCGCGCGCCGATCGGCTGCGCGCGCGCGTGGAGGCCGTGCGCGCCGCGATGGGGAACACGCCCGGCGAGATCACGGACGGTCCCGTGCCGCTGCTGCTGATCCGCCTGCGCGACGCCGATGCCGCCCGCGCCGCCGACGCCGCGCTGCGCGCGCGCAGCCCGGCCATCCACGTCAACCAGGGCCGCCTGCGCGAGGGCATCGTCACTATCAATCCCCTCGCGCTCGCCGATCGCGACCTGGTGCCGCTCGGCCAGGCGCTGGGCGGAATATTGCAGGACTGAGCCTCAACGCATCGCCACCCACCGTCGCGGCCGCGACGGTCCAGCATCCCCTTCCGCCGGCGCGACGCGGCCGGCCTGACGGGGAGGATAGGCAATGAAGGCTCTGCTCCTGGCGACGGCGGCCGTGCTGGCCTTGGCGACGACCGCATCGGCGCAGCAGCAGCCGCAGCGCCAGGGCGACAGACCGGGCGAGCAGCGCCCCGCCGCGCCGGGACGATCGCCCGCCCAGACCGGCGGCGCCCTGCCGGGCGAGACCTCGCCCGGCGTGCGGCCGCCGGCGCCCGGGCCTGCGCAGCAGGGCGATGTGATGCAGCGCCTGCAGGGCTTCCAGCGCAGCGGCACCAACGCGCAGTTCGAGATCGTGCCGCAGGAAGGCCGCCGCGCCGACGCGATCCGCCGCAACCTTGAAAGCATCCGCCTGCTCGACGGCTTCCGCATCGACCTCTATGCGGTGGTGCCGGATGCGCGGCACATGGCGGTCGGCCCCGCCACCGGCGTGCTCTTCGTCGGCACGCGCAAGAGCCGCGTCTGGGCAGTGACCGACCGCGACCGCGACCGCGTGGCGGACGAGGTGAAGAGCTTCGCGCCCTCCAGACCGCGGTCTACGTGACCGACCAGCTCAACGCCTTCCGCAGCGGGGACCGGAAGAACGAACAGATGAACATCATCGCGCAGGACCTGACGGACGCGCAGATCCGCGACCTCGCGGCCTGGTACAGCGCGATCGAGATCGAGGCGACGGTGCCAGGGCGCTGACGGATGCGCTAATCCTCGAAGGCCAGGCGGACTTCCTGGCCCGCCGGCGTCTCGCGTTGCGCGAAGGACTGCGTCTCTCGCGTCGCGAGCCAGAGCACGAAGCCGTCGCGCGCCGCGTCGTCGCCGAGCAGCGCCTCGGCATCCGGCCGCGCGGCGGGGGCGGGCAGGGGCGCGCCGGCCCAGGCCAGCGCGAACTCCACGCGGTCCTCCGCCAGCCGCGCCGCGAGATCGAGGCTGCGCACGCCGCGGCCGGCCAGCAGCTCCGCCAGCTCGACCAGCGCGCGCTCGGCCGACCGCGCGGTGGCGGGCTTCAGCCCCCAGCCCGCGGCGGTGCGCGCCACCCAGTCCGACACACTGCGCCCGGCCAGCATGTCGAGCGTGAGGGACAGCTCCGCCCGCCGCGTGACCAGCGGCAGCGTCACCAGGTTCACCAGGAACGCGACCACCGCGCCGAAGGACAGCGGCGAGGCCAGCGCCGGCACCAGCGACAGGAAGCCGAGCGGCGCGGAGGCCACGGCGATGCCCGCGGTCAACCCCGTCGCCACCACCAGCCCGCGCCGCGAGTCGAGCAGCCTCACCGTGACCAGCTGGCAGCCATTCGCCATGATCAGCCCCGCCGCATGGAACAGCATCGCCGCCTTCACCGGCGCCGGCGCGAGCACAAAGAGCGCGACGAGCTTCGGGCAGAAGGCGACGGCGAGCAGCAGCGGCACTCCGGCCCAGACGATGCGTCGCGCCAGCACCCCGCCCGTCACGGACAGGCCAAGCGCGGCCGTGTTCGGCCCCGGCGCCGCGCCGCCGACCAGGCCCGCGAAGGCAATGGCGATCCCGTCGGCCAGCAGCCCGCGCCGGATCGGCGGCGCGTCGGGCCTCGTCCATCCCGCATCCAGCGCGCGCTGCGCCATCACCAGGCTGCCGGCCGCCGTTGCCCGCATCGCCACCAGCGCGAGCAGGAAGGCCAGAAGCGGCGCCGCTGTGACCTGGCCGAAATCCGGCGCGAAGGGCTCAGGCAGCGCGAACCAGGGCTGCGCGGCCAGGACTTCCGCCGCGTCGCCGCGGAACTCGCCAAGCGGCAGCGCCAGCGCGACGCCGACCAGCGATCCCAGCAGCAGCGCGAAGGGCGCGGCGCGCGTACGGCTCAGCGCGATCGCAGCCATCGCGGCGACGGAGACGAGCACGACCGCGATCGTGGCCGCGCCCGGCGCCTGCCCGGACTGCAGCCCGATCTGCCGCGTGCCCAGCGCGGCCAGCGCGACGCCGATCAGCATCACGACGACGCCCGCGACCTCGTTCGGCAGCAGCACGCGCAGGCGCTGCATGGCGAAGGTGAGAGCGATGGCCGCGATGCCGGCCAGCAGCACCATCGCCGCCATCCCGCCGAAGCCACCGCCGGTCTCCCCGACCAGCAGATACGCGCCGAGCATCGCCGCGGTATGCGTCGCCGGGACCGGATAGCCCGATCCCACGGGCCCGCGCCGCAGCAGGTTCAGCACCTGCCAGGCGACGGCGGCGAGCACGGACAGGCAGACGAAGCGCGTCACCGTCGCCGCATCGTCGGTGATCGCCGCGGCGACCGCGGCGGGGATGATGAAATAGACCGACTGGATCGCGAGATGCTGCAGCGCGAGGCCGAGCGTCGCCAGCGCGCGCGGCTTGTCGTCCAGCCACAGGGCCAGGTTGGCCGGCCGCGTGGCCGGCCGGTCCAGGCCGCGCGACAGGTAGCCCCGCATCAGCCGCCCGGCGCGCCCTGCGTGTTGACGTAGAGCGAATAGAGCGAGTGGGCCGCCGCCATGAAGAGCCGGTTGCGGTGCCGCCCGCCGAAGCAGACATTCGCGCAGCGCTCCGGCAGGTCAACGAAGCCGATCGGCGCGCCGGCGGCGTTGAACACCTTGATGCCGTCCATCCCCGGCCCGCCCATGCCCCAGCCGCACCAGAGATTGCCGTCGACGTCCACGCGGAAGCCGTCCGGCGTCTCGCCGGTCTCGCAGCGGATGAAGACGCGGCGGTTCGACAGGCTCGCCCCGTTCACGTCATAGGCCAGGATGTTGCGGGGCTCGCTGCGGCTCTCGACGATGTAGAGGACCTTCTCGTCGGGGCTGAACGCCAGCCCGTTGGGGTGGTCGATGTCGTCGGCGACGAGGGCGATGGCGCCGGTTTGGCCGTCCACGCGATAGACGTTGGTGTGCGGCAGTTCCGGCGCATGCTTCTCGCCCTCGTACCAGCCGCCGATGCCGAAGGGCGGATCGGTGAACCAGATGCTGCCGTCGGACTTCACCACGACGTCGTTCGGGCTGTTCAGCCGCCTGCCCTGGTAGCTGTCCGCCAGCACCGTGATGGCGCCGTCGTATTCGTGACGGACGACGCGTCGCCCCTGGTGCTCGCAGGCGATGATGCGGCCCTGGCGGTCGCGGGTGTGGCCGTTGGCGTTGTTGGACGGCCTGCGGAAGACGGAGACCTGGCCCGTCTCCTCCTCCCACCGCAGGACGCGGTTGTTGGGGATGTCGGACCACAGCAGCACGCGCTGGTCGCCGATCCAGACCGGGCCCTCGCCCCAGCGCGATCCCGTCCAGAGGCGCTCCACGCTGGACAGCGGCAGGTGGTAGCGCCTGAAGCTGGGGTCGAGCGCGCGGATGGACGGGTCGGGGTAGCGCAGGCTCTCGGTCCAGGTCATGCCCGGTGTCCTCCCAGAAGGTCTCTTGGCGAAACGCTCGCCGCCGCGCCATGCTGCCGTCAATCGAGGACGAGGGGAACCATGCCGGACGGACCGGCGCGAAAGGAAACGCCACTGTCGCCGCGCGCGGCCGCGACCCGCCAGCGCATCCTCGATGCGGCGCTCGCGGAGTTCGCGGAGAAGGGCCTGGCGGGCTCTCGCGTGGATGAGATCGCGGAGCGCGCGGGCGCCAACAAGCGCATGCTCTACGCCCATTTCGGCTCCAAGGAGGAGCTGTGGATGGTGGTGCTGGAGCGCGCCTATGCCGCCAAGCGCGCCGAGGAGCGTGAGGTCGAGGTCCAGCACCTGCCGCCCGGCGACGCGATGGCGCGGCTCGTCAGCTTCAACCTGCGCTACACCGCACGCCATCCCGAATTCGTGGCGCTCCTAAACCAGGAGAACCTGCACCAGGCCGCCTATCTCCGCCGGTCGGAGGACGTGCCCGCGCTCTATTCGCCGATCGTGGACGCGCTGCGCGGCGTGCTGGCGCGCGGCGTGGCGGAGGGCGTGTTCCGCCAGGGCGTGGACCCGATGCAGCTCTACATTTCGATCCTCGCGCTGGGTCACTTCTACGTCGCGAACCGGCACACGCTGTCCACCATCTTTGGCGCGCCGCTGGACACCGAGGCCGCGATCGCCGCGCGCGAGGCGCACATCACCGACGTCGTGCTGGGCTACCTCCGCCCCTGACTTGACCGGGCGGTCCGGCGCACGTAACCAGTCAGTTACCTGGACGGGAGGATCTCCATGGCCGAGCGCCGCATCGGGCTCATCATGAACGGCGTCACGGGCCGGATGGGGATGAACCAGCACCTCATCCGCTCCATCGCGGCGATCCGCGCCGAGGGGGGCGTGAAGCTGGCGAATGGCGACCGCCTCATGCCCGATCCGATCTTGGTCGGTCGCAACAAGGAGAAGCTGGAGGCGCTGGCCAGGGCGCATGGCGTGACGCGCGTCAGCACCGACCTGGATGCCTGCCTGGCCGATCCGAAGGACGAGGTCTTCTTCGACGCCGCGACGACGCAGCTGCGCGCGGGGCTGCTGCGGAAGGCGATCGCGGCGGGCAAGCACATCTATTGCGAGAAGCCGACGGCGGACAACCTCGAGGACGCGATGGACGTTGCGCGGCTGGCCAAGCGCGCCGGCATCAAGGCCGGCGTGGTGCAGGACAAGCTCTTCCTGCCGGGCCTGCGCAAGCTGAAGATGGTGATCGACAGCGGCGCGCTGGGCCGCCTCTGCAGCGTGAAGGGCGAGTTCGGCTATTGGGTGTTCGAGGGCGATCTGCAGCCGACGCAGCGCCCTTCCTGGAACTACAAGAAGGCCGAGGGCGGCGGCATCATCCTCGATATGCTCTGCCACTGGCGCTACGTGCTGGACAACCTTTTCGGGGAGGTGCAGTCCGTCTCCTGCCTCGGTGCGACGCACATCCCGGTGCGCTACGACGAGCAGGGCAAGGCGTATGACGCCGACACCGACGACGCGGCCTATGCGACCTTCCAGCTTGCCGGCGGCGTGGTGGCTCATATCAATTCGTCCTGGGTCACGCGCGTGCGGCGCGACGATCTCGTCACCTTCCAGGTGGACGGCACGCATGGATCGGCGGTGGCCGGGCTGCAGAAGTGCTGGACGCAGAGCCGCGTGAACACGCCCAAGCCCGTCTGGAACCCCGACATCCCGCAGCCCATCGACTTCTTCGCGGGCTGGCAGGAGGTGCCGGACACGCAGGAATACCCGAACGGCTTCCGCGCGCAGTGGGAGATGTTCTTCCGGTACCTGGCGGGCGACGTCGCGACCTATCCCTGGGACCTGCTGGCGGGCGCGAAGGGCGTGCAGCTCGCGGAAGCCGGCCTGAAGTCCTGGGCCGAGCGCCGCTGGATCGACCTGCCGAAGCTGGAGGTGTGACGCGATGCCGTCGATCAACCTGCCGAACGCCGACGGCCGCATCGAGAGCCACGCGCTCGGGGCCCCGCGCGACTTCCCCCGGGCGACACCGCCCTTCCCCCGCGTTGCTCTCGCCGCGGCGCATGTCGTGGCCGATCCGATGGCCGAGCAGGATCCCTGGCTCGACGCCAAGATCGACTGGGACCGCACCATCGCCTTCCGCCAATATCTCTGGTCGCTCGGCCTCGGTGTCGCGGAGGCCATGGACACCGCGCAGCGCGGCATGGGCCTCGACTGGGTCGCGGCGCAGGAACTGATCCGCCGCTCGCTCGATGCGATGCAGGACGTGCCCGGCGCGGTGATGGCAAGCGGCGCCGGCACCGACCACCTCGCCCCCGGCCCCGACGTCACCGTGGACGACGTCATCCGCGCCTATGAGGAGCAGTGCGAAGCCGTCGAGAGGATGGGCGGCCGCATCATCCTGATGGCGTCGCGCGCGCTGGCGAAGGCCGCGCGCAGCCCCGCCGACTACGAGCGCGTCTACAACCGCATCCTCTCCGGCGTTGCGCAGCCCGTGATCATCCACTGGCTCGGCGAGATGTTCGACCCCGCGCTCGAGGGCTACTGGGGCAACCACGACCACATGGCGGCGATGGAGACGGCGCTCGCGGTCATCCACGCCAATGCCGCCAAGGTGGATGGCGTAAAGATCTCCCTGCTGGACGACAGGAAGGAGATCGTGATGCGCCGGCGCTTGCCGAAAGGCGTGCGCATGTACACCGGCGACGACTTCAACTACGCCGAGCTGATCGCGGGCGACGAGCAGGGATACAGCGACGCGCTGCTCGGCATCTTCGACCCGATCGCGCCGGCGGTGGGCGGGGCGCTGGCGTCCCTGCAGCGAAACGACCTCGGCACCTTCCACGACATCCTGGCGCCGACGGTTCCGCTGTCGCGCCACATCTTCCGGGCGCCGACCCGCTTCTACAAGACGGGCGTCGTCTTCATGGCCTGGCTCAACGGCCACCAGGACCATTTCGTCATGGTCGGCGGCCAGCAGAGCACGCGGAGCATCCGCCACTTCAGCGAGTTGTTCAGGCTGGCCGACAAGGCCGGGCTGCTGCGCGACCCGGAGATGGCGGTGAGCCGGATGCGGAGCCTGCTGGCCGTGCACGGCGTGGCCTGATGCACCTCTCCCTCAACACCGTCACCGTCAAGGAACGCTGGGGTCTTGCCGACTGCATCGAGGGCTGCGCGCGTCACGGCATCACGGGCATCGCGCCCTGGCGCGACGTGCTGCAGGCCATGGGCGTGGACGCCGCGGCGAAGCGCATCCGCGACGCCGGCCTTGTCGTCACCGGCCTCTGCCGCGGCGGCATGTTTCCCGCCGCCGATGCCGCCGGCCGCGCCGCCGCGATCGAGGACAACCGGCGCGCCATCCACGAGGCCCACACCATCGGCGCGCGCTGCCTGGTCATGGTCTGCGGCGGCCTGCCGCTGGGATCGAAGGACCTGCCCGCCGCGCGCGAACAGGTCCGCGAAGGCCTGCACGCCATCCTGCCCGAGGCACGCGCCGCCGGCGTGACAATCGCGCTCGAGCCGCTGCACCCCATGACCTGCGCCGACCGCTCCGTGCTGTCCACGCTTGGCCAGGCGCTCGACCTCTGCGACGAGCTCGACGAGGGCACCGGCGTCGCGCTCGATGTCTACCACGTCTGGTGGGACCCCGACCTCGCGCGCCAGGTCGCGCGCGCGGGCAAGCGCATCGCCGCCTTCCATGTCTGCGACTGGAAGGTGCCGACGACGGACACCGTCTTCGACCGCGGCATCCCAGGCGAGGGCTGCATCGACATCCCCGCGATCCGTGCGATGGTGACGCAGGCTGGGTATACCGGCGGCTTCGCGGAGGTCGAGGTGCTGTCGAAGCGCTGGTGGGCGGAGGATCCGGACATGGTGCTGCCCCTCCTCAAGCAGCGGATCGCGACGTCGGTCTAGGCGGGGCACGGGGGAGAACGAAGCCGCTTCATGCAGACGCTCCGCCGATACGGGCCCGCGGTCTTCTCGCATCTGGCCCTGCTCGGCCTCTGGGCCTGGGCCACGACCTATGGCGGCGTGCCGCGCTTCATCCTGCCCGGCCCCGCGGAGACGCTGCGCGCGCTGGGCGCACCGCAGATCGACTGGTGGCTGCATGCCCGCATCACCATCGCCGAGGCCTTCGGCGGCTTCGCGCTGGCCGTCACCATCGGCGTGCTGCTGGCCGTGCTCTTCACCTGGTCCCTGACGCTGCGCCGCGCGCTGATGCCGCTGCTGGTCACGCTGAACCTGATCCCGAAGGTGGCGCTCGCGCCGCTGTTCATCGTCTGGCTGGGCTACGGGCTGGTGCCGAATCGCGATCACCTTCATCATCGCCTTCTTCCCGATCGTCATCACCACCGCGCGCGGCCTGGCGGAGGTCGAGCCGGAGCTGCTCGACCTGGTCCGCACTGTCCGCGCGACGCGCTGGCAGGTCTTCCGCAAGATCCAGCTTCCCTCCGCCCTGCCCTATCTCCTGTCCGGCATGCGCGTCGCCGCCGTGCTGGCGATCGCCGGCACGGTGGTCGGCGAATTCGTGGGATCGGAAGCGGGCCTGGGCTTCGTCATCATGTCGGCGCAGGGCACGCTGGACACGCCGGTGATGGTGATGGCGCTGATCCTGGTGACGCTGGTCGGCGTCGCGCTCTATGGGCTGGTGGTGCTGCTCGAGCATCTCGTGGTGACCGAAGATGCGCGCCTCCGCTGAGCCCTTCCTGTCGCTGCGAAACGTCGCCAAGACCTACCGCAACGGCGGGCGGGCAACGGTGGCGGTATCCGACGCCAGCTTCGACCTGGCGGATGGGGAGTTCCTCGCGCTCGTCGGTCCCTCCGGCTGCGGCAAGTCCACGCTGCTGAAGATCCTGGCGGGGCTGCATCCGCATGACGGCGGGATCCTGCGCATCGGCCATGCCGGCTTCGATCCCGGCCGCGACATCGGCGTGGCCTTCCAGCAGCCGCTGCTGCTGAAGTGGCGGCGCGTGCTGGACAACGTGATGCTGCCCGCCGAGATCCTCGGCCTCCCCGCCAAGGCCACGCGCGAACGCGCGCGCGACCTGCTGGCCCTCGTCGGCCTGCCGGGGATCGAGGACAAGTACCCCTACGAGCTCTCCGGCGGCATGCAGCAGCGCGTGAGTCTCGCCCGCGCGCTGGTGCACGACCCCAAGCTCGTGCTGCTCGACGAGCCCTTCGGCGCGCTGGACGCGCTGACGCGCGAGCGCATGAACCTCGAGATCCGGCGGATCTGGTCGGCCTCGGGCAAGACCGTCGTCCTGGTCACGCATGGCGTGCAGGAGGCGGTGTTCTGCGCGACCCAGGTGGCGGTGCTGACCGCCGGCCCCGCGCGCATGGCCGACCAGTTCGCGGTGGACCTGCCGGAGCCGCGCGAGCTCATCATCCGCAACACGCCGGAATTCGGCGCCCTGGCCCGTCGCGTCTACGACCGGCTCGGCATCACATGAGGGAGGACAGGGAATGATACGCAGGACGCTTCTGGCCGCCGCCGCGGCGATCGGCTTCGCGCTGCCCGCGGCGGCGCAGGACCGGGTCGCGCTGGTGCTGAATTGGACGCCGGGCCCCGACCACGCGCCGCTCTACTGGGCGCAGCAGCAGGGCCTGTACCGCGACGCCAAAATCGCGCTGACGATCGAGAACGGCCGCGGGTCCGGCTTTGCCGCGCAGCGCGTCGGCGCGGGCCAGGCGCAGGTCGGCATCGTGGACGCCCCGGTCGCGCTGCAGGCCCGCGCGCAGGGCGCCGACCTGATCGCGGGGATGATGATCTACGTGCAGTCGCCCTACGGCATCTACTGGCGCCGCTCGGCCGGCATCAACAGCCCGCAGGATTTCCGCGGGCGGCGGATCGGCACGCCGCCGGCCGACGCCGCCCGTGTGATGTGGCCGATGATCTCTCGCGCGATCGGCATTCCCGCCGACAGCGTGTCCTGGGTGAACATCGCGCCGCCGGCCAAGGTGACCTCGCTGCAGTCCGGCGCGATCGACATCACGACGGAATTCTACACCTCGCACCACATCTACCAGCGCGCGCTGGGCGAGGATCTCGGCTTCCTCGCGACGCGCGACGCCGGCTTCAACCCCTATGGCAACGCCTTCTTCTTCAACGGCGCCTGGCTGCGCGCCAACCGCGACGCCGCGCAGCGCTTCACCCGCGTGACGCAGCGCGCCTATGCCGCGTGCCTGGCGAACCCCGAGCCCTGCCTCGCCGCCACCGCCCAGCCCGCCGCGATGAGCATCGAGGATCTGCGCGTGGGCTGGGGGCTGGTTGGCGTGCTGATGACCTCCGACGCCGGCTCGACCCAGCCGCTCGGCGGCATGGACCCCGCGCGGATGGAGGTGACGATCGAGGCCGTGAAGACCGCCTTCAACATCCCCGCCGTGGCGCCGGCGGAGGTGATGACCAACGACCTGCTGGACCCCGCGGTCGCAGGCTTCCGGGGGCAGCCGCGATGACCGCGTCTCGCATTCAAACGACGGTCGTCGGCAGCTATCCCGTCCCCGACTGGCTCGTGGCCCTGCCGTCGGAGACGGCGGTCACCGACGCCACGCGCGTCGTCATCGGCACGCAGGAACAGGCGGGCATCGACGTCGTCTGCGACGGGGAGCTCTACCGCTTCGACGTCAACCATCCCGAGACCAACGGGATGATCGAGTACTTCACGCGCCCCATGACGGGCATCCGCAACGATCCCACCTTCGAGGAGGTGCTGGCCTATCGCGCGCAGCGCGGGATGGGCTTCCGCACCCGCCCGCCCGGCGTCGTGGAAGGGCCGATCGGCCACGGCACGCTCGACCTGCCGGCGGCCTGCGCGAAGGCGAAGCGCCTGGCGACGAAGCCGCTGAAGTTCACCGTCACCGGCCCGCACATGCTCGCCAAGACGCTGATTGACCGCCACTACGGCGGCAGCGTGGAGAAGGTGGCGCTCGCGATCGCCGACGTGCTGGCCGAGCAGGTCGCGCATTGCGACGCCGCGGTGATCCAGCTGGACGAGGCGAACCTGCCGGGCAGCCCCGACGAGAGCCCCTGGGCCGCCGAGGCGCTGAACCGCGTCCTGCGCGCTGTGAAGACGACGCCGGCGGTGCATCTCTGCTTCGGCAACTACGGGGGGCAGAGCATCCAGAAGGGCGGCTGGGACAAGCTGCTGGGCTACCTCAACAACCTGCACGTGGACCACATCGTGATGGAGAACGCGCATCGCCCGCCGGAGGAGCTCGCGGTCTTCCGCGGCCTGCGGCCCGAGATCGGCATGGGCCTCGGCGTGGTGGACATCAAGCGCACCGATGTTGAGACCGCCGACGACATCGCGCGTGCGATCGAGCGCGCGGAGACCGTCATCGGCCCCGGCCGCGTGCGCTACATCCACCCGGATTGCGGCTTCTGGATGCTGAAGCGCAACATCGTGGACGCGAAGATCCGCGCGCTCGTCGCCGGGCGCGACCTGTTCGAGGGGCGGGCGTCACGTCGCGCCGCCTGACATCGCCGCCGGGCTGGTGGCCGGCGGCCGCGGCGGGGACGATCGTCCTTGCCGCGGCGATCCTGCTGTGGATGGGCCGCGAGCCCATCTGCAAATGCGGCTACGTCTCGCTGTGGCATGGGACGGTCAACGACAGCGGCAATTCGCAGCACCTGACGGACTGGTACACGCCGTCGCATGTCATCCACGGCTTCCTCTTCTACGGGCTGACCTGGCTGGCGCTGCGCCGCGCCGGCTTCTGGCCGCGCCTGGCGCTGGCGACGCTGCTGGAAGCGGCCTGGGAGATCGCGGAGAACACGCCGGCAGTGATCGAGCACTACCGCACCGCGACCATCTCGCTCGACTACTACGGCGACAGCGTCCTCAATTCCGTCAGCGACATCCTCGCGATGTGGCTCGGCTTCTGGCTGGCGTCGCGCTTGCCGGTGTGGCTCAGCGTGGCGATCGTTGGCGTGCTCGAGCTCTTCGTGGGCTGGATGATCCGCGACAATCTCACGCTCAACGTGCTGATGCTGCTCTGGCCGTTGGACAGCGTGAAGGCCTGGCAGGGCGGCGGTTAGGCCGAGATGAAGGGCGGACGGCGCGCTCAGTGGCCGAACCCGGTGCCCTCCACGACATAGCGGTCGAATAGCGAGGCGGCGGCGGCGAACATCGTCGCCGACGGGATGTCCGGCCAATCCCACCAGTAGATCGTGACGACCAGGCCGTCGCGGCCGCCATGGACCTCGCAGGTCTGCCTGGGCTCGTTGCCGGGATCGCAGCGCCGCCACAGCTCGACCGTGCGGGTCGGCGTCTTGAAGAGCGACCGCTCGAAGCCCTGGGTGTTGGAAGCGAGATCCGTACGGACGTTGAGGGTAAACGCGACCGGGGCGCCCGGCCCGAACGGCGCTGGACAGGATCGCTCGTGCTCGACGCGGCCGTCCTGAGACAGCCGGCCGCACAGCAACCACTGTTCGTAAATGCGTGGCTGCCGCCCCGGCAGCGCCTCCCGCCGGCCGCTGCGGCCGACCGATGGCAAGCAGTCGCCCGCGGGCATGCAGGTTCCCAGCGGCCACCGTTCATTCTCGGAGATGATCCCGTAGGTCGAGACGCGAGGATTGTCGGCCCTCATCGTGCGGGGTGCCTCGAGCACCGACCAGGGCACGGCGAGCCGCCGGCCCGGCCCGAACCCGAAGACGCAGGCCTCGCCTTCCGCCCGCCGCTCGTCGGGGCACAAATGGACGACCATGCCCGGTGGCGACGGGAGGGCGGCCTCGGCTGGGCGAACGGCCAGGAACAGGGCGACGGGCAGGATTGTCAGGGACACTCTCGGGATGGATGTCCTCCCTCGCGTTGCGACCAGGCAACGGTATCACGCCGCGCGGGGCTTGCGGCAATGGTCCTATGCGTGAGCCGGCCGCAAGGCCTGCGGCTCTTTGGAGCCGTCCATCCGATCGGTATCCCACTAATCCTTAGGGTTGGGCCTTCTTATCCAAAGCGCGGACCCGCTTTGACGACCAAAAGCCAAAAATCCTTGGGGCTGACCTAGCTAAGGCTGAAAAGGCTAGGTTGGCGAGATGGTTAGGCGGCGTCGGAGCCGGCTAT